>JAGAQV010000028.1 GCA_017622555.1 Clostridia bacterium
ATGTAATCGGTTTGACTGAATTACAACAATATTTCCCGAACCTATTGAAAAACGAAAATCAGAATGGTATAATCACAACCGTTGGTAAGTGTGGTAAAAAGTCATCCCTTGATGCTATACTGCACAGGCTGCTATCAAGGATATGAAATAAGAATTATCCTAAATAAAATTATCCCCACCGAGAAATCGGTGGGGATTTTTGTGCTATTTTTGTTCTTCAAGCACGTTATCGAGCACGTGCTTGTACAGGCCCTTAAACTGTGTATGCGCCCTTTCCAACGCTTCAGGTGAAAGCTTACCCTGTTCATAAAGTTTGCGAAGACGTTTTGCTTTTTTAACCTGTTTTAAAAATTCGCGATTGATATTTCCTAATGCTCTTTCAGCAGTAGGATCTGAATAATAACCCATAATTTTTCCTCCTGTATTCTTTTTTGTACAGGATGGCAATAAAAAAAGCCTATCCTGCAAATGGGTAGAATTTCCCTAATAGAAATTCAATCCATTTACAAAATAAGCGAAGTTATCTTTTGCCTCATAATAACACATATAAACAGTTTTGTCAATATTTTAATAAGTACTTTTCTTTTTTGAAATATATGCTATACTATTTACAGGGGGCGACGAAATGATATATACCGAAAACACCAAAAAGGCATTAAAGCTATGTTTTGAAGCACATAAAAATCAAACCGATAAAAGCGGTATGCCGTATGTGTTTCATCCTTTCCATTTAGCAGAGCAAATGCAAACCGAAGAAACAACGGTTGTTGCATTGCTGCACGATTTGGTAGAAGATACAGACTACACAATTGAAGATTTAACAAGTATGGGGTTCGATAAGAATATTACAGATGCAATTGCATTAATGACCCACGCAGACGATGTGGCATATATGGACTATGTACGTGAAATAAAAAATAACCCCATTGCGAAAGCGGTAAAGCTTGCAGACTTAAAACATAATTCTGATTTAACAAGATTAGATGCCATTGACGAAAAAGCGTTGAGCAGAAGAGAAAAATATTTAAAAGCAATCGCAATATTAGAAGAATAATTTTTTCCTCTTTTACATTAAATTAAACACTTACGTAATGTAAAAACAATTTCTTTAGCAATATCGGTTCACCTTACCCAGAATAGCATCTGACATTCTATCTGCTAATTCGTATTGAGGGGAACAATTCGCAATATTTACCGTTTTAAAAATTGCTACAAAAACATTGTCTATTGTGATAAAGCAAATAATCATTGCTATGGCACCGAAAACAAGCCCAAACCCTTCACAAAAAGCAAGTGTGGTATTTAAACCATTTACTAAACCGTTAAATACAGTGCCGAACTCACATCCGAAAATCCACGTTATAACGCTTATAATAAGTATTAATAAGGCACTAAGCAACATTGTAAGTAAAACTAAAATGGTCTCAGCAATTGGATATACTGTGACAACAAAGAAAATTGCCAATCTGATTATACCCCAAATGGTCAAAGCAATATTTTGCAAACCAATTAAAAACGTCTTGGAAGAAAAAATATCTAAAAAACTTGTCCACGTAGTGCGAATATCACATATATAATTGATGGCACTGTCAATGAACGGAATATTTAAAAACAGCGATATTAGTATTGAAACAACGACGGTTGGCAAAAGCATGGATACATTAAACGTAAAGTTTTTAAAGCCACTTTCTGAGTAATTACCACTTTTTAAAATAAGCATATTAAATAATTGAATGCCGAAAAGAAGTATGCCTGTTTTAAAATAAATCGGCATAAGCTCCAATAGGGTGTTTGATGCAATACTTGATATAGTAGAAATAGCTGCTGCATTATCAATGATTAATGATACATAATTATCACCCGAAATGGTCTGAGAAAGTATCCAAAACAATATTGGGCATATTAAATTACCGGCAATGATTACCAATAATGCTGGCTTGATTTTGTGTCGCAAAATATCTCTCCTAAAACAAAGATTTCTTAAATCATTTTTCTTTACGGGAAACGTAGATGAATGCGCAACCGAATTTGCTTTTTAACAAGATATATTTCGGTTTACTTTCAGGCGTTATAGTTAAAACCGCATCTGGAAAAACTTTTAGCCATCCAAGAAGTAAGGCAACGCTTATATGCCCATCAACAAAAGGACAATAATATAGTCTTTGTCCTTTTGTTATTAATTGTTCCAGCTCTTCATTTGAAGGTCTGTCGATAATAGTGTCGTATATTTCAGTTGTATCAAATTGACGGCCAAAACCATATTTTGTATGGTTGGTATTGCTTACTTTAAATTCTTGTGGGAGATTAATATTCAAAAAAACTTTGCCTCTTGAAGAATTAATACGTATAGAAAGAATACCATTTTTATCTTTAAACCAAAATGATCCTACTTTTTTGAGATTAAACATATCGAGAAGTGCATTTTTAATTTGCCTTTTTGTCTTTAAATTCCCAAATTTCAGCATTGTACCCACCCTGCGAAAAATATATATTTATTATATTGTAATTAAAATTTTTAGTCAATAGTTAAATATTGATGTAATTGAATAAATCCCCCTTTTGCGTATTTGACCACGGGCGGATATCAAAGAATCTAAACAATTAGATTTATAATATAAAAGCTCCCCTTAGATTGCTCCAAGGGGAGTTTTGTTTTTAAAAATCATAAAACAATTCATTTAAATTTTAAATTGCTTATAAACCTCGCCGGTTTCAAGGTTTTTCCACAAAAATTCACCATTTTCATAAATCATATAGCTATGGGGTGAATTATCTTTCGGAATAGATACCGAACCGCAGTTCATATAAATTTTACCTTCAAGGTCTACTATTTCGGGCACGTGGGTGTGACCGCCAAGCAAAATATCGCCCTTTGCCATTTCGGGCAGGTTATCCTTTCCATAAATATGGCCGTGGCTTAGATAAAGAGTTTCATCTTCAAGCGGTAGGGTTTTATAATCGGCCATTATGGGAAACTGAAGCACCATTTGGTCAACCTCGGCATCGCAGTTGCCCCTTACGCACAAAAGCATATCCTTTAATGGATTAAGCATTGCAATAACCTCTTTAGGTGCGTAGCCTTTGGGTAAATCATTTCGGGGACCGTGGTACAAAATATCACCGAGAATCAGCACCTTTTCGGGCTTTTCGGCTTCAATTGCCTTTAAAAGCAAATCACAATAATATGCACTGCCGTGAATGTCAGACGCTATTAAAAATTTCATTCCTTAACCAACACCTTTTCAATTTTTCCAAAAATCATTTTGTGGTAATCCTTATCACCATACCATTTAAGCGGGGCCTTATCGGTAAAGCATTCCTCTTTCATTTCCTGCACATACTGCTTTTTGCAAATTATTACAAGGCGCGCTTCCTCAAAATAAACCGTATTATCGGCAAAAACAGGTGTTAAACCTGTCATTTCGGTTTTATTGACTTCCCTACCGCTTAACTTACCGCAAATTTTGTGAATGTCCTTGTTATCACCGTAAAAAGAAAGGGCATAATAATCACAGTCATTAACAAACTGCATAGTGTATCTTTGTGGGCGAATAACCGCAACTGCAGTATCAGCGCCCCACATTTCGCCCAAAAATCCCCAAGAGGCTGTCATCATATTGTGGCTGTTTTCATCCCCTGCGGAAATTAGCATCCATTCGTTTGAAATTAAATCAACAATATTTTCTTTGATTTCCCTTGCGCTTATTTCTTTAAACATAAAAAACCACCGTTTCATAAGATATTTCAATTATACTATATGTTTTTTTAGTTTGCAATATTTGACTTTAATTACATAATGTGTTATTCTTAATTTACAAATTTTAGGAGTGGTATAAATGAAAAATAACATTTTAAAGGTCATTATTAAGTGGCTTGTTTCACTTGTAATAATTGCTTTGTCCTATTGGTTTATGCTACCGCCAATTAACTGGCGCAGTCGTGAATTTTGGACGTTTTTAATTTGGTCGTTTATTGTTTGTGTAGCGATTAACGCCTTTACCCAAATTTTCGATTTTATAAAAGCAAACGTGGGCAAAAAAATTAAAATTGACAGCAAAACCCACCTTAACTTAAGTGCTTTGGGTGCGCCTATTAAATTTGCAGTAATTTTTATTGTGGCAATTATTGTTTTAAGCGGTGTGGTTTCAATTATTGGTGCTGAAATTTTTAACGCTAAGGCTTACAATAACCTTATAAAAATGTCAGACGGTGATTTTACAAAGGACGTTGCCGAAATTAATATGGACCAAATCCCCATTGTTGACCGTGATACTGCTTCACGCTTGGCACAAAGAAAATTAGGTGAAATGTCAGATTTAGTTTCGCAGTTTGAAATTGAGGACATTTACACCCAAATTAACTACCGTGGCAAGCCCGTGCGTGTAACCCCATTAATTTACGGTGACATTATTAAATGGCTTAACAACCAAAAACAAGGTATTCCTGCATATATCACCATTGATATGACCACTCAGGAAACTTCTCTTGTAAGGCTTGAAAACGGCATAAAATATTCTGAAAGCGAATACTTTATGCGTGACCTTAACCGTGCGCTTCGCTTTAAGTACCCCACCAAAATTTTTGGTGATATTTCCTTTGAAATTGATGATGACGGCACACCCTATTGGGTAGCATCAACCGTTACCTACCGCATTGGTGTGTGGAACGGTCAGGACATTAACGGCGCCGTGCTTTTAAATGCTGTAACAGGTGAAAGCAAGTATTACGCTTTGAAGGACATTCCTACTTGGGTTGACCAGGTGTTTGAATCGGATATGGTTATTCAGCAGCTTGTATATAACGGCAAATATCGTTCAGGCTTTTGGAATTCGGTATTTGGTCAGCGCGGTGTGCTACAGCCAACCGATGGCTACAATTATTTAGCAATTGATGATGACGTTTATTTATACACTGGTATGACTTCGGTTACAAGTGACGAATCGAACGTGGGCTTTGTGCTTACAAATCTTCGTACAAAGGAAACCAAGTTTTATGCAATACCTGGCGCTGAGGAATATTCAGCAATGTCATCAGCCGAAGGTCAGGTACAGCATCTAAATTACACCTCAACCTTTCCCCTGCTTTTAAACGTTTCCAATAGACCGACATATTTTATGTCACTTAAAGATGCGGCAGGACTTGTTAAAATGTACGCTTTTGTTGACGTTAACCAATACCAAATTGTAGGTACAGGCAACAGCGTTGAGGCCGCGCAAAGCGATTATATTTCAAAGCTTAAGAATGAAAACGTAAGCGAGGATATTAAACCCGAAACGACAAGCGGTATAATTGAAAAAATTAACGCTGTAGTAATTGACGGTAACACGGTTTATTATATAAAGCTTCAGGGTAACGACGCAATTTATACCGCAAAGGTAACTATGTCGGATAAGCTTCCCTTTACTGAAATCGGCACCGAAATAACCCTTACCTTAAACGGTACAACAATTACAAAAATCGAATATAAATAATAAATAACGGTGAGCAAATGCTCACCGTTTTAATTTTGATTAAGCCGTTTGTAAAGGTCTATTACCTCTTGTCGCAATTCCTTATTTTCGGGGAATTTAAGGCGAGGGTCGTATTGAAGTAATAGCTCGGCTTCCTTTTTGGCCTTAAACAAAACCTCTTTATCGGCAAAAATGTCGGCAATTTTCATTTGTGGAATGCCGTGCTGTCGGTTGCCGAGAAAATCACCCGGACCACGAAGTTCAAAGTCCTTGTCGGCTATTTTAAAGCCATCTGACGAGGATTTAATAACGTTAAGGCGGTAAAGAGTTTCTTCATTTTGGCTGTCACTTATTAAAATGCAGTCACTTTTTGCGTTACCACGACCGATTCTGCCCCTTAACTGATGCAACTGAGAAAGACCGAAACGGTCGGCATCCTCAATAAGCATTACAACAGCATTAGGCACGTCAATGCCAACTTCAATTACCGTTGTGGCAACAAGCAGCTGAATTTCACCCTCGGCAAAACGGCGCATAACCTTTTCCTTGTCCTTCGCATTCATTTTGCCGTGCAAAAGCCCAAGCGAATAATCCTTAAATTCGTTTTCGCAAAGAGCATTATAATATTCCTTAGCCGATTTAAGACCGCTTTCTTCCCCATCTTCTACCAACGGGCAGACAATATACCCTTGCTGACCGTTATTTAAAAACTTCTTAATGTAGTTATAAATTCGGTTACGGTAGGTTGAATCAACACAGTAGGTGTCAATTTTTTGCCTGCCTTTTGGGTATTCATCAATAATGCTTATATCAAGGTCACCGTACAAAATAAGACCCAAGGTTTGCGGAATAGGTGTTGCCGACATTACAAGTGTATGTGGGTTTTCACCCTTTTTAGTAAGCTTTTCACGCTGTGCAACACCAAAACGGTGCTGTTCGTCGGTGATAACAAGCCCCAAATTGTTAAACTGTACGTCATCAACAATTAAAGCGTGAGTGCCTATAATAACGTCAATTTCGCCGTCGGCAAGCTGTTTTTTTACCACCAATTTTTGTTTTGCGGTAAGTGAACCTGTCAGCAGACCGCATTTTATACCGCTGCATTCATTTATATTTGATAGCGTTTTAAAATGCTGTTCGGCCAAAATTTCGGTGGGTGCCATAAGCGCTGACTGATAACCGTTTTCCGCCGCAACAGAACAAAGGGCGGCGGCAACCATTGTTTTACCACTGCCAACATCACCCTGAATAAGCCTGGTCATTGGTCTGCCCGACTGCATGTCCTTTATACATTCGTTAATAACACGGCTCTGAGCAGAAGTCAGTTCAAAAGGCAAGCCTTGTTTAAATGCTTCAACCGAGTTATTTTTTATTATGCAACCACTTTTTTGGTGGGTTTTAAGCTTAATTATTGAAAGTGCAACCTGCAACACAAACAGTTCTTCAAAAACCAAACGCTCCTTTGCTTTTTTAAAGGCTTCGGGCGACAACGGAAAATGTATATTCTCAATTGCAAATTTTAAACTGCACAAATTATTTCTTTCAAGAATTATTTGAGGCAAAGTTTCCTCAAGCTCAAGCGAATTTACCGCAGTTTTCACAAGACGCGAAAGCTGAGCGGACGACATATCACGGCTTGCGGGATATATCGGCTCTATAACGTTATAATCAGCAGGCTTTATAATGGGCGAGTTCATTTGCCGCGCGCCAAAATTACCGTCAAGCTTGCCGTAAAACAAATATTCACGGTCCATTTTTAACTTTTCCGCCAAAAAGCGCTGATTAAACAGGCTGACAAACATTCGGCCGCTTTCATCCTCGACAATAAATTTATAAATTACAACTGAGCTTTTGGTTTTAAATTCTTCAATTGGGGTTACAATTTTTGCCCTAACACACACATTTTCAAAAAACGGGGCACGGCTTATGGGGTAGGTTTTAGTCCAGTCAAGGTATTTTCTTGGATAAAAACGCAAAAGGGCACCGACAGTGTCGATGCCCTTTGATTTGAGAATTTCAGCCCTTTTAGCACCGACACCTTTTAAATATTGAATATCAGTGAAAGCTGTCATAAAATTTCTCCTATTCTACAGAAAGGATATAGTAATAAATCGGTTGTCCGCCGTTTATCATAGTAATTTCATACTTAGAACCGAATTTTGCCTGAATTTTAGCTTCAATTTCAGCCGCCTGACTGCTTGTTACGTCACTGCCGTAAATAACAGTAATAAATTCGCTGTCGGGCTTAACCATCTTCTTAAGAAGCTTTAAAACGCTCTTTTCAAGGTCGGTATCAACAAAGTTAATCTTACCGCCAAGCATTGCCATTAATTCGCCTTGCTTAATTTTAAAGCCGTCAAAATCAGCATCTCTTGCTGCAAAAGTGATTTGACCGGTTGTAATGCGCTGAATTGCATTTTGCATTTCAATTGCGTTGCCGTTATCATCAGCATCTGGGTCAAAAGCAAGCATTGCGCCAATGCCCTGCGGAATTGTTCTTGTATGAATAACAATAACCTTGCGGGTGCTTATCGGGATAGCCTGTTCAGCCGCCATAATAATATTTTTATTATTAGGCAAAACAAAAACAGTTTCAGCGGGAGTAGATTCAATAGCTTTTAAGATATCATCGGTGCTGGGGTTCATTGTCTGACCTCCCGAAACGATGGTATCAACGCCTAAATCCTTAAACAATTCAGCCAAACCATCACCTGCGCAAACCGAAACAAAACCAACCGGCTTTGTGGGCTTAACAGGGGTAAAGGTTTCGGTACGATCGGCATTTTTAACAGGTTTTTTCTTTGCAATTTCAGCGTCGTGCTTTGCCTTTTCGTGCTGGTCACGCATATTTTCTATTTTAAGGTGAACAAGCGAACCAAAGGTTAAAGCGTTTTCAATTGCATTACCGGGATGGTCGGTGTGAACGTGAACCTTAATGATTTCTTCATCATCAACCACAACAACACAGTCACCAATGGTTTCAAGATACGCTCTAAGATCCTGAGGTTCTTTTTCACATTTCTCTGCCCTGTTTACTATAAATTCAGTACAGTAGGTAAAAGTAATTTCGGTTTCAAATTCGCCTGCGGCATTACGTGAGGTTTCTTCCTCTCCCTCATCATCAGCTACAGCAGCTGATGAATTCGCCTTAATAATAACGCCATCCTTAAATACCGAAAGCATACCTTCCAAAATCAGAACGAAGCCTTGACCGCCTGCGTCAACAACGCCTGCTTTTTTAAGTGCGGGTAATAATTCAGGTGTTTGGGCAAGCGCTGCCTTTGCGCCTTCAATTGCATCCTCAAAAACGCCAACCTCGTCCTTACCCGACTTATACGACCTTGCGGCATATTCACTGGCAACACGGGCAACGGTTAAAATTGTACCTTCAGTTGGCTTCATAACAGCCTTATAAGCAGCCTCTACACCAAGGGCAAAAGCATCCTTAAAGTTTTCGGACGAAACGGTTTCAGCATCTCCTATACCTTTAGCAAAGCCACGGAATAAAAGAGACGTAATAACACCCGAGTTACCTCTTGCACCACGAAGTAAAGCAGAAGCATTAACCGACGCTACCTTACCTGCAGTTGCGCCGCTTAATTTTTCCAATTCACGTACGGCATTGCCAACTGTCATAGACATATTAGTACCTGTGTCACCATCGGGCACGGGGAAAACGTTTAAATCATCAACCGCTTTGCGATTGTTACTTAAATTATTTGCTGCTGATATTATAGCATCGCGCAATATATCACCGGTAATCAAAATTTAATACACTCCTTTTAACTAACGGAAAAATTATTCCTTAATGCCGTCAATCTTAACGGTCACCTTTTCAACTTCAAGACCTGTATTTTCCAAAACAATGTGCTTTACCTTTTCAGTAATGCTTACAGCGATAGCATTTATGTTAATACCGTAGGTAACAACAATATGAATTTCAACCGAAAGAGTGTCACCCTTACCGGTTACAATAACACCGGTATCAGCCATATCAGACTTTGAAAAACGGTTATAAATTTTTTGTTTAACCCTGCGTGGAACCATACCAACCACACCAAAGCAGGATGTAACCTCGTGACCGATAAGCTTTTCTAGGTATTCCTCGCTAATTTCAACCTTACCTAATCTTGTTTCGTAAGCAATCATATTCAATGCCTCCTGTTTATTTGAGCTTATAAGAATGAATATTTAAAAATATATCGTTTTGAGAAGCGCCGTTTACGTTCATAATGCCGTCCTCACAGAACAAAACGCCTGTGCGATAGCAAACTGGAATAACCGGCATTTCGGTTTGAAGGGCCGACACCACGTCGGTAATTTCAGCCTGACCCTTATAAAAGGAATTAACAATATCAGCCGCAGTTGCAGGTGGGGTTTCACCCTCAGCCACCTCAGGCACAGTGCTATTCACACCGTATGCCGCAGAGCCGCCCGGAACAACCAGACTTGAAATATCCATATTTTCGGTGATATTTACTTCACCTAAATACAGCTGAAATTCGCCGTTTTGTAGGCGTTTCTGATATTGCTGGAAGCTAACCTTAACCACAGTCAGCTTAATACCTAAGGGTAAAAGCTGTTCAGCTATAAGCTCAGCCGCAGCAACACGGGAACGGTTTTCCTCGTTAACCAAAAGGTTGAATCTTAAGGAACGACCGCCTTTATAACGCACGCCCTCTCCATCTAAACTATTATAACCTATTTCTTCTAAATTCTCAATAGTTATTTGCGAATTTTGGGAAGTTTGTATATTTTGAACCGATTTGGTTACATCCCAAACGGGAATAAAAAAGCCTTTTGCCGAAAGTGCATTATTATAATAAGCATTAGCGCAAATTGAATTTCTGTCAATTCCGCTGGATATTGCTTGACGCAATAATGCTTGTGATAAATCACCCACCGAATGATTAACCCCAATATAAACCAAGTTATTAAGGTTAATATCAAACTTTTGACCACTCATTCGTATAATTTCGCCGTCAGAAATATCGTTAAAATAAATATCTGCGGCACCAATTTCAACGTAATGTGCAACCGATTCCCTATCAGGTGCGTTTATAAGCCTTATCACATTAATATTGCCTTGTTTGCCGTAATATTTTTTATTTTGCAGTAATTCGGTTTTATCATCATTAAATACGTATCTTCCGCAACCAATTGGCACAAGCTTCACGCTGTCTTCATTTGTCAGCTTATCGCTACCCGCTTTAAAAATTGGAAAATATAAAACGTTTTGAAAATAAGGGTCAACCTTTTTAAGCTCAAACACAACCGTCTTGCTGTCAGCCGCCGTAACACTTTTAACCTCGTAAAGCTTGGAAGCATAAAGCCCGTTGGCTGCAACTGCCGCTTTGTAGGAATAAACCACGTCATCAGCAGTAAGCATTGTTCCGTCCGAAAAGCTAACTGTTTTAAGCGTAACCGTACAGGTGGTGCCTTCGTTTTTAATGTCTTGCGCAAGGCACATAACGGTGTTAAATTCATTATCAATTTTAACAAGCGGTTCAAATAACAGCTTAGCGATTTGTCGGTTTTGGTCTGTAATGGATTCATAAGGGTTAAATGAGTCAGAGGTGGAATAAAGAAGTGTTATGGTTTTTACTTCTTGCGGTTTTGAACCGTTTTCACCTTTTTGTGACGAGCCGCCACCCTCATTCTTAGCGCAAGCACCAAGAATTATCACCAAAACGAACACCAATAAAATGGAAAGGATTTTTTTCATTTGTTTCTCCGTTAAACAGAAATTCTTTCAACACTAACGGTCTTACCCGTTTTAATATCAATTTCAAAAACACAGCCGTTTAAACTGCACTTACCATCAGCTAACTGGAATTTTGACATATCGTTAGACTTTAGGCGGTTTATAATAATTTCCTTCCTAACACCAAGCACTGAATCAATAGGTCCTGTCATTCCAAGATCAGTTATATAACCCGTACCGCCCTGCAAAATTTGTTCGTCAGCCGTTTGCACGTGGGTGTGTGTACCAAAAAATGCCGACACCTTGCCATCAAGATACAGCCCCAAGGCACGTTTTTCGCTTGTGGCTTCGGCGTGAAAGTCAACCACAATTATTTTCGCACCGTCAGCCCTTGCTTTTTCAATAAGCTCGTCAGCAGTAGCAAACGGACAAGTAGGTCCGTTTTTTTCAAGATAAATTTTACCGCTTAAATTGATTACTGCAACACTATAGCTGCCACAGTCTATAAGGCAATAGCCTTTGCCAAATGGTGCTTCACTTAGGTTGTGCGGACGAAGCACGTTGTCCTTTTCTTCCAAGTAATCGAGCACCTCTGCACGTCTAAAGGAATGGTTTCCACCCGTAAGCACATCGGCGCCGACGTTTAGAAGACTATCGGCACTTTTGGGTGTAACACCGTTACCGTCAGCCGAATTTTCAGCATTTATTATCACAAAATCAATTTTCTTTTCACGCTTTAGGGCGGGTAAAACCTTGCGAACATATTCACAGCCGATGCTTCCGCAAACGTCCCCCACAGCTAAAATCTTCATAAAATTCACCAAGTATACATATTTATTTTATTATATCATATAGAGGTAAAAATTACAACAAAAAAACTCCCATCCCAAAGGATAGGAGTTTTAAAGATTAAAACCTTAAATTAGATTTCAGCAAAGTACTTAATAGTACGAACCATCTGGCTGGTGTAGCTGTTTTCGTTGTCATACCAAGAAACAACCTGTACTTCATAAAGGTCATCAGCAATCTTAGCTACCATTGTCTGAGTAGCATCGAAGAGAGAACCGTAACGCATACCGATAACGTCAGAAGAAACGATTTGATCTTCGTTGTAACCGAATGATTCAGAAGCAGCAGCCTTCATAGCAGCGTTGATGCCTTCCTTAGTTACGTCAGCACCCTTAACAACAGCGGTAAGAATGGTGGTAGAACCGGTAGCAACAGGAACACGCTGAGCAGAACCGATAAGCTTGCCGTTGAGTTCAGGAATTACAAGACCGATAGCCTTAGCAGCACCGGTACTGTTGGGAACGATGTTAGCAGCGCCTGCACGTGCACGACGAAGGTCACCCTTTCTGTGAGGACCGTCAAGAATCATCTGGTCGCCGGTGTAAGCGTGGATGGTGCTCATGATACCGCTTTGAATAGCAGCATAGTCGTTAAGAGCCTTAGCCATAGGAGCAAGGCAGTTAGTGGTGCAAGAAGCAGCAGAAATGATGGTGTCTTCTTTAGTGAGAATACCTTCGTTTACGCTGAATACAACTGTGGGAAGATCGTTGCCTGCGGGAGCAGAAATAACAACCTTCTTAGCGCCTGCATCAATGTGAGCCTGGCTCTTTTCCTTTGAGCAGTAGAAACCGGTGCATTCGAGAACTACGTCAACACCGAGTTCGCCCCAAGGAAGATCCTTAGCATCTTTTTCAGCATAGATTTTGAGGGTTTTGCCGTCAACAGTGATGGTGCCTGCTTCGTCATCAGCAGCTACAGTGTGAAGATTTTCACCGATGTAACCACAGTAACCGCCCTGTGCAGTATCATACTTAAGAAGATTTGCGAGCATTGAGGGCTTTGTAAGGTCGTTGATAGCTACTACATCGTAACCTTCAGCGCCAAACATTTGACGGAATGCGAGACGACCGATGCGGCCGAAACCGTTAATTGCAACTTTAACCATTGGAATATACCTCCTAATATTTTTACTTATATATTTTACATTATCTCGTCGATTATTTCAAGTGGTTTGTTTATTTTTTAACAATTTTTTTAAAATTTAGATAATTTGGCATAATATAAAAGTATCAGGGGGCCTTTATTTGATAGTTTTGCCAAATAGATTTGAATGTTATCTCAATAATTTGCGTATGTACACTTCCCTTTCGGTTTTAAAACGGGGTCTTATGCCCCGTCATTTGTCAAATTTACGTAAAATTTACCTTGCCGAAGCTTTTTTATATAAGAATATTAAAGAAAGTATAAATATTGAGCTTTTAAGTTTTAATTTGCTTTGTTGTGTTAAAGCTACAAAAAAATTTTGCTTTTCTATAAATGTAAATGAAAATGCTTTAATAAACCAAAGACTTTACACTGCACTTGTTTTATTATTGGCATCACACTCGCCCTTTTTAACAATAAGCTTTAAAAACGGAATTGTAATTAAAGGAAATGGCGAAATTAAGCAAACCAAAAAAGTAATTTCTTATTTATGCGGTCAAATATTTTTTGATGTTAAAACCAAAAATTATTTAATTCATATTCCTTGTAAAAAAACCGATACCCCCACCCTGCCCACCATCAGCCAATGGGAACTTTTATTTGATAAATTTTCGGTGTTTAATTTGTTTGAAAAATAAAACCCGACCAAACGGTCGGGTTTTTAAAATTAAAGTTGACTTGCAAATTCAATCGGATATGCTAAATCGCTGTAAAGAATGTTAAAGCCAAAGGGTGATTCTTCATTTTCGATAAAGAAGGTTGTGCTTATAGCGTTAACCTTTTCACCAAAATGATAATCAATTACGACATCGCTTATAACGGTATAGCTTCCGTCTTGGTTGTCAATAACCGATGTGATTTTATGCTCGAATAAATCATAACCACGTGGAATAACGTAGAAAAGACCTTCAGACTTTGGCGCATCTGGGTTATATGCCGAAAAATCATCATATATTTTACCGTACATATTGAAGATATAGTCCTTAAGCTGAGCTTCTTCAATAAAACCGTCATTTACTAGGTGTAAAAGAGCTAAAGCCGAATCATTAACCAATGCTTCATCATTATGAAAAATCTCGCCATAAACAAAGTTATGATTAAGCATATTTGAAAACCTAGCTTCTAAAACCTTGGCTTCATCAAATGCCACAACATCGTTATTAGCCTCAACCGATTTAACAGGTGTAAAGCTGCAAAGTGACAGTAATACGATACTGCAAACCAAAACTGCTGTTATAATTTTTTTCATATTACCGCCTCCTTCAAATTTGATAATATAATTATATACAAAAACAAAGTAAAATACCAAAAACAATTCAGTTACAAAATAGTTTCATTTTTGTTACTGTTTTGGGTAAATTTGGCGTATTATAATTACATTTTGTAATTAATAAATGTGCATTGTATAAATTTGTATAAAACTTTACTTACTGTTTACTGCAATATGCCCAATTTTATTGAAATTTAATAAATTCTTTACACACTTTTTAAAAAAATTGGTTGTATTTGCTAAAAGAATGTGTTATAATTCCATTATTAACATATAAACCCCAAAGGAGTGCATCAAATTGAAACAGTATTCTGAAACACAAATTCGCAACATTGCCCTGCTAGGTCACGGCGGTTCGGGTAAAACCACCCTTGCCGACGCTATTCTTTTCTACGGAAAAGCTACCGAACGTATAGGCAAGATTAGCGACAGTACTACCGTTATGGACTTTGATGCGGAAGAAAAGAAGCGCAAGACTTCAGTCTCCACAGCAGTTTACGCTTTGGAAATTGCCGACAACAAGCTTAATATAATTGACGCCCCCGGCCTTTTTGACTTTGCCGCAGGTGTTAGCGAGGCTTTGGCCGCTGCTGACAGCGCAATTATTGCTATTTCGGGTAAATCCGGTCTTACAGTTGGCGCAAAGCAATGCTTTGAAAAGGCCCGTGCCCTTAAAAAGAGCGTTGGCTTCTTCGTTGGTAAGCTTGATTCTACCCATGCCCATTTCTACCGTGTACTGTCAGCATTAGCAGGTCAGTACGGTGCAGTTATTTGTCCTATCGTTGTTCCCTATATTGAGGGTGAAGAGGTTAAATGCTACATAAACCTTATTGAAAACAAGGCTTACGGCTGCAACGGTCTTGAAATTAAAGAAATGCGTATGCCCGTCAGTGAAGAAATTGACAATATGCGCAGTATGCTTTTAGAAGCAGTTGCTACAACTGACGAAGCTTTAATGGAAAAATATTTCGGCGGCGAAGAATTTACAACCGAAGAAATTATAAACGGTCTTGCCATTGGTGTTAAAGCCGGTGACATTTGCCCCGTTTACAGCGGTGTTCAGCAAAGCGGTAACGCTGTGCCGTTAATGGTTGACAACATTTTAAAGATTATGCCCTCTGCTGCTGACTGCAGTTATGTAAATGCTGACAGTGAAGCGGTTAAGTTTGATAAAAACGGTGAAGCTGCGCTTACAGTATTTAAAACCATTGCTGACCCGTTTGTTGGCAAGCTTTCTTACTTTAAGGTGCTTTCGGGCGCTATAAAGGGCGATGCACGCCTTATCAACAACCGCACAGGTAATGAGGAACGTCTTTCAAAGGTTATGTGGCTTAAGGCCGGCAAACAGGAAGATGCTGACATTATTACAGCCGGTGATATTGGTGCCGTTGCAAAGCTTGGCGACGTTTTGACAGGTGATACCCTTTCAGTTAAGGGTGCTATTGCCGCCAAGAAGCCTGACTTCCCCAACCCCAACCTTACCGTTGCTGTTTATCCGAAGTCAAAGGGTGATGAAGAAAAAATTGCTTCTGCTTTAGCAAGAATTACCGAAGAAGACCCCACCATTAAGGTTTATAACGATAAAGAAACACACGAGCTTATTCTTTCGGCATTAGGCGAACAACACATTGACGTTGTTATTTCACGCCTTAAGTCAAAGTTTGGCGCCGAGGTTGAGCTTAAAGCTCCTAAGATTGCATACCGTGAAACTATCCGTAAGGAAGTCAAGGTTCAAGGCCGTCATAAGAAGCAGTCAGGCGGTCACGGTCAGTTTGGTGATGTTTGGATTAAGTTTGAGCCTTGTGACGAGGAAGAGCTTGTATTCCAAGAAGAAGTTTTCGGTGGTGCAGTTCCCAAGAACTTCTTCCCCGCTGTTGAAAAGGGTCTGAAAGAAGCTGCTTTAAAGGGTGTGCTTGCAGGCTATCCAATGGTTGGTATTAAGGCAACACTTTACGATGGCTCTTACCACCCTGTTGACTCTTCCGAAATGGCATTTAAGATGGCTGCCGCTATTGCTTATAAGGACGGTATTCCACAGGCTTCTCCCGTACTTTTAGAGCCAATTGGCACACTTAAGGTTCTCGTTCCCGACGAAATGCTTGGTGACGTAATTGGTGATATCAATAAGCGTCGTGGCCGCATTATCGGTATGAACCCTGCCGAAAACAAGCTTCAGGAAATTATCGGTGAGGTTCCTATGGCTGAAATGTCTGACTTCTCTACCGCAATGCGTTCTATTACACAGGGTACCGCAACCTTCACACTTGAGCCCACACGCTATGAAGAAGTTCCCGCAATGATAACCCAAAAGATTATTGACGCTAACAAATAATTAAAATAACAAAACCGCCAAGGTGCAAAACCTTGGCGGTTGTTTTTTGTTTATTAAAGCTCAAGCACAATTTTTTTATCGCTTAAGGCATAGGGGCGGTAAAGCACACCCGCAGCATCAAACATACGCTTTGAAGCAATAACGCTATCAGTATCGGCATATTTATCCATCATATAAACAACTTCCCTTATACCCGACTGAATAATTGCCTTTGCGCATTCGTTACAAGGGAAAAGTGTAACATAAACCGTACAGCCACGCAAATTACCACGTTCGCAATTAAGAATTGCATTAAATTCAGCATGGCAAACGTATAAATATTTTGAATTCAAGGGGTCGTCATCCCTACCCCACGGAAATTCGTCATCATTACAGTTTCTTGGCATACCGTTATAGCCCATTGACATAATACGCTTGTCCTGATTAACAATGCAAGCACCAACCTGAGTTGAGGGGTCCTTACTACGCATTGCCGCCAAGGTGGCAATACCCATAAAGTATTCGTCCCAGCTTAAATAATCTTTGCGTTTCATAATTATCACCTTACGTATATGATACTATGTGTTTTTAGTTTTTGCAACATTATTTTTTAAAATTAAAAGCGAGCATATAACCATTGCAAACGGAAATATTGCCGCCGCAAGAAAACCTACGTTTAAATTTGTATATTCAGCAACCAAGCCCACAAGACCTGGACCTAACGTACAACCAGTATCACCGCACATTGCGAATGCGCTGAACATAACCGCACCGCCATTTTTAAAGGTTCGCGCTCCTGCCGAATAAATACCCGGCCAAGAAATGCTGACCGAAAGACCGCACAGCGCACAAAACAATAAGGATATTGCCGCAATTTTGCAAAGCGCAACGGTTACGTAACACACAAAGCACAAAATATTAAGCCAAATTAAAAGCCTTGTAAATGACACCTTTTTGGAATATTTTGCATAAATTACACGCCCTAAGGCCATAAACAAGGCAAAAAGACAAGGACCTGTAATATCACCTATAGCCTTTGAAACGCCCAATGCTTCTTCCACAAAAAGTGATGCCCACTGCGACATTGCAATTTCACTTGCGCCTGCGCAAAACATCATAAGCATATAAATAATAAACTTGGGAGTTTTTAAAAGTTCTAAAAATGTGGCTTGTTTTTCTTCCTTGCCCGGCTCAACAATTGGCACAAATAAAAATGCAAACATATTTATAAAAGGCACAATTGCCCATACAAGCGGTATATAAGACCAGTTTTTAGCACCAAAAATAAACACCATTGCAGTAGTTAATGGCACAACGATGGTTTGACCCCAGCAATAGAACGAATGAAGAACCGCCATATTAGCCGATTTATTGCCCGTGGGCAGCATTTCTATCATTGGGCTTAAAATAACCTCCATAAGACCGCTACCCGTAGCATAGACAGTTATAGACAGTATTATTGCAAGGTAGGTGTTTGTCATAATATGCGGTAAAACCGCCATTAAGCAAAGACCTAAGCACGCCGTAAACTGACACAAAAATGCCGCACGTCGATAGCCGATTTTATGTAATATTTTAGGGGTTAGAAAGTCGATTACCATTTGGGTGGCAAAGTTAAAAACAATAAGTCTGCCCAGTTTTTCATAGCCAAGACCATAAATGTCCTGAAAAACTATAAAAAGAATTGGCAAAAAGTTATTAACTATTGCCTGAACGGTAAAGCCCACACAGCCCGCAAGCTTTGTGGGCAAATATTTTCTGTTTTGCTCAGTCATTTAACATTTCCTTTACAACGGGTACAATTTCATTTGGGTTGCTTATAAGTGTTTTAGCGCCATTTAAAAGTAGTTCTTCCCTTTTACGAAAGCCCCAAAGCACACCTAACGGATAACAGCCGCTGTTAACCGCTGTTGCGCAGTCCATGCCGCTATCACCAACAAAAATACATTCCTGTGGCTTTAAATCCATTTCACCTATAATTTTAAGTGTCAAGGTGGGGTCAGGCTTTGTGGGGTAACCCTCGCGCTTGCCTGTAACCTTTGTAAAAATATCACCAAAAAATTCTTTAACTATAATTTTTGTCATATCATCAGCCTTATTTGAAACCACCGCAAGCTTTAACCCCATTGCTTTAAGCTTGTTTACAGCTTCAATAATGCCATCATAGGCTTTTGTGTGCACAAGATAATGACCACGGTAATAATTCATAAAGCAGTCAAAAACCGATTTAAAGGTTTCATCCGACAGCTTATCATCAGGAATTGCCCTTTCAATAAGCTTCACCATACCGTCACCCACAAGATATTTATAATCTTCAACGGGATAAATATTAAACCCGTGTTGTTCTAAAGCGTAATTAGTAGCCACCGCCAAATCATCAAGCGAATTAACAAGCGTACCATCCAAGTCAAAAATTACTGCCTTATACATATGTTAAAATTCCTCCATAAACACAAAAAACCCCTGAGTGAAAACCCAGGGTTTGTTTGTAAGAAATTATTAGATAGCTCTGGTAACTTTACCCGAACGTAAGCAGCGGGTGCAAACATTGATACGACGGGGAGAACCGTTAACGATTGCCTTTACCTTCTTAACGTTGGGCTTCCAAGTTCTGTTTGAACGTCTGTGTGAGTGAGAAACCTTAATACCGAAAGCAATTTCTTTATTGCAGATATCACATTTAGCCATGGTCTGCACCTCCTTCTTAAATAGCCGATAACTGTTACCGACCGCATAGCAAATAATATATTAACACAAAGCGACAAAAAAATCAAGTGTTTTTTTACGAATTTAATGTTCACTTTTTTGGGGTCTGTTCATAAGACTTTTAACAACATCATTAACAGGCTTGCCATTATATAAAAGCTGATAGCATTCATTAATTATTGGAAGCTCAAGCCCGTACCTTTCGGCAAGCTGGTATGCCATTTCAGCTGCATAATAGCCTTCAACCGTGCCAACCTCTTTCAAAGCGGTTTCAATATCTACCCCACTACCAACCATATAACCAAAGCGATTATTGCGGCTGTGGCGAGAGGTACAAGTAACTACAAGGTCGCCAATGCCCGTAAGACCCGAAAAGGTAAATTCCTTAGCACCCAAACAAACACCAAGTCGTGTCATTTCAGAAAGACCACGGGTTATAAGCGCCGCTTTTGTGTTATCACCAAGACCAAGTCCATCACAGCAGCCTGCCGCAATTGCAATAACGTTTTTAAGTGCGCCGCCAAGCTCAACGCCAACCAAATCAGTAGAGGTATAAACACGCAAACATTCGCCCGACATAATGTTTTGTACTGCCTGAGCAGCTGCAAGAGATGTAGACGTAGCAACAATTGAAGTGGGAATACCACGGGCAACCTCTTCAGCGTGGGAAGGACCTGAAAGTGCAACAACCTTAGCAGTCGGAAGTTCTTCTGAAATAACCTCGGTCAAAAACTTAAGGCTTTCCCTTTCAAATCCCTTTGAAACATTTACAACCATACCTATATTTTTATAGCTTGACAGCTGTTTTGCAATGCTTCTTACTACAGTTGAAGGGGTAGCAATAATTGTAATGGTATCACCCTCGACAACAGATAAATCGTTAGTGATTTTAATACCAAGCGGCAATACAACTCCACGAAGAAGCTTTTCATTGGTGCGCTTTTCTAATAAAAGGTCAACCTCTTCCTTAAAGGGTGACCAAAGTGTAACGTCGTTACGGCAATTATAGGCGGAAATTGCAAGGGCCATTCCCCAACCGCCGCTGCCTAAAATTGTAATTTTAGCCATTCTTCTTGCCTCCAATTTTAACCTTGGATTCGGTACCGTTTAAAAGGCGCTTTATGTTATCCTTATGCTTACCGATAACCATTGCTCCCATTGCAAGAGACAAAATTATTTGAGGTAATATGCCTGCGGTGTCATTATGGAAAATGATTGAAAGAACAACAACCGTCATTGCGGCTAAAACCGAGCCAAGAGACACATACCTTGTAATAATTACACAAACAGCAAAAACAATTAAACCTACAATAATTGCTATGGGACAGCATACTGCAAAAATGCCCACACTTGTAGCAACACCCTTGCCGCCCTTAAAATCAAAAAACAACGGCAAAATGTGACCAAGCATACAAGCCGCACCACAAAGATAAGCGCCATAAATTGCATAAGACCATTCACTGCCTGTTTGGGTGTGAATATATTCAAAGATAGCTTTACCCATAAATGCGGCTGCAAAGCCCTTAAGTGCATCAAAAACAAAGGTTAAAGCACCCGGAACAAAGCCCGCATTACGCATAACATTCGTCGTTCCTGCGTTACCGCTGCCAAGTTCCCTAACATCTTTTTTCATGAAAGCCTTAGCAAAAATAACCGCAAAGCTTATACTACCTATTAAATATGCTGCAACAACCGTAACTAAAGCGGTAATTACCATTTACTTGTCGCCCCTTTCGCGAATCACAAACCTGACGGGTGTACCTTCAAGTCCAAAGGTGGAACGAATTTGGTTTTCCAAATAACGTTGATAAGAAAAATGGAACAATTCGGCATTATTACAAAAACACACAAATGTTGGCGGTTTTGTAGATGCCTGTGTCATATAATAAATTTTAAGGCGCTTGCCCTTATCCGACGGGGGCTGAACACGGGCGGTTGCATCCGCCAAAATGTCGTTAAGCTTACCTGTAGATATGCGCATTGTATTTTGTTCGTTTACATATTTTATAAGTTCGAAAAGGCGTTCAACCCTTTGACCTGTTTTAGCAGAAATAAAAATAATGGGTGCGTAAGGCATAAACGAAAAATCCTTCATAAGCTGTTTGCGGTAAGAATCCATCGTTTTGCCGTCCTTTTCAACGGCATCCCACTTGTTAACGGCAATAATACAAGCCTTACCCTGTTCCATTGCAAGACCCGCAACCTTTGAATCCTGTTCGGTAAATCCGTCAACACCATCTATCATAATAACGCAAACATCGGCGCGTTCAATTGCCATTTTAGCCCTGAGAACACTGTATTTTTCAATTTTGTCCTCAACCTTGCTTTTACGGCGAAGACCTGCAGTATCAATAAAATTATATTTGGTGCCATCAACGTCAACCCTAAGGTCAATGGCGTCACGTGTTGTACCTGCAACGTTAGAAACAATTGACCTTTCTTCACCTGCAATTTGGTTTATAAGTGAGGATTTACCCGCATTTGGCTTACCGATAACAGCAACGTTTATAATGTCATCGTCTTCATCCTCAAATTCCTCAGGCGCAATGTGTGAAATTACTGCATCCAAAAGGTCGCCCGTACCGTGACCATGTACCGAAGAAACAGCAATTGGGTCGCCAAGTCCTAAATTATAAAATTCGTAAAATTCCATTGGTGTGTCGCCAATGTTATCGCACTTGTTAACACAAAGAACTATCGGCTTGCCGCTTTTTTGAAGCATTGCGGCAACGTCCATATCAGCAGCGGTAACACCCGATTTTAAATCAGTTACGAAAATAATTACTGCGGCAGTTTCAATAGCCAAATTTGCTTGGGCACGCATACTTGATAAAATAATATCGTCAGTCTTAGGCTCAATACCGCCTGTGTCAACAAACATCATTTTTCTGCCAAGCCATTCACCGTCACCGTAAATACGGTCACGGGTAACACCGGGGGTGTCGTCCACAATAGAAAGGCGCTTGCCTATAATTTTATTAAATAGTGTAGATTTTCCGACATTCGGACGGCCTACAACCGCAACTATAGGTTTTGCCATACTGCACCTCCCAAAATATTATCTACCATATCATAACCGTCAACTGCTGTAACTGTAATTTTTACACCAAGTTTACGAGATAGTTCACTAACGGTTATACTATCTAAAAACATATCCTTTTCAGAACGAAGCATAACGTCGGGAATGATAACCTCGTCCCCTAGGTCTTGGTTTTCAAGCTGATTTATAATATCGGTTGCGGTAACGAGTCCCGCAACAGTTATTAAAGGGCCGAAAAAGTCGTTTTTAATTTTATATACTTTACAATTTAAATTATCCCATTTTTTACCCATTTTGTCAACAATTTGTGTAATTAAGGGATAGGCGGCCTCGCCTGTGATTAATGACACTTTACGTGCCTTTTCCAATTTATAATCACAGTCGTTAATTGCGTCGTCAGCTTCCTTTTCTAAAAGAGACCACATACCAACGCCGTTATCGAGCTGTAAAAAGTCGCCGTAATAATCCGCCTTGGGCATTTCCCGTTCGGCCAGTAAATAAAATTCATCACTTGCATAAACCCTGCGGCTTCCGTACTTTTCCATACATTTATCGCCAAAGCGGTTAATTATATCAATAGTTTCGCTTGCAGTTTGCTTATTAAACGGTGTAAGCTTTGCAAGGCCGTCACGGTACTTTGTAAGGCCAACAGGCACCGCCGCAATACATTCGGCATTTTTAAGGTTTGTTAAATCCTCAAGAGTTCTCATCAGCTCTTTCCCGTCATTATAACCAGGGCAAAGCACCATTTGACAGTTGATTTTTATACCCGCATCGTTAAAACGATTAATAACTCCCAAAACGTTACCCGCATTTTTATTGGTCATCATTTTAACACGCAAATCGGGATTAGTTGTGTGTACCGAAATATTTATGGGGCTTATGTGCATTTTAATAATGCGCTCGACCTCATGCTCGGTAATATTCGTAAGGGTAATATAATTGCCGAATAAGAAAGATAAGCGTGAATCGTCGTCCTTAAAATAAAGGCTGTCACGCATACCCCTTGGCAACTGGTCAATAAAACAAAAAACACATTTATTAAGGCAGGAATGCTTATTATCCATTAAGTAGGTAGCAAAATTAAGGCCCAATTCGTCATATTCGCTCTTTTTAATGCGCACCGTTTTAATTTTGCCCTTTTCGTTTATAAATGAAACATTAAGCTTTTGATTATTTTGATAAAAACGGTAATCCAAAACATCCATAATTTCGTTACCGTTAATGCTTAATAAAGTATAGCCGCCCTTTATACCTGCTTTATCAGCAGGGCTGCGCTTTTCAACCGCTTCAATTATAACAGACATTTTTTTACATTCCCTCCTTCACAAAAAAACAGCGAGAGAAATTTCTTTTCCCCCGCTGTCAATTTGAATTATTCGCCAACCTTAACAACTTCACGGCCGTCATACTGACCGCAAGCAGCGCAAAGTCTGTGAGGACGCTTATAAGCGCCACATGAGCACTTTACTAAAGTGGGAGCGCTTAACTTCCAAACGTTATTTCTTCTTTTATCTCTTCTAGCTTTTGAATGCTTTCTCTTTGGTACTGCCATTTTCAGCACCTCCTTAAATTGATTAAAAAGTTTAATTATTTAACAGTTCAGCCAGCTTTGCAAGGCGTGGGTCAATTTCCCTTGTATCGCAAGAGCAGGCGCCTTCGTTAAGGTTTTTACCACATTTGTAGCAAATGCCCTTACAGTCCTCACTGCACAGGTGCTTAAGCGGAAGGTTTACGATTACTTCAGTATAAAGAAAATCATCAACGTCAAGCTTCATATCAGGTACTAAAAGGATTGTGTCGCTGTCGTCCCCTTCTATTGAAGTGGCAAGCGATTTTGAAACCTCTACCTTATATGTTTTTGAAGTTTCCTTACCGCAACGGTCGCACAAAGCGTCAAACTGAAAGCTTATTTCAGCCTGAAACCTTATAAGGCTGGATGTGTTGGAAACAGTGCCGATTAAAGTAACGGGCTTTTTGAGTGGAAAAACACCGCCGTGTTCAACCTGGCTTAAATCCAACGAATACTCAATAGGTAAAGAAGAATTTTCATTGACAAAAATGTGTTTTAAATCAATAACCATACTTCCACCTCTATCGTCGCAAAGACTATTATATATATTTATAACGGTTTTGTCAAGGTTTTATTTGCAAAAAAATTGCTAAAAAACAAGCAAAACGCACCTTGAATTTAGGTAATTTAAACCCAAGGCGCGTTTATTAACTTAACTTTATTTTAGTTTAAAACTTCTGCAATATCAAAAATCTTCTTAGGAAGTTCTTCCTTGTCAGCAGAAACGGTGAAAATAAATTCAACATCGCTGATTTTAGAAAGTCTTTCAAAGAAATCAGCAAGCTTTTCAAAATCTCTTCCGCCGATGCGAAGTGTTGCATCACCGAAAATGTGAGTAATGTCGTGGTTACCTGCCTTAATGCCTGCGATCATGCCGTAATATTCGTCATAGCCGTTAATTGCATAGGTGTCGGTATCGATAAGTCTTGCTTTATATTTTATGGAATAGATAAGGGCGTCACTCTTTTCAATGCATACTACGTTGCCAAGACTGGTATCAGCAGCGGCGTTAACCATTTCAGCCAATAACTTAGTTTTGCCCGAACCTTTTTTTCCTATAATGATTTTAATCATTTATAACAACTCCTTTTTTATAACACTGCAAAAGCAGTAATGTCTAAATTATTTTGAAAGCCTTGCTTCAAGCTCAGCCTTTTGTGCTTCGTAACCGGGTTTGCCGAGAAGCGCAAACATATTCTTTTTATAGCTTTCAACACCGGGTTGGTCAAACGGGTTAACGCCCAACATATAGCCCGAAATTGCACAAGCCTTTTCGAAGAAGTAAATAAGCTCGCCAAGGTTTTCTTCATCAGCTTTAGCAACGTTGATTACAAGGTTGGGAACACCGCCGTCAGTATGAGCCAGAACCGTACCTTCAAATGCCTTTTGGTTTACAAACGACATTGTTTTACCTGCTAAGAAGTTAAGACCGTCGCCATCGTTTTCTTCCTTTTCAATTACAACGTCAGCTGTGCTTTCCGAGAAAGTAACAACTGTTTCGAACATCAAACGGGCACCGTCCTGAACGTATTGACCCATTGAGTGAAGGTCGGTTGAAAAGGTAACGGATGCTGGGAAAAGACCCTTATTGTCTTTACCTTCGCTTTCACCGAAAAGCTGCTTAAACCATTCAGCCATCATTGTAAAGCGAGGCTCGTAGCTTACAAGCAATTCGACCGATTTACCTTTACGGTAAAATGCGTTACGAAGTGCTGCATAAAGATAACAGTCATTTTCGTAAAGATTTTCGTTGCTATATTTATCTGCAGCCTTAGCAGCACCAGCCATTAAAGCGTCAATATCAGCGCCGGCAGCGGCGATGGGTAAAAGACCAACTGCTGTTAAAACCGAGAAACGACCGCCAACATCATCGGGTACTACAAAGCATTCGTAACCCTTTTCGTCAGCAAGCTTTTTAAGTGTACCACGGACCTTGTCAGTAGTGCAGTAAATGCGCTTTGCGGCTTCCTCTTCACCGTAGCGTTCCTCCAAAAGCTTTCTAAATACACGGAAAGCAATGGCGGGTTCGGTTGTAGTGCCTGATTTTGAAATTATGTTTACCGAAACACGCTTGCCTTCGCAAAGCTTAAGCATATCATCAAGATAAGCGCCGCTTATGTTGTTACCCGCGAAGTAAATTTCGGGTGCGTCACCACGAAGATTGTTATAATACGGACCCTTTAAAAATTCAATAGCGGCACGGGCGCCGAGGTAGGAGCCGCCGATACCGATAACGATTAAAACGTCAGTATCGTTCTTAATTTTTTCAGCAGCAAGCTTTATACGTTTGAATTCTTCCTTATCATAATCAAAGGGAAGATTTACCCAACCCAAAAAGTCGTTACCGAGACCGCTTTTATCGTTAACAGCCTTGTGTGCGGCTGTAACCTGAGTTTCAAGACCTTTAAGGTCGTTTTCGTGCAAAAAATCATTTGCGTAAGACATATTAAATTTTATGGACATTGCTATTTTCACCTTTAAAGTATTTCTTTTTTATCATTTTACTATATCTTGTATTTATTTGCAAGAGTAAATCGTTAATTATTAACAAAAAAATCATAAAATTAACAGTCCGTACACTATCCATTTAAACGTTATCCACAAATTTAGACGATTTACTTGGTTATTAGACACAATTTTTATACTGCCGACCGATTTATCGCCCACATAAACATCGGCATTACCTACAACCTGACCCTTTTTAATCGGCGCAGTAAGGTCGCTTTTAATATTAATTTTTTGTGTAATTTCCTTAGCTTCATTTTTAGGCAAAAGTAAATTAAGCTTCCCGTCGGCTGAAACCTTTATTTCTTTAGCAACGCCCTTTTTTATAGGTACGGCTTTAACACCGTTTAAATCGGCCTCAATTTCAAAAAAGCTGTAATTTGCAAAGCCGTAATCTAAAAGCTTTTTTGCACCGTTAAAACGGTCATTACTTGTATCGCCCGACATTACCACCGCAACAAGCTCCATTCCATCTCTTTGTGCTGTTGCGGAAAGGCAATAGCCTGCAGTGCTTGTTGTACCCGTTTTAAGACCTGTTGTTCCCTTATAAAACCGCACAAGCTTATTAGTATTTACAAGCTCGCTTTCACCGTTTCTAAGGCTATCCATCCAAACGGTTGAATAATCCTTAATAAGCTCGTGCTTAATAAGCTCACTTGACATTATTGCAACATCGTAGGCAGTTGTTAGATGTCCCTCGGCATCGAGACCAGTACAGTTTTTAAAGGTTGTGTTGTTCATACCAAGCTCTTTCGCACGGTAATTCATTAAAGCGACAAAGCCCTCCTCACTGCCTGATATAAGCTCGCCCAAAGCGACACAAGCATCGTTTGCTGAGGCTATAACCGTTGCCTTTAATAAATCGTGCACTGTCATTGCTTCATTGGGTTCAAGCCAAATTTGTGACCCACCCATACTGCAAGCGTGCTCACTTGCGTTAACCACAGTTTCAAGGGTGAAATCGCCCCTGTCAATCGCTTCCATAACAAGCAAAAGTGACATTATTTTTGTGATAGATGCTGGTGATAATTTTTCATCCGCATTATTTTCGTAAAGCACGGTTTGAGTGATAGGCTCCATTAAAATTACCGACTTTGCTTTAATGTCAAGCGTTTGTCCTATTGCCGCATTAGTTGTTGCGGTATCAATAGGTACGTTTATATCACTTAAATCACATTCGCTTGAAACCGTAGCGGCAAATATATTTGTTGTAAGCAAAACCGATAAAAGCGCTAAGGATAAGAATTTTTTAAAAAATTTAGCCAAAAAAAGCACACCCTTTTATATGTTCTATAAAAGGATATGCCTTTAAAATTCATTCTATTCCGCAAACGATAGTGCCACCGCCAACAACAATATCACCATCATAAAAAACCGCCGCCTGTCCAGGACTTGGCGCACGCTGAGGGTCGTTAAATTCCACTAAAACACCGTTTTTATAAGGCTTAATAACTGCAGACTGTTCGGTATGGCGGTAACGTAGCTTACATTCTACCTTCATTTCGTTTTTTAGTTCATCAAATGGTATAAAATTAAGGTTTTCAACGTACACCTTTTTATAAAAAAGATGCTCTTCATCCCCTATTATAACCTCGTTAGTAACGGGGTTTTTATCAATTACAAAGGCAGGTTTACCAAGGGCTATGCCAAGACCCTTCCGTTGCCCTATTGTGTAGCGAATAACACCCTTATGTTGACCTAAAACATTACCATTAACGTCAATATAGTTGCCCACCTCAGCCACAAAATTTCCCGTTTTTTCAATAAAAGCGGCATAGTCGCCATCGGGCACGAAGCAAATGTCCTGACTGTCCTTTTTATTAGCATTTACAAGGTTAAATTTCTCAGCGGTTTTGCGCACATCCTCCTTAGAATGACAGCTAAGCGGTAAAACCGTGCGGGACAGCTGTTCTTGGTTTAAGCAATAAAGCACGTAGCTTTGGTCCTTTGCTTTATCTTCGGCACGACAAAGCAAAAACCGACCATTCTTTTCAATTATTTTTGCATAATGCCCCGTTGCAATTTTTTGACAACCAAGCTTATCAGCAATTTTAAGCATTTCGCCAAACTTAATTGTTCTGTTACAAACAAGACAAGGGTTTGGGGTGCGTCCTACAATATATTCGTTTATGAAATCGTCGATAACAAGCCGTTTAAATTCGTTTCGTAAATTAAAAACGACGTGGGAAATGCCAAGTGTTTCACACACAGCCTTGGCATCGTTTTGTGCTGTAGACGTATCGCCAAACAAATCAAGCGTTACACCCACAACCTCATACCCGTCGTTTTGTAAAAGTGCGGCACAGACAGAAGAATCTACTCCCCCGCTCATACCGACTAAAACCTTTTGCTTCAAAAAAATTCCTCACTTACTGAAAAAGGGCCGAATTTAACGGCCCTTTTTAATATTAAATGGATGTTGTATCAGCAACGAGATACATATATTCGTCAAACGGTTTGTGCATATTAAGCGCTTCATAAATATCGTAATTAACAATTTTACCAAACTTATAAGCAACAACACGGTTGCCAATACCCTCTTTAAGAAGATTAACAGCCTCAAAGCCCATTTGAGATGCAATTACACGGTCACGAACTGTAGGTGCACCACCACGCTGAACGTGGCCAAGAATAGTGCCACGAGTTTCAATGCCAGTAACGGCTTCAATCTTTTTAGCCATTTCATCAACACCGCCAACACCTTCAGCAACCATAACGATAAAGTGCTTTTTGCCAAGAGCTCGTGTGCGTTCAATTTTTTCAATTACCTCGTCAACGCTTGTGTCACGTTCGGGCACTAAAATTGCAACAGCGCCAACCGAAAGACCTGTACGAAGCGCAATGTGACCTGCTCTTCTTCCCATAACCTCAACAACACTGCAGCGAGCGTGTGAGTCGCAGGTGTCACGTAAACGGTCAACCATTTGAATAACAGTATTCATTGCGGTGTCAAAGCCGATGGTATATTCGGTTGAAGAAATATCATTATCAATTGTGGCGGGAATACCAACACAGGGAATTCCACGAAGAGATAAGTCACGAGCACCACGGAAGGAGCCGTCACCACCGATAACAACAATGCCTTCAATACCGTGCTTTTTGCAGGTTGCTATTGCTTCGGCAATACCCTCTTCGGTTTTAAAGCGGCTACTGCGCGCACTGTAAAGCATTGTACCGCCGAGTTGAATAATATCAGATACGTCACGTGCACCAAGATCAATAACATCGTCTTCCATAAGACCATTATAGCCACGGCGGATACCCTTAACGGTCATACCGTTTGAAATAGCAGTTCTGACAACAGCACGAACTGCCGCATTCATACCCGGAGCGTCGCCGCCGCTGGTAAGTACACCTATTGTTTTCATTATATATCATCTCCACAGAAAATAACTTTTAAAACAAGCATTATATAGTATATACCATAAAATTATTTTTTTCAACAAAAATTTTAAGGCACAAATTTTACGTTATTATCCCCTAAAATTTCACACAATTTTTGGTTTAGTTCATCACATTTTTTAACGTAAAGACTTTGCGGTGCCGAAAGCCTTTTACCGCTGTCAATACAAACAATGTAAACGGGGGTTTCACCCTTATAACAACCTAAAATTTCTCTAATTTGTGAAAATTCGGGGCTTTGCTGACTTTTAACCCTTAAATAAAGGCCATCTTTAATATTGGGCTTTTTATCAACTGCGGCGCCTTTAAGGCTTTCGGGTATAATTTCAAGCTTTTCAAGTATAAGCTCAACGTCCCTGTCCTCCCTTTCAGACACTCGTCCTGTTAAAATAACGGGTTTAGCGTCGGTTAAAAGGGGTTTATAGGTGGCATAAGCATTAGCAAACACCGTAACACTTACAGATGCCGAAACATCCTCAATTAAAGCGGTACATAAAAGATTGTTATTTTTAAGCTGACGCACCTTTACACCGCTTATTATACCCGCAACGGTAACACGCTTGCCGTCGGGATATTTACCTGTTGCAATATCAGCAAGTACTTCATACTTTGCATTCTTTAAAAAGCCCGCATAATCATCCATTGGGTGACCCGACAGATACAGCCCCGTTGCTTCCTTTTCTAGTGACAAAAGCATCTCCCTTGACATTTCGGGCACCTTTACAGGCTCGAACACGTTAGGCGAGCCCATTTCTTCAAATAAATTAAGCTGACCCTGTCCCGAAAAACGACGTTCGTTTTCAACTGCTGACAGCACCGCATCAATGTTGTAAAGCATTTCACGGCGGTTATTGCATACACAGTCCAAAGCACCGCTTTTTATAAGACCTTCAAGGGCCTTGCGGTTAAATTCACGGGAATAATTGCGAAGGCAAAAATCGTAAAACGATTCATATTTACCGTTTTGTTCACGCTCGTTTATAAGCCTTTCAATAAGCACGAGCCCTAAATTTTTAATTGCCAAAAGCCCAAAGCGAATGTTATCACCCTCAGGTGAAAAATAAGGATAGCTGTGATTAACCGACGGTGGCAAAATTTTAATGGCTGATTTTAGGCATTCGGCAGTGTACTGTGAAATTTTTAAGGGGCTATCCATCATACTTGTCATTAAAGCCGCAAAATATTTTGACGGGTAATGACACTTAAGGTAAGCCGTGCGGTAAGCCACAAAGGAATATGCGCAGGCGTGCGCTTTATTAAACGCATAAGAAGAAAAACTTGACATTTGGTCAAAAATTTTGTTAGCCGCTTCTTCACTTATACCAAAGGCTAAGGCGCCGTGGCTTATAACGTTGCCGTTTTGGTCCTTTTCACCGTTAAGAAAAAATTCCTTTTCGCGCTTCATGACCTCGTGCTTCTTTTTGGCCATTGCACGACGAACAATATCTGCACGACCAAGCGAATAACCAGCCAAGGTTCTGAACACCTGCATTACCTGTTCCTGATAAACAATACAGCCGTAAGTTACACCCAGAATAGATTCAAGGGCAGGTATATCATATTTAATTTTATCGGGATTATGACGGTTTTCAATATAACGTGGAATAGAATCCATAGGTCCCGGGCGGTAAAGTGATAAAACCGCAGTTAAATCCTCAATACTTTCGGGATTTAACTGGCGAAGCACGTTCTTCATTCCGTCAGATTCAAACTGAAATACGCCAAGGGTTTTTCCCTTTGCCATCATATTATATGTTGCTTTATCATCAAGCGGTATTTTTTCAATATCAAAGCTTGGATCTTCAAGACGAATGTATTTTTGGGTATCATCAATAATTGTTAAATTTCGAAGTCCCAAAAAGTCCATTTTTAAAAGACCCAATTCCTCAAGGGATGTCATTGTAAACTGCGTAACAGTCGCTTCATCGTTAACAGCAAGGGGCACGTATTCGGCAACAGGCTTATCCGAAATAACAACGCCTGCCGCATGGGTTGAGGCGTGTCGAGGCATACCCTCAAGCTTCATTGCCATATCAATAAGCTCTTTAACTGCCGCGTCATTTTCATAAAGCTCACGCAGCTCGCGCCCACCCTCAAGCGCACGGGCAATTGTCATACCAACCGCTTGTGGAATAAGCTTTGCAACCTTGTCACAAATGGCATAAGGTACATCCATTGCCCTGCCGACATCCCTTACTGCCGCACGGGCAGCAAGCGTACCAAAGGTTACAATTTGGGAAACGTGATCTTCACCGTATTTCTGGATTACATAGTCAATAACCTTTTGGCGATTAACATAGCAAAAGTCAATGTCAAAGTCAGGCATTGAAACACGTTCGGGGTTTAAAAAGCGTTCAAAATACAAATCATATTTAATGGGATCAATGCCTGTAATGCCAATGCACTGCGCCGCAAGTGAAGCTGCACCAGAGCCACGACCGGGCCCGACGGGAATGTCGTGCGTTTTGGCGTAGTTTACAAAGTCGGCCACTATTAAAAAGTAGTCAACATAGCCCATTTTATTTATAACCGAAAGCTCATAATTCAGTCGGTCAACATATTCCTTTTTGGCATTTTCACCGTAAATTTTATAAAGTCCATCAAAGCATTTTTCCTTAAAATACTCAAAGTGGTCACGCTCCCCTATATCAAAATGTGGCAGCTTAATTTTACCAAATTCAAATGTAACATTACACTTTTCAGCAATTTTGTTTGCATTCTCAAGTGCTTCGGGCACATTCGGGAAAAGCGCCGCCATTTGCTCGTAGCTTTTTAAATAAAATTCGTTAGTTTTAAATTCTAAAATATTATCGTCAGTAATTTTGGTTGCAGTTTGAATACAAACTAAAACCTTGTGCATTTTATAGTCACTATCATTTATATAATGTACGTCATTTGTAGCAACAAGGGGTATATTACACTCGTTGGCAATACGGATAATTTGCGGGTTTACAAGCTTTTGTTCCTGTATGCCATGGTCCTGAATTTCAAGGTAAAAATCTTCCCCAAAAACCGATTTGTACCAAAGCGCAGTTGCCTTTGCCTTATCATAATCCCCATCCATTAAAGCACGGGGAATTTCACCCGCCAAGCAAGCAGAAAGACACACTAAGCCCTTGGAATATTTCTTTATAAGCTCACGGTCAACACGGGGCTTTGAATAAAAGCCTTCGGTAAAGCCTGCAGACACTAATTTAATTAAATTTTGATACCCCTCATTATCCTTACATAAAAGCACTAAATGGGTATAACCGTCAAGTCCCTTTTGCTTATCAAAACGGCCACGGGTTGAAACGTAAACCTCACACCCAATAATCGGCTTTACACCCTTTTTAATGGCGTATTTATAAAAATCTATCACGCCGTACATAACGCCGTGGTCGGTGATGGCAATGCTTTTTTGACCTATTTCAGCCGCACGGTCGATAAGTTGTTTTATACGGGCACAGCCGTCTAACAAGCTATATTCGGTATGCACGTGCAAATGCGTAAAATCCATAATTGCCATCTCCTTTCAAATTATGCCTTCCCCTTGAGGGGAAGGGGGACCGCTTGCGGTGGATGAGGTGGAAATATACCTTAATATTTCCTCGCAAACACCTCTGAAATTATTATCAATATCATAGTTTGAATATCTCAAAATCGTTAAACCAAGATTTTTAAAATATTCATCTCTTGCCTTATCATTTTCTATCCCAAGCGGTTCGAAATGTTGCGAACCGTCAAGTTCGATTATCAACTTTGCCTAAGCGCAATAAAAATCAGCAATATAACACCCTATGACCTTTTGACGATTAAAATTTACTGTTAATCCTTTCAAAAAGTCATACCATAAATGCCTTTCGTGTCTTGTCATGTTTCGGCGAAGTGTTTGCGAATTATGAGTTAATTTGGGATTACTAGTTGTGTTCATTCAACACCTCATCCGTCACTTCGTGACACCTTCCCCTCAAGGGGAAGGCTTAATTCATATATCTCAATTATCTTATTAAGCCTATGATTAAGCCCCGAAACCGTAATTGGTGTGGGTGAAATTTTGCAAAGCTCTTTAAGTGTTGCTTCGGGATTATTTTTACGAAGAAGTGCCACGTCCAAAAGTTCTTGAGGTAAACTTAAAAGCCTGTCCGCCTGTTCTAAATATTCAATAGCTTTTCGCTGTTTTATGGACGCCTCAACCGTTTTGGTGATATTTGCATTGTCGCAATTACGCTGGCGGTTAATATTATTTTTAACGCTCTTCATAATTTTAGCATCCATAATTTGAAGTGTGCGGTGAGTATCGCCCATAAGGGTTAAAAGGTCCTCAATCATACTGCTGTCCTTGGTATAAAGTATGATTGCCGTTCCCCTTTGGGTTTTCTTCATAAATATATCATATTGCTGTAAAAGCTCGTCCAAATCATTAGCAAGTGCTTCATTTTTAACCGAAAATTCGGCGCGGTATTCTTTTTCAGGGTCATTTATATTACCGCAGGCCAAAAATGCCCCCCTAATAAAACTTAAAGGGCAACATTCACGCACAAAAAGGCTACGGTCAATAACCGTTTCGCTAATACCAAAATCAATAAGCGCCAAAATTTTAAGGCGGTCAGACGCAGACTCAACCTCGGCCTTGTATGTGGGTCTTTTGCTGCCGCCGCAGGTAATTTTAACATTGGCGCCATAATTAAATTTAATTAAATCAGCATAGGCCTTAGCAACGTTTTCGTTACCTGTTTGAAGCGCAATTTTCTTTATTGAAAAAGACCTTCCGAAAAGCATAAACCCGTATATATATGACGGCTTACAGCAGGCGGAAGGTCTTATAGCGATAAGTTCATTTTTAACATCACTGCAAAAAGACATTATTTTATATCCTCTTCCAAATCACAAGTACGGCATCCTTACTGTTTTCACCGTATTCGAACACCACAAGCTGTTTTTTATCGGTAACAAGACCAAAACAGCGGTCACTGTTTTCTTTAGGTAATTCGGCAATATAATACATTTTGTTATCATCTAAAATTTTCGCCGTTTCTCCATTTGGTAATTTACATTCAATGTTAACAAAATCACCTTTGTGGCCGTAAAGCTTTTTAAGCTCTGGCATACCTTCAATATTAAGCTCGTTAAATTTATTAATTAAATTTTGCATTATTTTCTTCCCACAAAAATTACTTCGGGTTCTAATTCTACCCCGTTATTTTCTTTTATAGTCTTTTGTATTTTTGCTATTAGGTCTTTAACATCGTTTGCGGTGGCATTATTATAATTTATAACAAAGCCAGCGTGCTTTTCACTTACCATGGCCCCACCGACAGACGCACCCTTAAGGTTGTTTTGTTCAATAAGCGCGCCTGCAAAATAACCAGTTGGACGCTTGAAAGTACTGCCTGCGCTTGGGTATTCAAGCGGCTGTTTGGTTTTTCGGCGATTTAAAAAATCATCCATTTTGGCTTTAATTTCAGTTTTTTCGCCTTCTTTTAGCTTAAAGGTTACCGACAAAATCACACTGCCGTTTGTTTTAAACACACTTGTGCGGTAGCCAAGCGCCATATCGTTTACACCAATTTCTTTAATTTGGCCGTCTTTAGTTAAATATTCGGCCTTTATGACCGTGTCAGAAAATTCACCGCCGTAGGCACCCGCATTCATATAAAGACCGCCGCCCACACTGCCGGGTATGCCATAAGCAAATTCAAGCCCCGAAAGGCCGTGTTCTAAAGCAGTGGTGCAAAGTAAAGCAACACTTACCCCTGCCGATGCAGTAATTTCATTACCGTTTACAGTAATGCCGTCAAGACTACAAAGTGAAATTACAACACCTTCAATACCACCATCCGACACCAAAAGATTAGACCCCTTGCCCAAAATAAAGTAAGGTATTCCTTGTTCGTTCGCTTTTTGAATTACAGCTTTAAGCTGTTCGGTATTTTTAGGCACAACGAAATAATCACATTCGCCGCCAATTTTAAAGCTGGTGTGATTTTTCATACACTCGTTTTGCTTTACTGTAATACATTGCTCGTTGCAAAATGATAAAAAGGGCATAAAAATTGCTCCTAAGATTAAAATGGATCAACAGTTGTATCTTCGGGCTCGTCATCGGTCATACCAAGCTTTTTAAGCAGGTCTTCAGCCGCATTGTAGCCAAGCTTCTTTTGACGGTTGTTCATAGCGGCAACCTCAATGATAACTGCAAGGTTACGACCTGGCTTTACAGGTATGGTAAGAGACGGAACCTTAAGACCTAGAAGCTCGGTTGTTTGCTGTTCAAGACCAATTCGGTCATACTGCTTTGAAACGTCCCATTGTTCAATGTTAATAACAAGGTCAATTTTTTCAGTAAGCTTTACTGCACCCGCACCAAAAATGCGACTGGCGTTAATAATGCCTATGCCGCGAAGCTCAATAAAATGACGGATATTATCAGGCGCTGTGCCCACAAGTGACTTGTCAGAAACACGGCGAATTTCCACCGCATCGTCCGCAATAAGACGGTGACCACGCTTTACAAGTTCAATTGCGGTTTCACTTTTACCTACACCGCTGTCACCCATAAGTAAAATACCTTCACCATAAACCTCAACCAATACACCGTGCTGTGTCATACGAGGCGCTAAGTTAAGATTTAAAAACGCTATAAGAGCAGCTGAAAATGCTGAAGTGGATTCGCCCGTTTGTAATAGCGGAATGCCACATTCTTTGGCAATTTCGATATATTTATCACCAAATTCAAGGTCACGGCAAACAACTACAGCCGAAGGCTTTTTTAAAAAAAAGTCCCGAATGCGCTGTTCAGCCTTTTCGGATGTAAAATGTCCAATAAAGCTTTCTTCTGCTTTACCGATAATTTGAATACGACGTTCATCAAAAAATTCATAATAACCCGCCATTTGAAGACCCGGACGGTTAATTTCGTTTGAAGAAATCATAATTTCCGCAAGGGGTGCCGGAGCATTCAACACTTTAAGTGAAAATTCTTTAACAATTTTTTCAAGGGAAACTGTATATTTTGAAGTCATAAGCTATCACCTCGTATATTTATTCATAATACATTATAATATATCTTTTGCAAAAAGGCAAAACATTTTATAAAAATTTAACTTTTTCTTGATAATAAATCACTTTGGCTGTATAATTAACAGGATAATTTTCTTTTAAAGGACGAAAAAATTATGAAACTAGGTATGGTAGGTTTGCCAAACGTTGGTAAATCAACACTTTTTAATGCAATTACAAACGCAGGCGCGCAGTCAGCCAACTACCCCTTCTGCACTATTGAGCCAAACGTTGGTATGGTTAGCGTACCCGACGAACGCCTTGAAAAATTGGCCGAAATTTATAACCCAAACAAATTTACCCCTGCAGTTATTGAATTTGTTGATATTGCAGGTCTTGTAAAGGGCGCTTCTAAGGGTGAAGGTCTTGGCAATAAATTCCTTTCAAATATTCGTGAGGTTGATGCCATTGTTCACGTTGTTCGTTGCTTTGAAAGCGATGATATTATTCACGTTGAAGGATCGGTTGACCCCGCTCGCGATATTGAAACTATTAATTTAGAGCTTGTTTTTTCCGATATGGAAATGGTTACCCGCCGTTTAGATAAAGCCACAAAGGCTTTAAAGGGTAACAAAAAAATGCAAGGCGAGGTTGACTTTTTAAAGCGTCTTTTAGAGCATTTGGAAAATGGACAGCCTGCAAGAAGCATTGAAATTAATGACGAAAACGAACAGGAAATTATTAACACCACTGCGCTTTTATCGGCAAAGCCTGTTATTTACGCTTGTAATATGAGCGAGGACGATTTTATAAACGGAATTGACAGTAATAAAAATTACCAAACGGTAAAAACTATTGCTGAAAGCGAAAAAGCTGAAATTTTACCGATTTGCGCAGCCCTTGAAGCCGAAATTTCGGGTCTTTCTGATGAAGAAAAGATAATGTTTTTGGAGGAGCTTGGTTTAGAGCGCAGCGGTCTTGACCGTATGATTCAAAAATGCTATGCCCTTTTGGGTCTTATTTCCTACCTTACCGCCGGCAAGGATGAGGTTCGTGCCTGGACAATTACCGTCGGTACTAAAGCGCCTCAGGCCGCAGGTAAAATTCACACCGACTTTGAACGTGGCTTTATTCGTGCCGAGGTTATTAACTTTACTGAATTTATGGAATGTAATGGTAATATGGTTACAGCCAAGGAAAAAGGCTTGGTTAGAAGCGAAGGCAAGGAATATATTATGAAGGACGGCGACATAGTTCTTTTCCGCTTTAATGTTTAATTAGGAGAAACTTATGCTATTTTACTACGGTTTAGACTATTACTATTTGGTCTTGGTTTTGCCTGCAATTTTGCTTATGACAATTGCTCAAATTAAGGTAAAAACCACCTTTTCAAAATATTCAAATGTGTCTTGTAACATAAGCGGTGCCGAAGCCGCCCGTCGCGTGCTTAATACCAACGGTGTAAGCGGTGTCAAAATTGAACGTGTATCAGGTAATCTAACCGACCACTTTGACCCCAAAACCAACGTTATAAGGCTTTCGGATGCAGTTTATGACAGCCGTACGGTTGCCGCCGCAGGTGTTGCCGCACACGAAGCAGGTCACGCCGTGCAATACGCTTTAGGCTATGCGCCGATAAAAATTCGCAGCGCAATTTACCCCGTTTGCAACATTGGTTCAAAATTGGCAATTCCCCTTGTTATGTTTGGCTTTTTGTTTAGCTTTTATTATTTGATTGATTTGGGCATCATATTTTTTGCTGTAGCGCTTTTATTTCAGCTTGTTACCCTGCCTGTTGAATTTAACGCTTCCCGTAGGGCAATTTCGGCCTTGTCCGAATTTGGAATTTTAGCAAATGAAGATGAAGTTAAAGGCGCTAAAAAGGTGCTTTTTGCGGCTGCTATGACCTATGTAACCTCATTTTTAGTGTCTTTAGCACAGCTTTTAAGACTTTTGGCACTTGCCAACCGCAGAAGAAGATAAAATTAAAGTGTGACGGTTTTCCGCCACACTTTTTTTGTTTACCGTTTCAAATTATAGTTTATCGGGCAAGGCTTCCCCTTGAGGGGAAGCTGTCACGTAGTGACTGATGAGGTGTAATTTTCAGTAATTAAATAGTTTTCCACCTCATCCGCCTCGTATACTCAGCACCTTCCCCTCAAGGGGA
>JAGAQV010000029.1 GCA_017622555.1 Clostridia bacterium
GTATCAAAGCCCACACCGTCATCTTCTACGGATACACAGTAATGGCTCTCTGTTTCATAAGATACTACTCGGATCGTTCCACCATTAGATAACTTCATAAGTCCATGTTTTATCGCATTTTCGACGATAGGTTGAATGGTAAGTGCAGGAATATGGGGGAATTATCTACTGCCATTATAGATAATTATAATCACTTCCTTTTCCTTGCAGACGAAAAGAAATTTACTCCTAAAAGAGATTATTTGAAAAAATTATGGACAGTTGGTATAATGGACTATATATAACAAATAAAAACTTATGCGTTTGAATAGAAAAGCCTGACACTTTACTTAAAAAAGTGTCAGGCTTTTCGTATTAGAACATCGCTTTGAAACAGGCTGTTGCTAAAAAGGTGTGAGAGCATCCAATACTTGTTTTGCGGAGAATCAATAAAAAAGAAAAAAGAGAGAAGACTAACTTCTCTCAATTCTCTTGCCCTCAATGCTCGTACCTTTAGGAAACTGTCCTTAAGTGTACGACGCATTTGGTCGATTTTTGTTTTGGAAGGGTAGCACAAATCCGAATCCTTTTGAATTTTTAACCTATGTGTTCGAACCCCTACATATTATTTATAATTCGTCGGCAAAGCCGACACCGAAATTATTCATTATTCAATATTCATTATTCATTACGAAAATCCGTTTTAATGAATAATGAATATTGAATAATGAAAAATGAATAATACAAAACGAAAATCCTGCCGACAAGAATCGACAGGATTTTCGTTTTGGTGGGAGCGGGTGGATTCGAACCACCGAAGTCGAAGACAACAGATTTACAGTCTGCCCCCTTTGGCCACTCGGGAACACTCCCATATTTAGTTTTACTTGAAAAACCTCTCAGGCTTCGAGTCCGATTAAGAACTCATAAACGCTGGAGCTGGTGGACGGACTCGAACCCCCGACCTGCTGATTACAAATCAGCTGCTCTACCAACTGAGCTACACCAGCATTTTCAAGCGCCTAAATAATATACCATAATTAACGGCCATTGTCAAGAAATATTTTAAAGTTTTTTATTTTTTCATATTTTTGGTTTTTTGCGGAAAAGTATTAAAAGAACTTTATTTTGGAGGTCGTTTAAATGAAAACGAAATTCACTGCATTTTTTATATCAATAACGATGACATTATCCTGCCTGTCACTTGCAGGCTGTACAAGCCGCAAAAACGCCGCTTTGGTTTATTTTTTAAACTTTAAGCCTGAATCAGCGGCGGTTTATGAGGAATTATCCGATAAGTATGAAGCTGAAACGGGCGTTAAAGTTAAGGTTGTTACCGCTGCGGCAAACACTTACGAGCAAACGCTGAAATCCGAAATTGCAAAGTCTAACCCACCAACAATTTTTCAGGTAAACGGCCCCATTGGGTACGACGCTTGGGACGATTACTGCCTTAACATTAAAGACAGCAAGCTTTATTCCTATTTATCCGACAAGGACCTTGCCATTCACGATGACGGCGGTGTTTACGCTATCCCCTACGTTGTAGAGGGCTACGGCATTATTTACAACAATGCAATTATGAAGCGTTATTTTGAACTGCCTGATAAAAAAACAAGCTTTAAGGATATGAGCGAAATTAAAAGCTTTGCCGACCTTAAGGCAGTTGTTGAAGATATGACAGCCAACAAAGAAAAGCTTTCAATTGAGGGTGTTTTTGCCTCTACCTCACTTTCGGCAGGCGAAGACTGGCGCTGGCAAACCCACCTTTTAAACATTCCGCTTTATTATGAAATAACCCAAAAACACAAAGATGCTGACCCTACCCTTTCACTTTTAGACAGTGATGAAATCATATTAAAATATAATGAAAATTATAAAAATATTTTTGATTTATATATAAATAATTCGATAACACCCAAAAACCTTTTAGGGTCAAAATCGGTTGCGGACTCTATGGCCGAATTTGCATTGGGCAAGGTTGCAATGGTGCAAAACGGCAACTGGAGCTGGTCGCAAATTTCGGGTGTCAAGGGCAACACCGTAAAGGCTGAAGACATTAAAATGCTTCCCATTTATATGGGTATTGAGGGTGAAGAAAAGCAAGGCATTTGTGTTGGCACTGAAAATTACCTTGCCATTAACAAAAACGCCACTGCCGAACAGCAAAAAGCATCCCTTGACTTTTTGGAATGGCTTTTTTCAAGCGAGGTTGGCAAAAAGTATGTAACCGAAAGGCTTGGCTTTATTACCCCCTTTAACACCTTTAAGGAAAGTGAAATTCCCGCTGACCCGTTAGCCCGTGAAATTACCCGTTATATGAAGGATGAAAGCCTTAAAACTGTGCCTTGGGTATTCAATGCCTTTCCCGGTGAAGCATTTAAAAAGGCTGTAGGCGATGGATTGCTCGATTATGCGCAGGGCAAAAAGGAATGGGATAAAATTAAAGACGAAATTGTGAAATCCTGGAAGAGTGAACGCGACTAAATGAAACCCTTAAAACGCTATTTTCCAATTTTTGTACTGCCAACCCTTATTGCCTTTTCGGTAGCATTTCTTATCCCCTTTATAATGGGGCTTTACCTTTCCTTTACCGAATTTACCACCGTTGAAAACGCCATCTTTGTAGGCTTTAAAAATTATATTACCGCCTTTACCGAGGGAGACGACTTTTTAAACGCTTTGTGGTTTACGGTAAAATTTGCCGCAACATCGGTTATAACAATTAACCTTTTTGCCTTTATTTTAGCCCTTATGCTAACCCGAAAAATTTGGGGCACAAACCTTTTTCGCACTGTGTTTTTTATGCCTAATCTAATTGGCGGTATTGTGCTGGGTTATATCTGGCAGCTTATTATAAACGGCGTGCTATTACCCTATGGCTATGCCATTACAAGTGATGAGCGCTTTGGCTTTTGGGGACTTGTTGTGCTTATGAACTGGCAAATGATTGGCTACACTATGATAATTTATATTGCAGGGCTTACAAGTGTGCCTACCGACATTTTAGAAGCCGCCAAGGTTGACGGTGCAGGAGTATTTACAACCCTTTTTAAAATTACAATTCCGTCGGTTATGCCGTCAATTACAATTTGCCTGTTTTTGACCATTACAAATTCCTTTAAAATGTTTGACCAAAACCTTGCATTAACTGCGGGCGCACCGAGTGGTAGTACGAAAATGCTCGCGCTTGATATTTATGAAACCTTTTACGGAAAAATTGGGTTTGAGGGTGTGGGACAGGCAAAGGCGGTAATTTTCTTTATAATCGTTGCCGCTATCGCACTAACACAGCTTGTTTTGACACGCAGAAAAGAGGTTGAACAATGAGCAGCCGAAAAATTTCTCGTATCAAAATGTTTTTAATACTTTTAGCCGCAGGGATAACATTTTTACTACCAATATTTATTGTAATTATAAATTCATTTAAATATAAATTTTCTATAACAGATACACCATTTACCTTGCCAAATGCCGATTCCTTTGCGGGTTTTGAAAACTATGTAAACGGCATTAACCAAACCGATTTCCCGTTAGCATTCTTTTGGTCACTATTTATAACGGTTTTTTCGGTTGCAGCAATTATAATTTTTACCTCGATGACGGCGTGGTACATTGTAAGAGCAAAATCACCGCTTACAAGCATTTTATATTATGCGCTTGTGTTTTCTATGATTGTGCCCTTCCAAATGGTTATGTTTACCATGTCAAAGGTAGCAAATATACTACGGCTTGATAACCCAGTTGGAATTATTATAATATATCTTGGTTTCGGCGCGGGGCTATCGGTTTTTATGTTTTCGGGCTTTGTAAAATCGGTACCCAAAACCGTTGAGGAGGCCGCCACAATTGACGGTTGCAACACACTGCAAACCTATTTTTTGGTTGTGTTCCCAATTTTAAAGCCCACCACAGTTACGGTTGCAATTTTAAATACTATGTGGATTTGGAACGACTATTTACTACCCTATTTGGTAATTGGTAACGATTATAAAACCATTCCCGTTGCCGTACAGTATTTAAAGGGCGGTTACGGTTCGGTTGATATGGGCGCCTTAATGGCAATGCTTGTACTTTCAATTATACCTGTTATAATTTTTTATTTAACAAGTCAAAAATATATTATAAAAGGTGTTGCCGCAGGTGCAGTTAAGGGATAAAAAATGAGCAGTTCTAACGAACTGCTCATTTACTTATTTTTGCGAATATTTGTGCTCTCGATTAATGACCTTACGGTAATAATCGGTTTCAAGAATTTGCGCACTTATTTTAAATTTATTGTTTACCACCTTGCGCATTGAAGCGACATATTCGTCAACATCCTCAAGCTCTTGACCTTCAAAAAGGATAAATTCATCCGTTTTAGAATTATAGCTTCCCTTTTCGGTAATAAAGGAATGGTTATTAAAAACAACCAAGGGCTGACTGTCCGACATAATGTCACTTCCGGGTAATAAACGTGAATCATACTCAAAGCCAAAAAGGTTATTAAGCGTTGGAATAATGTCAAGTGAGCTGCAATATTTGTCAACCGTTATAGGCTTTTCCATACCGGGTGAATAAATTATAAGACAGCTTTTATAAAGCTCGAAATCGGGGTCAATTTCGTGACCTGCAAGCTCGCTGAAATAATGATAAGAATCAATGTGTTCCTTATCCTCAAGACCATAAGGGTAGTGATCAGGTGTGATAACAATAACTGTTTTTTCAGCAACACCGGCCTGCTGTAAAGCATTAAGCAAATGCTCCATTGCTAAATCAAGCTCGATATTACAAGCAAGATAAGCCTTTGCATTGGAAGATAAGTCAAGGTGTTTTACCTTATCCTTATGCCTTGCCGCCATGCTGTTGCCCATAAAGGTGTAATTCAAGTGACCGCTGACTGACATATAATAGGTCATAAAACGGTCCTTGCCAACGTATTCACTTGTTGTGCCCTTAAGCATTTCGTGGTCAGATTCCGGCCAATGCTTAGGATTAACCACCTTTTCAAGACCGTTGCCTATACCCTTATATACAAAGCCTAAATTTTTGTGTGAAATGTGTCGACTGTAATAGGTATAGGTGTGGTTATGGTAAGCACGAACGGTTTTAAGCCCGTCGTTTAAATACTGCTGGGGCATTGTAAATGGAAAGAAAATATTATTTTTACCTGAAGTGAAATAACTCCAAATACCACCCTTGGGGATAAGTCCCGTGGTTGCAACGTATTCACCGTCAGAGGTACTTACACCCCAGATCGGAGTATAGAAATTTGTGAAATTAAAGCCCTCGTGCTGCATTTTGTAAAGAGTTGGAGTCAATTCCTTATCAATTGCAAAATAAGAAAAGCCTTCCGCTGTTATTTGTATAAGGTTATAGTCCTTAAACATACCCGTATATTTATTTTGGTTCGTGGGTGTACGACCGGCAAAATATTCGTGTAGCGCTTTTATCGTGGCATCAGTTTCCTGACTTGCAAGGGTTTCAAAGTCAATTTTCATTACGTTGGGCTTGTATTTAGGATCTTCTTCCCCGCCCGACAGAATTTCGTTTTCAATATCGGGGTCAATTTCATAACCGTTATCAATGCCCAAAATATTATAGCCAAAATCCAAAATTTCGGTATATAAAAGACCGTTATATGAAACGCTGCGGTTCATTTCAAAAATTGCGTTACGTTCCCTGTAATATGGTATAGCAAAGCGAAGTATCATAGTAACTGCTAAAACAGCCGCTGTAACGCCTGCCGCAGTTAAAAGCTCGTGCTTGTTAGCGTATGGTCGGTCTTTAAACTTTTTAATACCAATTATAAGCAAAACAAGTGGCACAAATAAGATTAAAACCTGCCAAAGACTTTTCATTATAGCCAAAAAGGCTTCGCCAAGCATTTCACTTTCGGCGATTTGGTCCGCACCCTTTAATGAGTACAAAATCATATACGTACCGAAAATGTTGTGATATACCGTTTGAACACTATACCAAAGGCTTAAAACCGATTGCACAGCAATAAGCCCTGCGTTTTTATTAAATGAAACAAACTGAGAGAGCAACCCGAAAAACACCGAAAACAGCGCTACAGTTATAAGCCCCCAGTTAAAAAACCTTTCACCACTAAAAAGGCGCAACCATAATTCACAATAAAAAATACTTATTGGGAAAAATGCCCAATAATAATATTTTCTCATAAAGCAGCTCCTTTCATATTGATGCTTTAATATTTTACCCCAAATGCATATATTTGTCAATTAAAATGGGGTAACAAAACTGTTACCCCTTCTTAATAATTTGTCAATTCTTACCTGTTGATCCAAAGCCGCCCGTACCACGTTCAGTATCGGTTAATTCCTCAACCTCGGTATATTCAACTGCCAAAAACGGCGCAATTACCATTTGGGCAATCCTTTCCCCGTCGCAAATTTCCTGCACCTCATTTGAATGGTTGTGAAGTGATACCATAATTTCACCACGGTAATCGGCATCAACTACACCAACCTTATTAGATGGGGCAAGCCCACGCTTATTGGCAATACCACTTCGGGCATAAATAAGCCCTGCATAACCTTCGGGTATTTCCAAAGCAAGACCTGTGTGAATAATTTTAGTTTCACCGGGATTAAAGGTAACCGTTTCACCATTTGTTAAAGCGTAAAGATCGGCACCGGCCGAAAAAGGCGATCCAAAGGTTGGCACCTTTGCATTGGCATTAAGTTTTTTGAAATTCACTTTCATTATATTATACCCCTATTCGTAAATATTACCCGAGCCCATTTTTCTTTCCCAAACGCCCTGAAGCCAAACCACTTCATTTTGCGCAAGAGATTTTTGTACGTCAATTATCCGTTGATTAGAAGAGCCACGAAACAAAAGCGACGGGCTTTTTAATTCTTCAACAAACTTACCATCAACCAAAACGTCAATTAGCTTTAGGCATTCAAGCGTTAAGCCCTTATCACCAACAAATCCCTTTAAAAGCTGTGTATCAAAATTAAAGCCTGTGTAACACCAGACCGTTTTGTTTGGAAGCTTTTCTTTAATTTCTTTCAAAATCTCATAAATACCCGCTTGGTTTTCGGGTTCAAACGGCTCACCGCCCAATAGCGAAAAGCCTTCAATATAATCCTTATCAAGCGCTTCAACAATTTCGGCTATTGTGTCCTTTGTAAAGGGCTTACCGTAATCAAAATCCCACGCTTCACTGTTAAAACAGTTTTTGCATTTGTGACGGCAACCGCTGACAAAAAGCGAAACACGTACACCGGGGCCGTTGGCAATATCAAATTTTTTTATTACTGCATAATTCATAGCCGACCCCACAATTTAAGGGGCTAACCTTTCGGAAAGCCCCCGTTTTTTTAAAGATGTAAAACTCTTTCCTTAATTTCCTGTGTTCTACCTTGGTTCCAGTACTGTGTACCAATGTAACCACAGGTGCGTCGTGCAACGTTAAGCTTGTCCTGATCTGTATTGCCACAGTTAGGGCAGGTCCAAACAAGCTTGCCGTGCTCGTCTTCCTTAATTTCAATTTCGCCGTCAAAGCCGCATTCATGACAGTAGTCACTCTTGGTGTTAAGCTCGGCATACATAATGTTATCATAAATAAACTGCATTACCGACAAAACAGCGTCAAGGTTGTTTTGCATATTAGGAACCTCAACATAGCTGATTGCACCACCTGGGGATAATGCCTGGAACTTGGCTTCAAGAGCTAATTTTTCAAATGCGTCAATATCCTCAGTTACGTGAACGTGATAACTGTTTGTGATGTAGTTTTTATCGGTTACACCCTTTATTACACCAAAACGCTTTTGTAAACACTTTGCAAACTTATAAGTAGTGCTTTCAAGCGGTGTGCCGTAAAGTGAATAGTCTATTTCTTCGGCAGCCTTCCACTTTGCAGTATATTCGTTAAGCTTTTTCATAATTTCAAGGCCGAATTCCTCGCCCTCTTTTTCGGTAAGCTTTTTGCCGATCATTGCATAAACGCATTCCCAAAGACCTGCATAACCAAGCGAAATGGTTGAATAGCCGCCGTGGAGATATTTATCAATGGTTTCGCCTTTCTTAAGACGTAAAAGTGCGCCATACTGCCACAAAATAGGTGCCGCATCAGAAAGGGTACCTGTAAGTCTTTCATGGCGTTGCTGAAGTGCACGGTGGCAAAGCTCCATTCTGTCGTCAAAAATCTTCCAGAATTTTTCCATATCACCATTTGCAGACAAGCCAATATCAACAAGGTTAACGGTTACAACGCCTTGATTAAAGCGACCGTAATACTTGGGATTACCGTTTTCATCAACAAATGGTGTCAAGAAGCTGCGGCAACCCATACAGGTATAGCAGTGACCTTCACCGTTTTTGTCAATTTTATTTTGAAGCATAACCTTTTCCGAAATATAGTCAGGTACCATACGCTTAGCGGTACATTTGGCTGCCAATTTAGTAAGTTCCCAATATTTTGTACCTTCTTTGATATTATCCTCCTCCAAAACGTAAATAAGCTTGGGGAAGGCAGGGGTAATCCAAACACCCTTTTCGTTTTTAACACCTTGATAGCGTTGCTTTAAAACCTCTTCAATAATTAAAGCAAGGTCAGCCTTTTCCTGTTCGTTCTTGGCTTCGTTAAGGTACATAAATACCGTAACAAAGGGTGCCTGACCGTTGGTTGTCATAAGGGTTACAACCTGATACTGAATGGTTTGAACACCGCGGGAAATTTCCTTTAAAAGACGCTTTTCCGTAATTTCAGAAATCTTTTGTTCAGAAACGTCAATACCTGCGGCTTCAAGCTCCTCCACAACCTCGGAATAAATTTTCTTGCGGCTTATATCAACAAAAGGAGCCAAGTGTGTAAGGCTTATGCTTTGACCGCCATACTGACAGGAAGCAACCTGCGCAATAATTTGAGTTGCAATGTTACAAGCGGTAGAAAAGCTGTGTGGACGTTCAATAGAGGTACCGCTGATAACTGTACCGTTTTGAAGCATATCCTCAAGGTTAACAAGGTCGCAGTTGTGCATATGCTGTGCAAAATAGTCGGCATCGTGGAAGTGAATAAGACCACGGTCGTGCGCGTCAACAATATCAGCGGGTAAAAGAATACGGCGGGTAATATCCTTTGAAACCTCGCCTGCCATATAGTCACGCTGAACGCTGTTAACGGTGGGGTTTTTGTTACTGTTTTCCTGCTTAACCTCTTCATTATTGCATTCAATAAGGCTTAAAATTTGTTCGTCGGTAGTATTTGATTTTCTAACTAAAGCACGGTTGTAACGATATGTAATATAACGCCTTGCGACGTCAAAAGCACGTTGATTCATGATTTGGTCTTCTACCATATCTTGTATTTCTTCAACGCTTAAGGAACGGTTAATATTAGCCGCTGCAGATTCAACATCCTCGGCAATGCGCTTAATTTGCACCTCAGTCATACGCTGGCTGGGCACAACGCTTTGATTTGCTTTTGTAACGGCAACTATAATTTTTTGTGGGTCAAAGGTAACCTCGGCACCGCTTCTTTTAATAATCTTCATAATTTCTACCTCAAAACAAGTTATTTATCAAAAAAAGTAAAATAAATTACACAACATATAGTACGTGCAAGATTTATTATAACACAAATTATAGAAATATCAAGTACTATTTTGTCGAAAAATAAATTATTTTTTAAAACCCTCGCCAAGAATTTCGCCCGCCTCGCAAACGACGATAAAAGCGGCGGGATCATGCTGTCTTGCGGCGGCGTACACATTATGCACTTCATTTCTTCTGACAGTACACATTATCATTTTTCGCTTATCACCCGTATAAGCGCCTTCTACATTTAAATAAGTGGCGCCACGACCAATTTTGTTTAAAATGTCACACACAATATATTGTGCTTTGTCACTTATTATATAAATTACCTTCCCCTTGTCTGCGCCGTAAAGAACAAGGTCCATTATTTTAGAGCAGGCGTAAAGCGCCACAGTAGAGTAAAGCGCACTTTGGACGTTTTTATAAATAAATGCCGAAACCACGACCACCGAAAAATCCAAAAACAGCATAAGCCGACCAATGCTTATATATGGGTACTTTAGCGATATTAGCTTTGCAATAATTTCAACACCACCCGTCGAAGACCCACGAAGCATTATAATGCTAACACCAAGCCCCATTAGTGTGCCACCAAAAATACTTGCTAAAATTAAATCAATTTCCATTTGGGGCAAAACAATTACGAGTGTGTCAAGCAAAAGTGAAGTGGCGGCCGTTGCGATTACGGTTTTTAAAATAAAGCCCTTACCTATTTTTAAAAAAGCAATTATAAAAAGCGGCACGTTAATTAAAAACACCACCGCACCAACGGGACTTTTAAATAAATAATTTAAAACCGTAGCAACACCTGTAACACCACCCGGTGAAATTTCATTGGCGGACAAAAAGGTTGTAACCGCTACCGCATAAACGCACCCGCCCACAATATAATAAATAATATCAGTTAAAAACTCTTTTACTCTTGCCTTCATAACTCACCTTAAAAACAAAAAATGGGTACACCGTTTAGTGTACCCATTTTAGCTTTAAGATATATTAAATTTTTCCCAAATAAGATTAAAAAGTGTTTCTAAGCGGTCCCTTTCACCCGAAAGATATAAAAAGCCGAACAGCGTTTCAAGTCCCGTTGCGGTGTGATAATCTCCCCCGCTTGAATTTTTAGGGGTGTTGCCCGTTTTAAAATTGCGGCCCCTTTTAAAAACCGAAATTTCTTTTTCAGAAAGGATGGGTTCAATTATTTTATACGCCTGAGCCTGTGCGGTTGCATTAACTAGCTTTACCGACAATTTGTGAAGCTCTCCTGATGGGCGATTAATCTGCGCCAAAGCAGTACGCACCATAAGACCGTAAACCGCATCGCCCACAAAGGCCAACACTGACGGACTTAAAAGGTTAGGATTTTCCATAAAACACCTCTAACTTTAAGGAACATAATCAAATTCAATATCTAAAATTTTAACAGTATCGCCTTCTGAACAGCCTTTTCTTTCCAAAGCGTCAATAATGCCGCATTCCCTGATAACACGCTCAAAATACTGAAGCGATTCATAATCGTCAGGGTCAACATTATTCATAACTTCCATAAGCCAGTCGCAGTCTTCCACATAATAATATGTGCCGTCAAACCTAACACTAAAGCTGCGGCGGGTTTTATCCACAATAACCTCGGGCTTTTCTTCGGCCTCATATATTTTAATAGGCGGAAGCTTTTGAAGTTCGCTTGCAACATAATTTATAAGCTCGTCCGTACCCTCGGCAATGGGCGCCATAATCGGAAAGAATTTAAAGCCCTTGGCTTCAAAATATTCCTGTAACTTCGCAACCACGCTTTCATCAGCAAGGTCACACTTGTTGCCAACAACAATTTGAGGCGCAAGGGTTAAATCCTCACTGAAAACCGAAAGCTCGTGATTGATTTTCTCAAAATCGTCAATTGGGTCGCGACCCTCACTGCCTGAAACGTCAATGACGTGAAGCAATAATCGGCAACGCTCAACATGGCGCAAAAATTCGTGGCCAAGGCCAATGCCCTCGCCTGCGCCCTCAATAAGACCGGGAATGTCAGCCATTACAAAGGAGGAACCCTCATCCATTCTTACTACACCCAAAACAGGTGTAAGGGTTGTAAAGTGGTAATTTGCAATTTTGGGCTTAGCTTCGCTTACTACCGACACCAAGGTCGATTTACCAACGTTCGGGAAACCGATAAGTCCCACGTCGGCAAGCAATTTAAGCTCAAGCGTTACATCCAATTCTTCACCGGGGTTACCGCTTTTTGCAAAACGGGGAATTTGACGTGTTGCCGTACCAAAATGCTGGTTGCCCCAACCGCCGTTACCGCCTTTTGCAATAACAACCGGCTCATCGGTAGAAATATCGGCAATAATGCGGCCTGTTTCGGCGTCCTTCACCAAGGTGCCCACAGGTACCGAAATAACTAAATTCGGTGCGCTTTTACCTGTGCAGCGGGATGTTCCGCCGTTTTCACCCGACTGGGCAGTATATTTTCTTTTATAGCGGAAGTCGGCCAAGGTAGAAAGGTTACTGTCAGCCTTAAAGACGATATCGCCGCCTTTACCGCCGTCACCACCGTCAGGACCGCCTGCCGCAATGTATTTTTCGCGGTGAAAGGAAACCGCACCGTTACCGCCGTTGCCCGCTTTTAAGTGTATTTTTGCTATATCAACAAACATTTAGTTTTCCTCTGCTTCAATTTCAATAAAAGCATTATATATTTCTAATGCTTTGTCATAATCTTCAGGTCTTACATAATAATCATCGGGGACCCAACCCGTAACAATTTTAAAAATACCACCGGCCCCTTCTTGCCTTACAAGAAAAGGAATATTATTTTCTTGTAAAAGCTCGGCATACAAGCCCGAATAAGCAGGATGCACCTCTTTAACAAGCTTAAGACCGTCGTATTCACTTTTATCTTTTACGCCAAAGAACACTTTTTATTCCTCTTCATCACTTAATTCTTCATCAATAAAGAATTCATCGCCCTCAAATTCGGGCGGATTTTCCATAAAATCATTATAAAGCGCTTCAGCTCTATCAAAATCACGCTTTTCAACATAAATTTCATCAACCGAAAAGCCGCCTCCAAACATTACACGCACAGCGCCCTCGTCGTTACCCATTGAGTATGGAATTCCGTTTTCAGTTAAAATATCCCTGAATATTTCAGAAGATACCACATCCTCAAAAGTGGCAACAAGCACGGGGTCGGTAATTTCTTTTTCCAATTCTTCACCCGAAACCTCTTCGTTTTGGGTTAAGTCAGCTCCGCAAACCAGACAAACCTCTTGGTTGTCGTCACATTCAATTCCGCAAACATGACAAATTTTCATAAAGCCTTCAACCTTTCGTGATCTTTAAATAAAAAATAAACCCGGACGCTGAAAGCACCCGGGTTAAATAGTTAATTATTGCTCAACAGCGTAAATGCTTACTTGTTTACGGTCTCTGCCAACTCTTTCAAACTTAACCTTACCGTCGATAAGGGCAAATAAAGTATCGTCAGAACCACGGCCTACGTTGTTGCCGGGATGAATGTGAGTTCCTCTTTGGCGAACAAGAATGTTGCCTGCGAGAACAAACTGACCGTCAGCACGCTTAACGCCAAGACGCTTGGATTCACTGTCACGGCCGTTCTTGGTAGAACCAACACCCTTTTTATGAGCGAATAACTGGATGTTAATCTTTAACATTTTTTTGCACCTCCAAAATTTTGATGTTATTGCTATATTGCATCGATAATTCGGTCAAATGAAGCTTTAAACCTTTTAAAACCGTTATTGTGGCATCGCTGGGGTTTTTGACCTTGAAATACATTTCGCCGTCTGAAACCTTTGCTTTTGCTTTGTCGCCAATAATTTCGGTTATGGTGTTTGCAGCCATGTATGCAGCGCTTGATACCGCCGCACAAACCGTTTTACCGACCTCGTCATCACAGTTTACTGTACTGTGACCGCTGATTTCGAAGCCGTAAAGCTTTTCATCAGCCAAAAATTTTACACTAGTCATACTAATTAACCTAATTAGCCAATTTCGGTAATTTGTACCTTAGTGTAGGGTTGTCTGTGACCCATTTTGCGAGCGCAGCCCTTCTTGGGTTTGTAAGTGAAGACAGTAATCTTCTTGCCCTTGCCGTTCTTTAAAACGGTGCCTTTAACGAAAGCGTCCTTAACATAGGGCTTACCAACCTTTAAAGTTCTGTTGCTAACAGCAACAACCTTGTCGAAGGTAACTTCTTCGTCAACCTGAGCGTCGAGCTTTTCAATGTAGATAACGTCGCCGTTTTCAACACGGTACTGCTTTCCGCCTGTTTCGATAATTGCGTACATTTTTTCACCTGCTTATTTTCAGTCTCGCTACAGAAGGCGTGCACCAAAAAAGGCGCAACTTAAAAAAGCCCACAATATGCGGCTTATACATTCTATCACAAAGGCATTTGTTTGTCAAGGAAAAAATAATACCTTTTTCAGCCTTTATCACATTGACAAATATATACTTAATATAGTATAATTTTATGTTAAAGGGAGATGGTTTTTGTGATTAATAAAAGTATTAAAAAATTAGTATGCTATGGTCTTGCAAAAAACCTTTTTGCAAAAGAGGATGAAATTTTTGTAACCAACCGCATTTTAGAAATTTTAAGCCTTGACAGCTTTGACTGCAATGAAGCGTTTGACAATGTTAATTTAGAGGAAACTTTAAAGGAACTTCTTGACTTTGCAGTTGAAAAAGGTCTTATTGATGACAACGTAACCGAGCGTGACCTTTTTGACACAAAGCTTATGTCGGCTTTAATGCCAAGACCCAGCGAGGTTATTGCAAAGTTTAATGCGCTTTATGAGAAGTCTCCCGAAGCGGCAACCGATTATTACTATAATTTAAGCTGTGACAGTGACTACATACGCCGCTACCGTGTTGTAAAGGACCTTAAATGGCTTGCCGACACCGAATACGGCCAAATGGATATTACCATTAACCTTTCAAAGCCCGAAAAGGATTTGAAGTCTATTTTAGCGGCTAAAAATGCACCGCAGTCGGGCTACCCCAAGTGTTTGCTTTGCAAGGAATGTGAAGGCTATGCAGGTCGAATAAACTTCCCCGCGCGTCAAAACCACCGCATTATTCCCATTACCCTTGACGGGGATAACTGGTTTATGCAATACTCACCTTACGTTTACTATAACGAGCATTGCATTGTTTATAACGGTCAGCACATACCTATGAAGGTTGACGTTACCACCCTTCGCAAGATTATTGAATTTGTAACAATTTTCCCCCATTACTTTATTGGCTCAAATGCGGGACTTCCCATTGTTGGCGGCTCGATTTTATCACACGAGCATTATCAGGGCGGCCGTTATACCTTTGCTATGACCAAAGCCCCAATTGAAAAAGAGCTTGTTTTTGATGGCTTTGAAGACGTTAAAGCGGGTATTGTTAAATGGCCAATGTCGGTTATTCGTATCACCGCTGCCGACCCCGAACGTGTAATTGCGCTTGGCGGCAAAATTTTAACCGCCTGGGGAAATTACACCGACGAGGATGCCTTCATTCTTGCCGAAACCGACGGTGAAAAGCACAACGCTGTTACACCCATTGCCCGCAGACGCGGTGATGACTATGAACTTGATATAGTTCTTCGCAACAACATTACAACCGAAGAATTCCCCTTGGGCGTTTACCATCCCCACCCCGAATACCACCATATTAAAAAAGAAAACATTGGTCTTATTGAGGTTATGGGCCTTGCTGTGCTTCCAGGCCGCTTAAAGCAAGAAATGGCTGATTTGCAAACCGCCATTTTAGAAGGCCGTGACATCACAAACGACGAAGCACTTTCAAAACACGCTGAATGGGCTGAAGAAATTAAGGCAAAATATAATGATATTAATGCTGATAATATTGACGGCATTATTAAGGCTGAAATTGGCATTGTTTTCTCAAAGGTGCTTGAAGATACAGGTGTTTACAAGCGTGACGAAAAGGGTCAAAAAGCCTTTATGAAGTTTATAGAAAGCGTGAAATAATGTTTGTAAATGTATTAACTCAAGTGGTTATACTGTTTATTCTTATACTTATCGGCTATGCCCTTGCAAAAACAAAGGTGCTCAGTGATAAAAGTGTAAGCGGTATGACCGACCTTGTGTTAATTTTGGTTACCCCTTGCGTTATTGTTAAATCATTCTTTCGTGAATTTAACAAGTCCGACCTTAAGGACCTGCTTATAAGCTTTTTGTTGGGTGTTTTACTGCACCTTGCATTCATTGCTTTAAGTATGCTGTTTTTAAGGGATAAAAACAAGGACCGCCAGATAGTGCTGCAATATGCCGCTGTTTTTTCAAATTGCGGTTTTATGGCAATTCCGCTTCAGCAGGCACTGCTTGGGGACAACGGCGTGTTTTTGGGCTCGTCCTTTGTGGCGATTTTTAACGCATTTGTCTGGAGCTGGGGACTGCTTTTAATGAGTGGCGACAAGAAAACGCTTAAGCCCCTTAAAATCATTACCCGCCCTGCAATTTTGGCACTTATAATTGGTTTGGCGGTTTTCCTTTTATCTGTTCGGATTCCCAAAATTATAAGTGAGCCCGTTTCCATGCTTGCGGCGCTTAATACACCGCTTCCGATGATAATCATCGGCTTCCACCTTGCGAATTCCAACGTACTGAAAAGCTTTACGGATATAAAATGCATCTTAACCATTTTGTTAAGGCTTATCCTTTACCCTGCCGCCGCAATTACTGTTATGTGGCTTTGCGGTGTTAAGGGCGATATGCTTATATCCCAAGCAATTTGCTGCAGTGCGCCCGTTGCCGCTGTTACAACGATGTTTTCATCTAAATACAACCGTGACACCGAGCTTTCTGTCAACCTTGTTTCCCTCAGCACGTTATTATCTCTTATAACAATGCCTGTAATGATATTACTGGCTGAAAAATTGGCTAATATATGATAAATTACATTCATGAACCCACACCTCTTCAATGCGGACAAGCCGTTTTGGCAATGCTTACGCAAAAAACCGTTGACGAGGTGGTAAAAACTCTTAACAACGAAAAAGAAACACGACTTTTTGAAATGCTTTCTTTTCTTAATAACAATGGCTTTAAGGTTGAAAATTTAAGGCTTTCGGCAAATGATAAAACCGATTTACCCGAAATTGCACTTTTAAGCCTTGAAACCCCACGGTGTTGGCATTGGTCACTATACTTCAAAGGTACCTTTTACGACCCCGAGCACGGCGTTATGGACGATTTTCCCGTTTGTAACCGTAAATATTTTTGGAAAATTTCGGAGGATATATGTTAGAGCTTAAAAACATATCTTTTACAGCCGAAAATGAAGATGGCGAAAAACAAATTTTAAAGGACGTTAACCTTAAAATTGACGACGGCTTTGTAGTTATTACAGGTCCAAACGGCGGCGGTAAATCTACCCTTGCAAAAATTATTGCAGGTATTATTACCCCTACTGCCGGCCAAATTTTGTTAGACGGCGAAGACATTACAAATCTTACCATTACCGAACGCGCAAAAAAGGGCGTAAGCTTTGCCTTTCAGCAGCCCGTTCGTTTTAAAGGCATTACTGTGCACGACCTTATCAGCCTTGCCGCAGGCGAGGATATAAGCGTTACGAAGGCTTGCAGTTATTTATCTCAAGTAGGTCTTTGTGCAAGGGATTACATTAACCGTGAGGTCAACGCTTCTTTGTCAGGCGGTGAGCTTAAAAGAATTGAAATTGCCACCGTTTTGGCTCGCGGTACCAAGGTTTCAATTTTTGACGAGCCCGAGGCTGGTATTGACCTTTGGAGCTTTAATAACCTTATTCGTGTTTTTGAAAAAATGCACAGCACACTTGGCGGCAGTATTATAATTATTTCCCACCAGGAACGCATTTTAAATATTGCCGATAAGGTTGTTGTTATTGCAAACGGAAGTGTAAAGGACGAGGGCAAGAAGGATGATATTCTTCCAAGCCTTTTAAATGCGGCGGATGCTGCCTGCAAGGTGCTTACCGACGCTTTAGAGGAGGTGTAACGCCGTGAATAATACAGAGCTTGAGCTTTTAAAAATGATAGCCGATATTGACGGCACACCCGCAGGTGCGTTTAACATTCGTGCAAACGGCGCACTTTCTTCCCGACACGTAACCGAAAATGTTGACATTCGCGAAAAAGCCGGTGTTTCGGGTATTGAAATTATTATTAAACCGAACACCGTTGGCGAAAAAATTCACATTCCCGTAATTATAAGCGAAAGCGGTTTAACCGAAATGGTTTATAATGACTTTATTATTGGGGATGACTGCGACGTTGAAATTGTTGCGGGCTGTGGTATTCACAACTGCGGAAGTGAGGAATCACGCCACGACGGTATACACACCTTTTTTGTTGGCAAAAACGCTAAGGTTAAATACGTTGAAAAACACGTTGGCGAGGGCGATGGCGAAGGTGGTAAAAATATGAACCCCACCACCGTTATAAATATCGCCGACGGCGGTTATATGGAAATGGAAACCACACAAATTAAAGGTATTGATTCCACCAAGCGAATAACCAAAGCCGTTTTGGCTGACAATGCAACCCTTATCGTTAAGGAAAAGCTTATGACACACGGCAGTCAATATGCTGAAACCGACTTTACAGTTGATATGAACGGTGAAAACAGCAGCGCTAACGTTATTTCCCGTTCTGTTGCAAAGGATAAATCAAGTCAGCTTTTCGTATCCCGCATAAACGGTAATAACGTTTGCAGCGGTCACACCGAATGTGATGCCATTATTATGGATGATGCGCACGTGTCCGCCTTGCCGCAAATTACTGCCAACCATATTGATGCCGCACTTATTCACGAAGCGGCTATTGGTAAAATCGCAGGCGAACAGCTTATTAAGCTTATGACACTTGGTCTTACCGAAAGCCAAGCCGAAGAACAAATTGTAAACGGATTTTTGAAATAATATGCAAAATTAAAACGGTAGAAGCCTTTTGGCATCTACCGTTTTTTGTGTTTCAAATTATAGTTTATCGGGCAAGGCTTCCCCTTGAGGGGAAGCTGTCACGTAGTGACTGATGAGGTGTAATTTTCAGTAATTAAATAGTTTTCCACCTCATCCGCCTCGTATACTCAGCACCTTCCCCTCAAGGGGA
>JAGAQV010000030.1 GCA_017622555.1 Clostridia bacterium
ATTTAGTGGGAGCACTAGGTTCGATAACATTGTCGCCGTAATGATATGTCTTGGTCGACAAAACAACACCATTATAATTTTTAAATACAACCGTATAGTCGATATAATTAGGCGTATATATTGCTGTATAGGTTGTATTACCGGTGCAGTTGGTTATTGGCTTATCCCATCCTGCAAAGGTGTAGGTATAAGTATTATTTGACGGCTTAGTAGGTGTGCTAGGTGCAACTACACCATCACCGTAATGATAAGTTTTAGTAGACAAAACAACACCATTATAGTTCTTAAAGATTACTGTATAATCAATATAATTAGGAGTATACGTTGCTGTGTATGTTGTGTCGCCGGCACAATTAACAACTATTTTATCCCAACCTGCAAAGGTGTAAGTATAAGTATTATCTGCCAATTTAGTGGGAGCACTAGGTTCGATAACATTGTCGCCGTAATGATATGTCTTGGTCGACAAAACAACACCATTATAATTTTTAAATACAACCGTATAGTCGATATAATTAGGCGTATATGTTGCTGTATAGGTTGTATTACCGGTGCAGTTGGTTATTGTCTTATCCCATCCTGCAAACGAATATGTATACGTTGTATCTGATGCCTTGTTCGGATCAGCAGGGATTTCAACTGTATCGCCATAACGATAGGTTTTTGTTGAAATAATTGAGCCATCATGATTCTTAAAGGTAACAGTATACTCTACAAATTCCGAAGTAAACACTGCTGTATATACTTTATCACCGTTACAAGCACAAACCACACTATCCCATCCCGCGAATATGTACTCATATTGTAGATCGGATGGTTTCTGGGGGTCGATTGAAGGAACTATGACAGCATCGCCATAATGGTAAGTGTTACTTGACAACACAGTACCATCATAATTTTTGAAAACAACTGTGTATTCTATCGGTGTTGATTCATACACAGCGGTATACACCGCATCACCATCACAAACTGTTACTTCTTTATCCCAACCGATAAATGTATATGTGTAGATGTTATCTGCTTCGCGATTAGGTTTATTAGGTTCGACTATTGAGTCGCCCAAATAGTAATATTCGCTGCTTAAAATCGTTCCGTCATAATCTTTAAAAACGACTAAAGGCAAAAATTCTTGACAATTTTGACATTGATTGTTTGCATAATCGTGTCCTGTTGCATCCACAGTCGCAAAGTCCTTCTGCACGTCGCATATGCTACAATGAATAGATTTTGAACCGGGGATTGTGCAAGTGGGTTCAACATCAATAGTGTATTCACTATTCCACTCGTGTGTATGCAAAGGAATATCAGTTGACTCCGCATATGTTCCGCCGAAAGCGTACATATCATTATCGCCAGCTACATAACCTGCTGAAAGGTGATGCTCACCTTCCACCGCAATCCATGTTGTAGATGCAGTTGCCGCAATCACACCATCAGCAGAAACGGCATTAGTAATAGAAGCAGTTGCAAACTCACGTCCGTCAAATTTAAAAGAAATATATCCTTTTAGTTTTGGCGTTGTGATATTGCTCGTGCGAGAAATACGCACGTCCGCAATTATGTTTATCGTATCGTAACCGACATAATCCGAGGGATTTACAAGGATATCGTCTACTGTAACTGTGAATTTTCCGTCAGTATTATAGGTACCCTCGTGCTGATAAGCACCTTCACCTGTGACGGTGCAATTCTTAAATACAGGTGAAGAGACATTGGTTGCACGACCATACGTTGCAAATTCAAGTGTTCCGCCGGTCACTTCCAGCGTTCCTGGTGCACCGACGCCGTTATAATAACCGCCACCGATATCAAACCCATTTCCATCACCTTGTGCAAAAACATATCCACCATTTATTCTAACATTGAACCCGTCTTTTTGTTCGGCATTTCCTGCGCCTCCGATGCCCGCACCATTAAATTTTCCGTATGCATAAACAGAACCACCGTTAACAGTCAAACTGCCGCAAACACCTGAGCAGCCGGTACTTGATAATTGTCCATCGCTGATAATAACATCATCCGCTACTATGCCGCAACCACTAATTCCTCCGTTACCGATGTTTCCTGAAATACCAGTATTACCTTTGCCTTTTGAAGCAGAGCCATAAGAACCGCCAGTGCCTTTGGAGCCACCGATACCAGCGTTGCCGGCACGAATTGTTATGATACCACCAAATATTTCAATGTTAGATGAAGCAATGCCGTCACCGCCATCGCCGCAGTCGCCGCCATCGCCGCCGTTGCCGCCGTCGCCGCCGTAAGAATAATAAGGTCCATAAATACCGTCACCGCCGTCGCCACCGTTACCGCCATTACCGCCATTAATCTCTATAACACCACCAGATATTTGTACAATGTTTGCGATAATACCATCACCACCATCGCCGCCATCGCCGCCATCGCCGCCATCGCCGCCATCGCCGCCAGTGCCATTAGAGAATCCGCCTTCTCCGCCGAAACCGCCCTTTCCGCCGAAACCGCCCTTTCCGCCGCTTATTGTGATTTCTCCACCGCGTATATACAATGAGTTCGCAACAACACCAGCTCTACCATCGTCGCCATCTCCACCGAAACCGCCATTTTCGCCACGGTAACCTTTTCCTACACTATTATATGATTTGCCAGCTGAACCAGAGTCGCCTTGTGCACCATTTTGTCCTTTACTGTTACAAACAGAAACAAAGCCACTCTCAATGACGAGGTTGTTTGACGAAGCAGAAACACCTTGCATGATTTCTAATTTGCCGGTGTTTTCTGTCTCTTCGCTAAACAAGCTATCTACAATAACAAACTCTGTAACTTCCGGAGCCAATATCATGTTGCTATTATATACCAATTTGTAACCATTCAAATCAATAGAATGACACAAGACCTCTATGGAACCGCTATATGTAACATCGTTCCACAGAACAATATCCGCATTGACAGTTGTCAATCCCGTTTCCAATGTTTGTGCATCATAAACATTAACAATAGTGCTTTCAGCACTTGCAGTTATACTAAACAATCCCGTTGGCATAATAGAAAACATTAGTGCGACTGTTAATAATATTGCTAAATATTTTTTCATTTTATTTACCTTCCTTTACATCAACAAGCGAATACTTATAATCACAAGTTAGTACGTATTTAATATTTTGTTCTTTACCAAAATAATCGTTTAATCTTTCTATTATCCAATTAATTTTATATAAAACGCTCTCATCAACATATCTATTATTGAGATTTTCTATATATTTGCCGATACCATTTACGCAATCTTCGTAATCCAATTTACTATTTGAATGGACACAAAATAAATCTACTGTATCAATAAACTCTTCATGATTGTTTTCAGATAATGCACGAAAACTGTTATCTATTTTTACACTCGGTTCTTTATGGTTTTCTTCTAACTCTACAGCTTTTATTAAATCCACACCATACACAATATCGTCATTATAATAAATTGTACCATATGTTATAGAACCTCTTGTTAATATGCCTGCTAATAGAAATTGGTATTGAATCTGCGATGCAACACATTTAAAACGTGAAAAATCTATAAAATTGTCTTTGCTAGCTTCGTATAGAAAAAGAAAATTATCTGAGAAAAATTTTTTGAGCAATTTACATTCATCGTAATTTTGCCCAAACGCAAAGGCAAAATTTAATTTTGAAAAAATTTCGGTAAATCGGTCGAGTATATTTTGCAACCTTTTATCATTTTCTTTGCTATTCAGCATATCTTTATATCCCAAAATATCAATATAAAGTATAAAACCCGTCTTTCTCTTCATATAAATTCCTTTCTTGTCGTCAATAAATAACTATAAATTCACCACATTCTCAAAAGGTACACCTTTTGAGAATGTGCCCAAAACAACTTATAAGTGAAAATCACTTTCCAAAATCTTCAAAATATCGCCAAAAAGGGTTGCAAATAGAGGCTTGTTGTGATAAAATAAACAATGTATAAATAGTTCCAAAAGGTGTACCTTTTGGAACTATTATTTTTTAATTAAGTGGTATTCTCTGACCTTTCTATAAAAGGTGGATTTGCTAAGGTCTGTCAGTTTCAAAACTTCAGAAGTTGTTATTTGTCCCTTTTCCCATTTTGAGATATACTTATCAAAACCGTCAGGCGTAGGAACCTCCGGACGTCCGAATTTTACACCCTTTGCTTTTGCGGCAGCAATTCCTTGCGCCTGCCGTTTTTTAATATTTTCACGCTCGTTTTGTGCAACGAAAGAAAGTATCTGCAAGACAAGGTCAGCAATAAACGTACCCATCAAGTCCTTGCCGTTTCGGGTGTCGAGAAGTGGCATATCAATTACACAAATATCAATACCAATATCCTTTGTCAGTATCCTCCACTGCTTTTGAATATCCTCGTAATTGCGGCCTAAGCGGTCGATACTTAATATGTAGAGCAAATCTCCAGACTTTAATTTCTTAACGAGTTTCTTATACTGTGGTCGCTCAAAATCCTTACCCGACTGCTTATCAATATAAACGTTGCCTTTCGGTACGTTATTTTCGTCCATAACAATAAGCTGCCTATCCTCGTTTTGATCGATACTCGACACTCGTACATAACCATATATATTCACTTTACAATCACCTCTAATCATATTATAAAACAACGGAAGGCTCATAAATTGAGCCTTCCGTTGTTTTACGATGCATCTTTCAATTTATTGTTTTCAGCAACGCCCTGCGCTGTTTCTAACATATTTTCAGCAAAGATGCCGTAACCTTTTTGTGGGTCGTCAATTAATACGTGAGTTACCGCACCAACAAGCTTACCATTTTGGATTATGGGGCTGCCGCTCATTCCTTGCACAATACCGCCTGTTTTGTTTAATAGCTTTTCGTCAGTTACTGTTATCAGCAAATTTTGCACTTTGCTGTGATAAGCTGAGGACCTTACTTCAATTATGCAGTCATAAAGCTGTGGGGTGTTGCCATCAAGTGTGCATAATATTTGCGCTTTGCCGTTTTTAACCTCTTGCTTTAAGGCAATTTCGGTTAATTTTGAAAAGGTTAAATTGCCCGTAAGGCTTGAATAAACACCCATTTGGCAATTGTTTTCAATTTCACCAATTGTGGCATAACCCATTCGCCCATTCAATTTCCCAGGTGCTCCAACCTCACCTTTTTCAGCCGAAATAATTTCAGCATTAACAATAATTCCCCTTTGTAATACTAAAAGCTCACCTGTTTCTTCTTCGCAAATGCCGTGACCTAAACCGCATACAATATCGGTCGCAGGGCTATAAAAAGTAAGTGTACCAATTCCTGCCGAGCTGTCTTTTACCCAAAGTCCAATTTTATAGCTACCCGTTTCCTTAGATTTCACTGCACAAAAGCTAATATAAATTTTCGTATTATTTCGCATAATTTCAAACTTAAGCTTTTTACCGTTTGACGCTTCAACAATGCTTGAAACATCTTCGTTTGTCGTAACTGCTTGTCCATTTATTGAAAGAATATAGTCCCCAAGCTTTATGCCCGCCTTTTTTGCAGGGCGTTCAACTCCCTTTTCGGTTTGAACGTCCGAAAGGCTTGTAACCATTACCCCTTTTGTATAAATTTTCATTCCAAAGGGGGTACCTAAAACTGCAACGTAAAGCTCGTCAACAACCTCAACATCAATTTTCGAAATTGGAATAATTCCAAACGCCTTTAAATCAACCGAAAAGCTATCCCCCACACTTTTGCGGCTTGCGGCATCACTTAAGGCTGCGCCGTCAAAGCTGGCAACAATAGGAACAGGGCTTTGAATTGAAAGGTCTTCGCCTTTTTTAATTTTATATTCATCAGCAAGGGTTGTTTGCAAATAAAATACCCCTGCAAAAACTATAATTGATAATATTAAAAACACCGCAAAAATACTTTTAATTAAAATGCGTGCAAGCTTCAAAAAAATCAACTCCTATTATAAGTTGCCCACATTTTGAAATTTTAAATAATGAAAAAATTGCAATAAAATAACACCGCCTTACGGCGGTGTTTAAAAATTATTTCAGATTATATTTCTTTAAAAAATCACAATATTTTTCAAATGAAATTGGCGGAAAATCGCAAAGATAATGATTAAAGCCCTTTGCACCCTCAGCTTCCCATTCAAAAATTAAAATTTTATTTTCACAACACACGGCGGGTAAAGACTTTATAAGTGTAGCAGTATTGGCTTTTGCAGTAAAATCGCCTTTAAAAATAACCTCATCAGTCATAGCATCTTTTACAATAAAGCCGCCCTGCTTTTCTTTGAGCGTGTCATTACAAGCATATATATTTAATTTTTGTTCTTTAATTTCATCTGCACAAATTACAAATGGTGCTTGTGACCGTTTTATATAGCTATAAGCAAGCTTTTTATTAAAGTAATAGTCAACTACTGCATCAGACATCTGAGGCCATCCGTCAAGCAAATTCCACCAGATTATACCCGTCTTATCGGGTCTGCCGATGCGAATACGCTCAATAAAATATTTCTTGGCTTCTGCCTGCGAAATTTGTGAAGCCATAATATATTCTTCCGCGTTTTCGGGCACAAAACCGAATAAATATCTCACCTGCTTTTCCATAAGCAAAACGCGGTGATTACGACCGTTATTATCGGTTGAATGAAGTGTCCATTCATCATTTAAATAAGGCCATACGTTTTCAGGAGTTATAAATTTCTTTATCGATTCAAGCGACGGACAACCGTGATAACCTGTTTCGCTCACAAAACGGGCTTGATTATTTTTATAAAAGTCCGACTTGAAGTAATCACGCGGTCCCCAAAGGTGGTCTTCAACTAAACGTGAGCCGATAATCTGTGACCTTTCACCTTGATTATACATTTCGCTTGTAATATAAGGCGAGCTTGGCAAATATGGGCGTCCTAAATCGTTTAATTCAACACATTTCGGCAAAACTTCACGCGTTATGGTGTTATTGTCGGGGTTATAGGTTGAAGTGCAGCTGTCAACCTCGTTATCCCCTGCCCACATTATAATTGATGGGTGATTTCTTAATTTACGGATAACTGCAGTTGCTTCTTTTTCTATAGCTTTCTTGAAGTCTTCATCCTCGGGATAGCTTGCACAAGCCATAGAAAAATCCTGCCATACCATAATGCCGTTACGGTCACAAAAGTCAAAAAACTTATGGTCTTCATAAACGTTACCGCCCCAACACCGCAAAATGTTGCAGCCGATATCCTTAACAAGTGCCAATGCCTTATCATAACGGTCTGCATCACGTGAATGAAATGCATCGAGCGGCACCCAATTAGAGCCCTTACAAAGAATTTCAACATCATTTATCATAATACGAAATTGACCCTTGTCATCAGCCGTTGGGTCGCGTCGATCCAATTCAACCTTTTTGACACCCAAAGTAATATTTCGGCAGTGTACAACTTCACCACATGATAAAATCTTTGCCGTACCTTCATATAAATTTGCATCACCATAACCGTAAGGCATCCATTTTTTTACATCTTTAATGCTGAAATAATGAATACCGAATTTCTTTTGACAAGGAATACGGAAAGAAAAACTGCTGTCTTCACCGCAAGCGGCACAAACTTCAATTTCAACGTTTTTAAAATCGTTATGGTTTCCGTCAAGCACATAGTAGAATTTACAGTTTTTATCGGGTGTGTAAAAAAACATTTGCGAAAAATATATTTTATCACGAATTTCAAGCTTAACGTCACGCCAAAGTCCTGCCGTTACAAGGCGCGGCATAATATCCCACCCATAACAGTGGGGTGTTTTGCGAATATGTCTTCCTTCAAGATTTTTAGAATTGTCAATCAACTTTATTGTATAATCCTTATCCTCTGCCTCGATGGTAGCGGATTTAATATGAACAGTTAAAACATTTTCACCGTCAATTAAATAATCGTCAACCTTGAACTCGTGCGAAATAAACATATTATCGCTTTCGCCAAGCTTTACGCCGTTTAAAAAGTATTCAGCAATACAGTCAACACCTTCAAAAACGAGAAATGCATTATGCTTGTTTTCGGGGCAAGAAAATGTCTTTTCATACCACCATTCATAATCCTCAATTTTTTCGGCTTCTTTAATATTTAAGCCCATAAATAAATCAGACGGCAAATAACCCGTATCAGATAAATCGAGCTGAACGCATCCCGGTACAGTTGCCTTGATATTAATTAAAGCATCATCGCTGACAGTTTGATTTTTACCCTTTAAATTCCATTCTCCGTTAAGTGAAATAATTTGCATTCTCTCACCCCCATAAATTTGCAATAATTATATCATTTCCATATTTCATTTACAATAAAATGTAAAAAATATATTATGAAACAACAAAATTTTAAAAAAACACTGCCTTTCGGCAGTGCAAATTATTTTGTTACACAATAAGGCGAATCGCTTGAAACAAGAACTGTTTCGGGGCCAATAACCTCAATATCACACCAAGGAATGATAATATCCTCGCTTTTACCGAAAAGCCCCATAAAACGAGGTCTGCCGTAAATTATGAGCGAAATAAGCGTACCACTTTTAGTGTCAAGCTCAATGTCTGAAATATAGCCAAGCACTTTACCGTTTTTAACACAAACTACCTGTTTATTTCTAAGCTCAGCAATTCTGCAATTCATAAAAAATACTCCTTTAGAACTTTCTAAAGGAGTATATGCTTTTTAGTCTTCAAAAATTACATCGCTGTCTTCCTCATCGTCTGACGTAACCTCTTCAACGACGGGGTCAAGACCCAAGTCGTGACGCTTGTCCAAATCCTCATCGGGATGCTCTTCATAATAAGGGTCAATAATATATTTTTTAATTGAATGGAAGGTGCAAAACTGAATAAGCAATGCATTAAAGCAGGGATAAATTGCTATGTAAAGCATAAATTCAACTGTTAAAACTATAAGAAAATAATTTGGTAAAAGGAAAACCAAGGCAATTGCTGCAGCAAGTAAAAGCACATTTACAAAAAAGCAAAGCAAATTATACTTAAGGTTTACAAAAACAAAACGGAAGCTGTTTGAATATGCTTGCTTTAAGGTGTAATTAAAGGTGATTATAAGTGTCCATAAATAGTAACACATTATAGTAAAAATAAAGAAAACTGCAATTATAAAACCAATACCAATGCTTTGCATTATGCCTTTAGTGTAAAACCAATAAAAAAACAAATTTGCGCCCATAAGCAAATAAACAAAGCTATTTATAATACCGGCAATTAATGCCTGCTTTTTGTTCTTTTTTATTGTGTCAAAAAAGTCAGAAAGGCCAAATGAATGCTTGTCCCTTGCGGTATTACGGGCAACGTGTGTAATACCAACATTAGCAAAACCGTTTGTAAAAAGGGGTAAGCTTATAAGACAGTAAACCAAGTTAATGGTAATAAACTTCCAAAAATTACGGAAAAAGGTTTCAAAAAACACAACAAAACCGTGCTTTTTAGGGCCATTTTTAGAAATACCGGGACCTTCCTTTTCATAATTAAATAAACCGAATAAACCTGCCATTTTAAATTAAACTCTCCTTATTCTTTTCTTGCTGTTTTTATAAATTAATTTTTCAGCAAGTGAAATATCCTTAAAACCAATAATATATGAAACTAGGCAAACAATAGGTACAATTAAAAGCACCGAATAATAAACAAGTGCTTGCCACCACTGAACGTCTGCCCAATACATAGCGCCGTTTGTGGCTGCAAAAATAATTTCAAAAGCATAGCTGTTCAAATAGGTATAAATTGCAATGGGAAGCTTGGCAGTTGCACTGCTTTTCAAAACAATAAAGGTTGTTAGCAGTAAAAATGCGGGTATATTTGCAATTAAACCAATGTATAGACCTTTAAGCTTACTAAACTTTTTACCGTGAAGACGGGTAGCTTCAAAGTCTTTATTGCCCGCTTGCCATACGTCATTATAAATAAACGACATTAAGATTACAATACAGCAAAGCTGTGAAAGAACGCTTAAAGCAATATCGGGACCCTTATCAACATCGGAACGAATAGAATATTTTAAAAGCTCATAGCCTTTATCCTCAAATTCCTTTGCCTTAGCGTCTTCACCGTCGTCAAAATAATATGTATATAACAGTTCAGGTTCAGCTTCCTCACTTAAACGACCATAGGCATTGTAACCAATATCCCTTGAAAACAAACCAATTTTCAAAGCATTAAAAGAAATCACAATAAAAAAACATGCTATTCCCACAACAATTAAATGCCCAAACACCTTAAGCGCTTTTAATAAAATGTCCTTCATATTAACACCTTTTTGAAAAAATATATAATATTATAGTATAAAAAAACAATAAATGCAAGAAGTAAACTGCCTTCTTGCATTTATTAACATTTTATTCATAAAAATAGTAAGCAAATTCCAACCAAAGCAAAAATACCTAAAAGCGAAAACGCCACAGCTTTAATAATTTTTTTGCGCTTTATTCTTCGTCTTAAATTACTTTTTTGAAGTGTACTGTCATAATTAAAAGAAAAATTAGCCGCGGCACGCTTTAGCTGTTTAGCGTTTAAATTACCATATTCAGGTGTTACGTAAAATACAATTTTTTCAAAAAGCTTACTGCCTGTGTTATTTACTTCAATTATAGTTTTGCTTACTCCCTTTACCAATTAAAACGCCCCTTTTACTATACTAAAAACAGTTTTGGCAAAGGTTTACAATTTTATTCAGGTTTACATAAAAAAGTGGATAACTCGGTGGAAATGTGGAATAAACCCCTATTTTTAAGGGAAAACTTATCAACATTCGACATTTTTCGCAACATTATGTTAAGTTATTCATTATTATGATTTCTGCCAACCAAGAAAGCAATTGTGCGCTCAACCGAATCACGACTTGTGCCCCAGTCCTTCGGGCCTTCGTTTGCACGGTAGTCGTACATGGAGCAGTATTTTTTTACGTCGTCGTGAAGTGATTTAGAATAATCAGCCGTAACTCTTGTCAAGTTACTTGCAAATTCACTACCGCTTTGGCGAAGCATTTTGCGGTGAGGTGAATTCATAAGCATTTCGTAATGCTTAAGGCAAAACATCGGCTGTTCGTTAAACATACGGCGAAAATCCTTATCGGTTTCATAACAGCGGAAAATAGTTTCAACCATTCTTGAAAAGCCCCATTCAATTTTCTCACATACAAAGCAGGAATCTGTCATTTTTTTGGCAGCTTCCCCTTTTTTTGCAGGTGAATTGAAAAGCTTCTTTTCAAAAATGTTTTTGTTAATTTCATCAATATGCGATTCTAAAATCAAAGCAAGCTGAAGTCGACCACGTGAATTTAACATTTGGTCAAAATGTCTTTCACAAAAGCCCAAACGGTTTGTTTCAATTCTAACGTCGGGTTCCATCATGGCGGCGCCCATTATGTAATCAACAATGCGTTTTTCAACAAGCTCTCGCATACGGCAAATGGGGCAACCGTCGTTTTCTTCAAAAATTTCACTAATCGGTATGGTACAAATATCCTGTCGCATAAGCATCTCTTTTCAATATTTTATATTGATATTTTACCACAAAATTTGTATAATGCAAATACGGAGTGATAAAATGTACAAAATAATTTCAAAAAACAACAATATTTACATATACGGCATTGAAGAATTTGATTTGCCCCACACCCTTGACTGTGGTCAGGCTTTCCGTTGGTCTTGTAATGAAAATGGGCTTTGGTCGGGTGTTGCAGGTAATAAATTTTTAACTCTTGAAAAACTAGACGACGGTACCGTTGTGCTTTACAATGTCACCCAAAACGATTTTAATTTATTTTGGAAAGATTATTTTGATTTAGACCGTAACTATACCAAGATTGTTGAAAAATTAAGTCAAAACGAAACCTTAAAAGCCGCATGTGAATATTCACACGGTATTCGCATTTTAAATCAAGAGCCGTTTGAAACCCTTTGCTCATTTATTATTTCGCAGAACAACAATATTGGAAGAATTAAAGGCATAATTCAGCGCCTTTGCGAAAACTTTGGTGAAAATAAAGGCGGTTATTACACTTTCCCTACCGCACAAAAAATGGCTACTCTTACTGTTGAAGACTTAGCACCGCTTCGAAGCGGTTTTCGTGCAAAGTATTTAGTTGATGCGGCGCAAAAGGTTGCAAGCGGTGAGGTTGATTTATATCATTTAAGATATATACCGCTTGACGATGCAAGAAATGAGCTTATGAAAATTAAGGGTGTTGGCCCCAAGGTTGCAGACTGTGCGTTGCTTTTTTCACACCATCACGACCGTGCCTTTCCAAAGGACGTTTGGATAAAACGAGCTATGGATACCCTTTTCGGCGGTGAATTGCCCGACTGTGCAACCGATTATGCAGGCATTGCACAGCAGTATATCTTTTTCTATGCAAGGGACACAAAATTATTGACAAATGAATAAAAAGTCATATAATTAAAACATAATGCAGAGTAAATGTACGAGCGTTAAGTGTTTGTCGGACGGGGAGTTGCCGACTTAACGAAGATTTTTTCGCGGTTCGTATGTTGCATCCCGCTGCCGTGTAATAATTGTTTTACCTCTTATTATTCGGATTTCGGGTAATAGGAGGTTTTTATTATGAAGCATAATCAGTTATTTAAAATTTTATTAACATCCGTTTTAGTGGCTCTAAATGTTATTTTAGAACGTTTTGTACCCGCTTATCAGGTATGGAACAATAACATTAGCTTTGGCTTTGTAACGGTTGCCTTTGCGGCGTGTTATTTAGGTGTTCCTTATGCAGTTGCTGTTGGCGGTCTTGGTGATTTTATTGGCGCATTAATTAAACCCTTTGGTCCATATTTTGTTGGCTATACAATTACAAATATGCTTGTTGGTTTAATACTTGGCTTATTCCTTTACAAAAAGGCTACTGTTTTAAAAATAAGTATTGCAACAGTTGTTAATAAAATTACCTGTTCCCTGCTTTTAAACACAATTTTCATTTCGGTTTTATACCGTGGCGGCATAGCGGCCTTTTGGGCGGTGTTTATTTCGCGAATACCATTTGTCGCTTTAACTGCTGTAATTGAAATTGTAATTATCAGCCTTTTATTTACAGAAAAAAGTAAGGTTAATCATTTAATTAAAAAAGCTTTACCACATTAAAATAACCCCGACCGTCTGGTCGGGGTTTTAATTTTATTCCTTAATTGGTGTAACAACGGGTTTTCCGTCAGCATCAAGCAACACGGTTAAACCGCCACTGTAACCGCTGTTATGATAAAAATAATTAACACCGGTAACACTGTCAACAAATATTTGATTTTCACCCATAGATTCTGAATAAACCTTTATAAAGCGTTTTTCTTTGGCTGCCATTAGTACATACCACCTTGTGCGGCAGCAGCGGCTGCAGCAGCATTTGCAGCGGCAACATCCTCAGGCTTATCAGCAACCAAACTTTCAGTTGTAAGCACCATAGATGCAACACTTGCGGCATTTTCAAGGGCAGAACGTGTAACTTTAGTGGGGTCAACAATGCCCGCTTCTAACATATCGGTATAAACCTCATTATAAGCATCAAATCCGTAATTCATTTTACCGCTTGTAATAATCTTTTCTATAATAACAGAGCCTTCAAGACCTGCATTATATGCGATTTGGCGGATAGGTGCCTCTAACGACTTGCGAACAATTTGTGCGCCTGTTTTAGTGTCACCTTCAAGTGTTTCAATTAAAGCATCAACAGCGTTAATAGCATTAACAAGCGCAACACCACCGCCTGCAACAATACCCTCTTCAACAGCGGCCTTTGTAGCAGATAAAGCGTCCTCAATGCGAAGCTTCTTATCGCGCATTTCAATTTCGGTAGCGGCGCCAACCTTAATTACTGCAACACCGCCGGCAAGTTTTGCAAGACGTTCCTGAAGCTTTTCACGGTCAAAGTCGGATGTGGTAACAGCTAACTCATTCTTAATTTGGTTAATGCGATCGCCAATTAAACGACTGTCGCCTGCGCCATCAACAATAATTGTGTTTTCCTTAGAAATTTTAACCTGACGAGCACGGCCAAGGCTTGCAATATCAGTTTCCTTAAGGTCAAGGCCAAGTTCTTCAGAAATAACCTCGCCACCTGTTAAAATGGCAATATCACGAAGCATTTCCTTCCTTCTGTCACCAAAACCGGGTGCTTTAACAGCAACACAGGTAAAGGTGCCGCGAAGCTTGTTAACAATAAGGGTTGAAAGGGCTTCGCCTTCAATATCCTCAGCAATAATTAAAAGCTTTTTACCTGCGTTTACAATTTGTTCTAAAACAGGTAAAATTTCCTGAATGTTTGAAATTTTCTTATCGGTAATAAGAATTAAAGCATCATCTAAAACGGCTTCCATTTTTTCGGTATCGGTAACCATATAAGGTGTAATATAACCACGGTCAAACTGCATACCCTCAACTACTTCGGAATAGGTTTCAGCAGTTTTAGATTCTTCAACAGTAATAACACCGTCAGCGCTTACCTTAGCCATTGCTTCAGCAATTAAATTACCAATCGCTTCGTCCCCCGAAGAAACAGTTGCAACACGCGCAATATCTTCAGTACCGCTTATATTTTGAGAATTTGAAATAACGGTTTTGGTTGCGGTATCAACAGCAAGCTTCATACCGCGCTTAACAACCATAGGGTTAGCACCTGCGGCAACATTTTTCATACCTTCATTAATCATAGCCTGTGCCAAAACGGTAGCAGTTGTTGTACCGTCACCCGCAGCATCATTGGTTTTAATCGAAACCTCTTTAACAAGCTGTGCACCCATATTTTCAAAAGGGTCCGAAAGCTCAATTTCCTTAGCAATTGTAACGCCGTCATTTGTAATAAGCGGTGCACCGTACTTCTTATCTAAAACAACGTTTCTGCCCTTAGGACCAAGTGTTACCTTTACAGCATCAGCAAGCTTATCAACACCGTTTTGAAGTGATTTTCTTGCCTCAATACCAAAAATAATTTCTTTAGCCATAAATAAAAGCCTCCTTATTCAACAACAGCCAAAATATCTGACTGACGCATAATAATGTATTCTTCACTGTCAAGCTTAATTTCGGTGCCCGAATATTTAGTGAAAACAACCTTTTGACCAACTTCAACATACATTTTAACATCGTTGCCGTTAATTATACCGCCAGGGCCAACTGCAACTACTTCAGCAAGCTGTGGCTTTTCTTTAACTGTAGCAGCCAAAACAATACCGCTTTTGGTAGTTTCCTCAGCCGCTGTTAATTTTAAAACAACATTATCAGCTAATGGTTTGATGTTCATATTTTTTCCTCCATTTAAAATTATTGTTTCATATTAATATAAATCAATTCTTTAGTAAAGTCAAGTAATGTAAAATACAATTATGTGATTTTTACAAAAAATTTAGAATTTGTTTACAAGAATTTTATAATATATATCTTATTATGCTAATTGACAAATAAATCACCTTGTGTTATAATTTTTTCATAAAATTTAAGGTTCTTTGTGACTGACGGTTTAGTGGAGCACCACGTGAATCAAAGAAACCTTTATGCCGACCGTCTGGGCGCTCTATTCCGTTTGGGTTAGTGCGCCCTTTTTTATTTATTGGAGGTTGAAATTATGAAAAAAGTCGGAATTATTATGGGCAGTGACAGTGATTTACCGATAGTTCAAAAAGCTGTTGATACACTTAAAGCCTTTGAAGTACCCTACGAGGTTCACGTATTTTCGGCTCACAGAACACCTAATGAAGCAAAACAGTTTAGTGAAAATGCAAGAGATAACGGATTCGGCGCTATAATTGCCGCCGCAGGTATGGCAGCCCATCTTGCAGGTTCCATTGCCGCTAACACTACCCTTCCCGTTATCGGCATTCCGATAAAATCAGGTTATTTAAACGGTATTGACGCACTTTTATCAACGGTACAAATGCCCTCAGGCATACCTGTAGCTACCGTTGCTATTGATGGCGCTGTCAATGCCGCTTTGTTATGTATAGAAATATTAGCAGTTAACGACCGCGATCTTGCTGAAAAGCTTAACGCTAAACGCAAGGCCGATTCTGCAAATGTTTTGGCAAAAAATCAAAATATTGAAATTGAATTAAATTAATGGAGGAATAAAAAATGGAAAAGAAACTTATTTACACCGGTAAAACAAAGAATGTTTACTCTTTAGAGAACGGCAACTGTCTTTTAAAATTTAAGGACGACTGCACAGGTAAAGATGGCGTTTTTGATCCGGGTGAAAATTCGGTTGGTCTTACAATTGACGGTGTTGGTGACGTTAATCTTAGAATGTCAATTTACTTCTTCGAGAAAGTAAATGCTGCAGGAATTAAAACACATTACGTATCAGCTGACCTTAAAGACACTACAATGGAAGTTTTACCCGCAAAAGTGTTTGGTCACGGTCTTGAGGTTATTTGCCGTTACAAAGCAGTTGGTAGCTTTATTCGCAGATATGGTGATTATATTGAAGAAGGCGCCGACCTTCCTGCTTACGTTGAAATGACCTTTAAAAACGACGAAAAGGGTGACCCGCTTGTTATTAAGGATGCCTTAGTTGCTTTAGGCGTTATGACTGACAAGCAGTATGAAGATATTAAGGTTATGACACAGCAAATCACCAAAATTGTTGCTGACGACCTTAAAGAAAAAGGTCTTGACCTTTACGATATTAAGTTTGAATTTGGTTATGATCCGAACGGTGACGTAATGCTTATTGATGAAATTGCTTCAGGCAATATGCGCGTTTATAAGGACGGTCAGTACATTGACCCCATGACACTTTCAAAGCTTTTCTTCGCATAATTTAAAGGAGTATTTTATGGGTGGATTTTTTGGTGTAGTCAGTAAATCAGACGCTGTTGCTGACGTCTTTTTCGGCACTGACTATCATTCGCATTTAGGAACACGCCGTGGTGGTATGGCGGCTTTTGACCGTGAGCTAGGCTTTCAAAGGGATATTCATAACATTGAAAATGCCCCTTTTAGAACAAAATTTGAGGATATATTTGATGAAATGCAAGGTACCTCGGCAATTGGTTGTATAAGTGATTATGACCCACAGCCCTTGCTTATTACGTCTAATATCGGCACTTATGCAATTTGTGTTATTGGTCAAATAAACAATGCTGAATCTTTAATAAAACAATTTTTATCCTTCAGCGGAGGTCACTTTTTGGCAATGTCGGCAGGTAAGGTTAATATGACTGAGCTTGTTGCAGCACTTATTGACCAAAAAAGCAGCTTCCAAGATGGTATTCGTTTTGCTCAAAACCAAATTGATGGCTCGGCCTCAATTTTAATTATGAAGGATGACGGCACACTTATTGCCGCACGTGATAAGTTTGGCCGCTTACCTATAATTGTTGGTAAAAATGAAAACGGCCAATGTGTTACATTTGAAAGCTTTGCACTTTTAAAGCTTGGGTATGAGCTTGAAAAAGAACTCGGTCCCGGTGAAATTGTTGAAATTACAACCGACAGTATTACTCAGCTTGCGGCTCCAAATAAGAAAATGAAGATATGTTCATTTTTATGGAGCTATTACGGTTACCCTACCTCTTGTTATGAGGGTATAAACGTTGAAATGATGCGTTACCGTAACGGTAAAATTATGGCAAAGAATGATAAGACAAACGGCTTTGACACTGAAATCGACTATGTGGGCGGTGTTCCTGATTCGGGTACCCCTCACGCTATTGGCTATGCTAACGAAAGCGGTTTTGACTTTGCTCGTGCATTCATAAAATATACACCCACCTGGTCACGCAGCTTTACACCGCAAAAGCAACAGGAGCGTAGCCGTGTTGCAAAAATGAAGCAAATACCTGTTCATGACCTTATTATTGATAAAAATTTACTTTTTGTAGACGATTCAATTGTTCGTGGCACACAGCTTAAAGAAACAGTTGATTTCCTATACGAAAACGGCGCAAAATCGGTACATATGCGTTCGGCATGCCCACCCATTATGTATGGCTGTAAATATCTTAATTTTTCACGTGCCACTAATGATATGGAACTTATTGCCCGCCGTGTAATTTATGAACTTGAGGGTGAAGAAGGCACAAATTATATTTCGGAATATGCCGACGGTTCAACCGAACGTGGCAGAAAGCTTAGAAAGGCTATTGCCGATAAATTCAATTTCGCTTCACTCGAATTTCAGTCGCTTGACGGAATTATAGAGGCAATTGGTATTGATAAAGACTGTCTTTGCACATATTGCTGGGACGGAAAGGAATAATATAAGATGAACAACTCACAATCCAAATCTTATGCAGATGCAGGCGTTGATATTACTGCAGGCTATAAAGCTGTTGAGCTTATGAAAAAGCACATTGGCCGCACAAAAAATGAGGGCTGTCTTGATGATGTTGGCGGCTTTGGCGGTTGCTTTGGTTTACCTATGGGCTATGAAGAGCCTGTTTTAGTTTCAGGCACAGACGGTTGCGGCACTAAAGTTAAGCTTGCAATTTTAATGGACAAGCACGACACTATCGGTATTGATGCCGTTGCTATGTGTGTAAATGATATTATTTGTGTTGGTGCAAAACCGCTTTTCTTCCTTGACTATATTGCTTGTGGAAAAAATATTCCTGAAAAAATCGCTTCTATCGTAAGCGGTGTAGCCGAAGGCTGTGTTCAGTCGGGCGCGGCATTAATTGGCGGTGAAACCGCTGAACATCCTGGTATGATGCCTGTGGATGATTACGACCTTGCAGGCTTTGCAGTTGGCATAGTTGATAAAAAGAAAATTTTGGATAATAAAACAATGCAAGAAGACGACATTGTTATTGCTCTTTCTTCATCAGGTATTCATTCAAACGGTTTTTCGCTTGTTCGCAAGGTTTTTGATGTTGAGAACTGTGACCTTAGCAAAACCTATACCGAGCTTGGCGGTAAGTCCTTGGGTGAAACCCTGCTTACACCCACAAAAATTTATGTAAAGCCTGTTCTCGCACTTTTAGATAATGTAAAGGTACGTGCAATTTCGCATATAACAGGCGGTGGCTTTTATGAAAATATTCCCCGCAGCATTCCCGACGGTTTCGGCGCTGAAATAGAAAAATCCGCAATTCGTGTATTGCCTATTTTTGATTTGCTTCAAAAGGTTGGTAACATTCCCGAACGTGATATGTACAACACATATAATATGGGTGTCGGTATGTCAATTGTTGTTGCTAAAGAGGATGCCGACAAGGCACTTGAAATTCTAAAAGCAAACGGTGAAGAAGCCTATATTATTGGTAAAATTGTTAAGAGTGAAAACAAAATCAGCATAATTTAAGGTGTTAAAATGAAAAATATTGCAGTTTTAGTTTCGGGCGGAGGCACCAATTTGCAAGCAATTATAAACGCCCAAATAGATGGTATTGTAAAATCAGGCAAAATTACACTTGTGGTTTCAAATAACCCAAGCGCTTATGCCCTTACCCGTGCGCAAAATTCAGGCATTAAAACAGTTGTTTTAAATAAGAAAGAATTAAACAAAAGTTTTGAAGACGAGCTTATTAAAACAATGGAAGAAAACAATATTGATATTATTGTGCTTGCAGGCTTTATGTGTATTTTAAGTGAAAAATTCACATCCCGTTTTGCAAACCGCATTATAAACGTTCATCCGTCGCTTATCCCCTCCTTTTGTGGCAAAGGCTTTTACGGTCTTCACGTTCATGAGGCGGCATTACAATATGGCGTTAAGGTAACAGGTGCTACCGTACATTTTGTTAACGAAATTCCCGACGGCGGCAAAATTATAATGCAAAAGGCTGTAAATATTTTTGAAAACGATACACCCGAAACCTTGCAAAAGCGTGTTATGGAGGAGGCCGAATGGAAAATTCTTCCCCTTGCGCTCGAAAAGGTTTGCAATGAATTAAAGTAAAGGTGATTTAAATGGCAAATTATGATTTAAAAACAGCATTATCAGAAAACGCATACCCCGGTCGTGGTATCATTATTGGAAAATCGGCTGACGGTAAAAACGCAGTAATTGCTTATTTTATTATGGGCAGAAGCGAAAACAGCCGTAATCGCGTTTTTGTAACCGATGGTGATGGTATTAGAACTCAGGCATTTGATGAATCTAAAATGACCGATCCGCATCTAATCATTTATGCACCTGTTCGTGTTTTGGGCAACAAAACAATTGTAACCAACGGTGACCAAACTGACACTATTTACGAGCTTATGGACCGTCAAATGACCTTTGAGCAGGCTCTTCGTACCCGTGAATTCGAGGATGATGCACCAAACTTCACCCCACGTATTTCGGGTATTGTGCGCCTTGAAAATGGTGATATGAATTACGCTTTGTCAATTTTAAAATCGGCTAACGGTGACCCCACCTCTTGCCAACGTTACACCTTTGCATATAATAATCCCTTAAAGGCTAATGCAAAATTTATTCATACATATAAGTGTGACGGTAATCCACTTCCAAGCTTCGAGGGTGAGCCCAAAACCATTACCTTGCCCGATTTGGACATTGATGCCTTAACCAATGTTATTTGGGATAATTTAAACCAAGACAACAAGGTTTCGCTTTTTGTAAGATATATTGATTTACAAAGCGGAAAATTTGATACAAGAATTGTTAATAAAAATGAGTAAGGAGAAGCGTAATGAAAGAATTCGAACTTAAATACGGCTGTAACCCCAACCAAAAGCCATCAAAAATATATATGGCTGACGGAAGTGAATTACCTATTGAAATTCTTTGCGGCAGACCAGGTTACATTAACTTTTTAGATGCCTTTAACTCTTGGCAATTAGTTAAGGAACTAAAGGAAGCTTTGGGTCTTCCTGCTGTTACGTCATTTAAGCATGTAAGTCCTACAAGTGCGGCTGTTGGTACAATTTTACCCGAAAAGCTAAAAAAGGCATGCTTTGTTGATGATATTGAGGATTTGGATGCATCTCCCCTTGCTTGCGCTTATGCAAGAG
>JAGAQV010000001.1 GCA_017622555.1 Clostridia bacterium
CTTGGGACAATGCCAAAAAGTACATTGAAAGCGGTGTTTACGGCGGCAAGGGTTCCGAAAACCACAAGGCCGCTGTTGTTGGCGACACTGTTGGCGACCCATTTAAAGACACATCAGGCCCTGCAATTAACATTCTTATTAAGCTTCTTTCAATGGTTTCTATTGTCTTTGCAGCAGTTGTTGTGAGCTTTTCAATTTTATAATTTTTTGCAAAATAAAAACGGCTTGTCAAACGACAAGCCGTTTTTAATTATCCAATAACAACTCTGTAAGCAAGACCTGCTTTCACATCAAATGTGTTATCCTTAACTTCAATTTTGCCGTTTGAAGTCCATTCACCGTCAGCATAGCTACCAGCAGTTACTTCTTTGATTGTGCTTTCAAATTGATATTGTGCATCCTGTGAAGAATACAAATAGAAATTACCGTCTTCAGCACCTACACAAAGACCGCTTGAACCGTATTTTTCATTCGGATAATTACAAATATAAGTGATTTTTTCCTTATTGCAAAGCTTTAATGTTTTTGCTACATTCTTCATAGAATTATTAAAAGCAGCAATATTATTAATCTTTTGTGTTGCAATGAGCTCACGTATTGCCTTTACAGATTTATTAATATTTAAAACCTCTTCGGTTTTAAGTTCTTCCTTACCGCCCATTGTATCTATTGGGTTTTCAGGAATAATTTGCGTGCCATCACGCTTTTCAAGACCTGTAATAACGTTATTATAACGATAAAAACCGTTATTGTGTGTGGTATCAGGTACGTTTACGAACATATAAAAGCCTAAACCGTAGCCATTTGAAAAGCTATAGTTAATTTGACCGGGAACGCTGTAGGCACAAATACCCATTTCAGCAAACAAGGGCAAATTATTACCATATTCGATATTTTTATATCTCGGAGCAGTGTCGTTAGTATAAAGGTCCCAACCAACAATATCAATATATTCTTTATCAATAAGATGGTGGATTCTTCCCTTAATATCATAGCCTTCTGTTTCCTCACTAAAGCCCGCACTCATAAGATTAAGATATGTCACCATTGAATAAGGACTTTCCTTAACAGCCTTACCCAAATTGTTAAGATGATTTGCCATATTTGTAAACTGGCTCATCCAAAGACCATTACCGCCTTCGGTATTACCGGGTTCGTTTTCCAACTGAATAGCAACTGTACGACGGTCAGTATCGTTTACGTTAAGCCATGCACAAACCTGCTGTATAGCATCATACGATTCATCAAGGAAAATTTGCTGTGAAAAATCAGGAATATATTCATTATTTGCACTTAAAAGAGGTGAGCCGTCCATACCGGAAAGACATGGATATTTTTCAAGGTCTCCCTCTTGCCAAGGCATATAACCGCCAAAACCGCAAACATCATAACCAAACCAGTTAATATGTACCTTTAAATCATATTTCTTTGCAACACTGTATTGATATTCCAAATCAGAAAAATCATACTTTTCACCGTCATAAATACGTGACCAGCTTATATATACAATTACAGTATCCCAGCCGTCAGCCTTAACCTGTTTTGCATACGTATCATAATTAAGCCTTGCAAGCTCTTCATCACTTGTTTTTCTTAAATGATCAATTCTTAAATGCATTGCATAATATAGGTACGGCGCACCGTTATAATAAATTACCGAACGATCATTTTGCTTTTTCATTTGTGAAACCTTAACGGGTGTTAATGATTCAATATCATAAGACCCGTCAGAATTTGGCTTGGATTTCCCACCCTTACAGCCAGCAAAGACTGAAAGGCTTATGATTAAAATCAAAGCCAATGATAAAAGTTGAATTAGACGTTTTTTCATTGTTTTACACCTCTAAATTAATTATAGTATTCATCAAGTGTTTTGAAGGTATAACCCTCGTTAACAGCGATGTCTATCATTTCAGCAAGACCATCTGTATTGGCTTGCGAAACGGCGTGAAGTAAAATTACAGCACCGTTATGATAACGTGAAGTAACCGTATTGACCGCTTTTTCTTTTGTGGGTTGAGACGATGTATCCCAATCGGCATAAGCTATGGACCAAAAAATTGATTTGTATCCCATAGAGGATACAAGCTCAAGCGAGGATTCGCTATTTTCACCCGAAGGAAAACGAAAATATGGTGAAGAATAATTGAAATGATTTTTCAAATAATCTTCAAGCTGCCATATTTCTTTTGCCATTTTTTCACGATTAATTGTTGGAAAGCTTTTGTGCCCCCAACTATGATTGCCAACGATATGCCCTTCATCAATCATTCTTTGTACAAAAGTATGATTCTTTTTTGCATAGTCACCTGTAATAAAAAAAGCCGCTTTAACATTCTTTTCTTTTAAAGTGTCAAGAATTTTACCCGTAAGGTTTTCATATTCATAACCGCAGTCAAAGGTTAAATACATTCGTTTATCGCTGCATTTATTATCATAGGCCAAGGCTTCAACATTCGACATACTGTCAAATCGGTTTTGATTGCCAACCGATATACTGTGTGGCTTACCGTCTGTTGCAATACCAAAGCCAAAACCCATCTTTTTTGTGCTAAGTCCCCGAGAATTCAGTGCATCATAAATTTCATACGGACCAACCGTAACACTGACAAGCTGTGGCTTAGCAGGCTGCGTCACACTTGAGGTACTTGTAACTATTGAACTTTCAGGTTGACTTTCGGGTTGACTTTCGGGTTGACTTTCGGGCTCGCTTTCAGGCAAAGAAGACATAACAGTTTCATTAACCGAATTATTAGTTACTGTATTATCAGTTTTGCCACAAGCCGTTAACACTAACGTTAACGCCAAAAGTAATGAAAATATTGTTATTTTTTTCATCCTGCTTTTTAACTTCCCCTCTATTTATTTAACTTTTTTAAAACCCACTTAAACAAAAACTGTAAAATCAGTAAAACAAGAGTTGGAATAATAGTGAAAATTCCAAAAATTATCATTACGCCTTTTAAAATTTCGGCGGAATAAGTGTAAAAGCCTGAAAAAGCCGCAGTAAAATAATCAGTTATAAGTAAAAAAGTGTACAAAAAAACAAAAAATGAAATTAGAGGCAATAAAATTTTCCTTGTGTTTTTATATGTAAAAAAAGCATAAAAAATAATATAAATTGGCAAAAGAATGAGGAAAGCATCCCCTGTTTTTGTTGTGGTAATACGAATTGATGCTTCCCAAACAATTGCACCGCTACAAATACCAAAAAACAATAAATTCGGCAATATTGAAAATAGCCACGGCTTTAATTTTTCCATAATAATCTCCACAAAATAATTATAACAATATTATAGAATATCTTGATATTTCTTGCAATAGGAAATATCTATTATTTTATAAAATTTATTACATTATAAAAAAACAACCGCAAATGCGGTTGTTTTAATGATTTATTCAGCTGATACATCATCACTAACTGTAACAACTTCAGCATCCACCGAATTTTCAATTACAATTTCTTTTTCAGGAAGCGGTTGCTTTTTCATAAGTGTATAAAGATAGCACGAACGAATTAAATCGCCAATCAAAATTGCATCAATTACTGTAATTACAATAGAAGTTGTGTTGTTGGATTTTTTATTTTCCTTAAAGACGTCAAGCACATCACGAAGATAAACGTATTCAATCCAAGCGCAAGCAACAGCAGGAATAAAGCCTAATATAGCTGAAACAGAGCCAATAACAGGTATTATTGTACTTGCAATAGTTACAATAACACCAATAATAGTACCACCAAAATATTTAATTACAATATGCGCCAAAAATGAAAGCTTGCGGTTTTCAAGCTTAAATTTGCCAAGATTTGGAACAAAAGGCTTATTGCCCGCTATTTCACAAAGCACAAAAAGTCGGAAATAGTCGTGAAAAAACGGTACCCAAGAAAGCCAAGCGTGTTTAAGACCCACCTTTTTAGCAAGAGAATAAACAGGTATTGACTGGAATATGTAAAGTGCAACAACAACTATTGCTGAAAAAATAGCTGCAATAATTGCAAAAACCGCTGTAGCACCCATTGAAGCAATTGAAAAAATACCCGCTATGCTGCCTAAAATACTTTCAACGTCACCAAGCATGTCGCTTGACTGTTCTAAAGCGGATTCTACACCCTGCATTGAGCCTGCAAAATCATTCATAAAATAACCCCCAATAAGCTTATATAATTATTATATATTACGATAAACCAAATGTCAAATGGTGGAATTAATATATTAAGTCAAAATTAGTATTATTAATCGCGCCGTAAGGCACACTTAGTTGCAAAAAGAGCCTTGTCTTTCGACAGGGCTCTTTTTGCTGCGAAAGACTACCTAAACGGATCAGAAGTTGGGGTAAAAAAGCCTAAAAGTATACCCCAAAAGCATTAATATACTTCGGCAGTTGAAACCCATTGCAAAAATTCACTAAAAGTTTTCTTGGAAGGAGCAAAATCAGAAGTTTCATTGTTGATCCACACTTCGCCTTTATGTGCGCCACTAACGATTAAGAAATACATGTAGGTGCAACCGGCATAGCAAATCGGATATGCACCGTTATAAATCATGTGATCATATTCGTCCAGTTCGTCCGCATAGGCATAAAAACAATCGTCAAGATGCTTGCATCTTAAGCACGATCCATCTTCTTCGCTTTCGGGATCAATGCAATCCAACGGCAATTGAAAATCGTGTGTATTTAGCCTTTCGTGGTAAGGTTCATCGAAGATAAACGCCATTTTCAGACGGCGATTCAACCGTTTGCTCACTGGACGCTTTATGCCATAGATATATCGTGCATCCTTTTTGCCAACGTCAATTTTAATTCCATTTCCGATTGTTGTAAGAAATAGTTTATAATCACTCGGTATAATAATATCATTTCGCTCTTCAAAAAGAGTGATTTCTTCCTGTGTGAGAGGAACATCCAACGGTTCATAGGATGTTTGGTGTAAGAAAGAGAATAAATCAATCATTTTGCGTTCTCCTTTGCAGTTCTGCAGGAAGCGATCAACATTGCTCTCAAGGAAGTGCATTTGGACGAAAGGTTTTTGAAGGTTTGCTCATCAATATATTTTGTCCTATACAAAAGTTCAAGCCAATAACCCGTTTCGCTTGCTTCTTTTAAGGCGATTTCAAGCTTGGAAATAAAATCCTTCTTGCCTTGTGCATACTGTGCTTCGTGGATATTAGCGCCAATACTTGTGCCGCTTCTGCCAATTTGGTTGGAGATGATGGATTCTTTAATGGATTTCAGATACTTTACTAATTCAATAATATCAACGGAGAATTCCATAGAAAGTTCCCTAAGTTTTGATTCTGACATAATGCACACCTCATTTTTTCACATTATATCACAAATCAAGTATGTTTGCAAATAAGTGATGAGTGATGCAGCTGCGCTGTGATCAGTGATGCGATGCGTTCTGCCCACGCGCCGCAGGCGTGCATCACGGGCGAAGCCTGCATCACGCACGTAGTGCGCATCACATTCCGCAAGGAACACATCGTTGCAAAAAGCACCTGCGCAAGCAGGTGCTTTTTGCTGGCTGGGGTGGCAGGATTCGAACCTACGAATGCAGCAGTCAAAGTGCTGTGTCTTACCGCTTGACGACACCCCAATGGGTTATTAAATTTATAAAATTTTAACTGCACCAAAAGGCACAGTTAAAATTTGTGGGGTGGAAGATGGGATTCGAACCCACGGTCTCCAGTGCCACAAACTGGCGCTTTAACCAACTAAGCTACATCCACCATAGCGCAAAGTCTATTATAACATAATTATTAATTTTGTCAACTAAAATTTTAACTTTTTTGATTTTATTTTTATTGACAATTTTCCACCCATAATGTATAATTAAATTAATAATTTTTGAGGTGGTTTAATGAAAAGATTTGCGGCTACAACACTCATATTAATAATGCTTTTAAGCTTTTGCAGTTGTAATTCAACAAAGCTTACAACAAAAAACATTATTGGTACTTGGGACGCCGAATACTCAATGGAAGATTATGCGGCTATGACCGGCGAAGACATCACTAGCAATGACGACACCGAGCTGTCGGATAAATATACTGAGAAAATAAATAATTAAAAATTTCCTTTTCGTGTAGTTTATTACAAGGATGGCACTTGTGATACAAAAATATCAAAAAGCGGAATTGACAAATTTTATTCCGATAATCTTGATATTATGATGGAATTTTATAAAGACGAAGGTTTGTTATTAACATATCAAGCGCTTGGTTCAACAGCCAAAACAAACGAGGAACTAGAAGAATTTTTTATTGAAAACGGCACAACGTTTGATGCAACACTTGACGCATTAGAAGTTACTTTTTTAGGTTTGTTTGAAAAAACAAAACAAGAATTTTTAAAAGATTTTGGTGAACCCGATAAGAACGGTTATTACACCGCAAATAAAAAACCCGAAAAGTTTACCGTTAACGAAGATTCTATAACAATAATTACCGAAAAAAATAAAGAGGAAATTACATATTGTAAATTAACTGATAAAGATACATTGGTAGTAAACAAAATTTATTTCGATTATGAAGAAAGTGAAGTTAATATCACCTTTAAGCGTGTTAAATAAAACAAAACCGCCTGATAACAGGCGGTTTTAATTATTTAATTTCCTCTAAAAATTCGCCGATACGCTTAATTGCTTCATTGATATGCTCTACCGAATAACAGTAAGAAGCACGGATAAAGCCTTCACCCGAATCGCCGAATGCTGTGCCGGGTACAACGGCAACGTTTTTAGCATATAAAAGCTTTTCGCAAAATTCCTCACTTGTCATACCTGTTGACTTAATTGACGGGAAAGCGTAAAACGCACCTTTAGGCTCGTTACAGGTAAGGCCAATATCGTTAAAGCCTTTGACCATTATTCTACGTCGCATATTGTACTGCTTCATCATATAAGCAACGTCATCATCGCAGTTTTTTAGCGCTTCAATTGCGGCATACTGGCTTGTGGTAGGCGCACACATAATGGCATATTGGTGTATTTTGGTAATTTGAGAAATAATCTCTTCAGGACCGCAAGCCCAACCCATACGCCAGCCTGTCATTGAATAAGCCTTTGAAAAACCGTTTACAATAACGGTGCGTTCTTTCATACCCTCAATGCAAGCGGGTGAAACGTGTGACCTGCCGCCAAAGGTTAATTCGGAATAAATTTCATCCGAAAGTACTAATATGTTCTTATCCTTTATAACGTCGTAAAGCGCCTGAAGGTCTTCCCTTTCCATAATTGCGCCTGTAGGGTTACATGGGTAAGGTAAAATTAAAAGTTTAGTTTTGTCAGTAATAACAGCCTTTAATTCTTCAGCAGTTACCTTAAAGTCGTTTTCTGCCTTAACATTTATAATAACGGGAACACCGCCTGCAAGGGCTGTCATAGGCTCGTAACAAACATAGCTAGGTTGAGGTATAATAACCTCATCCCCAGGTGCTATAACTGCACGAATGCAAGCATCAATTGCTTCACTACCACCAACGGTTACCAAAATTTCATCATTAGGGCAATATGTAAGGTCAAGCTTTCTTTTTATATAGTTTGAAATTTCTTCACGAAGCTTTACAAGACCCCAGTTTGATGTGTATTTGGTTTTTCCTTTTTGTAATGATTCAATACCTGCTTTTCTAATTGACCACGGGGTCGGAAAATCAGGCTCTCCAACACTTAAAGAAATTACGTCGTCCATAGTAGCGGCAATATCAAAAAACTTGCGTATACCCGAAGGCTTAATTTCGGTAACGGTTTTATTTAATATTTTGCCGTAATCTATCATACCCAGAGCTGCCCCCTGTCATCATCCATAGGGGAAATAAGCTGAACGTCCATTTCCTTATATCTACGCATTACAAAGTGTGTTGCGGTAGAAGTAACCGAATCAATAGTAGCAAGCTCCTTAGCAACAAAACGAGCAACGTCTTGAAGAGTTTTACCCTTAACAAGAACATTAAGGTCGTAATTACCTGACATTAAGTAAACCGATTCAACTTCCTTATATGCCATTACCTTTTCGGCAACCTCTTCAAAGCCAAGACCTGCCTTAGGCACAACTGTAAGCTCAACAACGGCAGAAACATAAGCACCGTCAAACTTATCCCAGTCGATTAGTGCCTTATATCCACGGATAAACCCATCCTTTTCAAGCTCTTTAATATTATTCTTAACTTCCGCCTCATCAGCACCAAGCATTGTGGCAATATCAGCAGGAGTATATTTTGCATTATTTGCTAACAATTTTAAAATTTCATATTTCATAAAGCTCACCTAACCTTTATTAAATAATACTATTAAATAAATATTATGTCAAGAAATTTAACAAAACACTTGCAAATTTCGACTAAAGATGTTATTATAATAAAGTTAAATGCGATGACAAAGGAAAGTAAGTGTTCTTCACCTTTCAGAGAGTGTCCGTCCTTGGCTGAAAGCGGTCATAAGTGCTGAATTTCACCGAAGTTCCCTTTTGAGCAGCAACCTTGAAATAACAGTAGGGGTTGACGGGTAATCCCGTTACAGATTACAAGAGTGTTTGCTTTTGGCAAAAATTACGGGTGGTCCCGCGGATTAATTTGTATTATTTACTCCGTCCTGTTTTGCAGGGCGGAGTTTATTTTTTTGGAGGAATTTTAATGAAATCACAACTTGAGGCAATTAAAGCTTCTGCTATTGCAGCGGTTAATGCTGCAAATGACCAAGCCGAAATTGAAGCCTTGCGCGTTCAATACCTCGGCAAAAAGGGCGAGCTTACTGCAATTTTAAAGCAAATGGGCTCCCTTTCCCCCGAAGAGCGTCCCGTTATGGGTCAGCTTGTGAACGAAGCTAAAGCAGTTGTTGAAGGTCTTATTACCGAAAAAACTGCAGCTATGAAAGCAAAAGCACAGGAAGAAAAATTAAAGGCTGAAACAATTGATATTACACTACCTGCCAAACCGGTTAAAAAAGGTAAATTACACCCCCTTAACACTGTTTTGGACGATATGATTGACATTTTCGTTTCAATGGGCTTTGACGTTGTTGACGGTCCCGAGGTTGAAACCGACCATTATAACTTTGAATGTCTAAACGTTCCCGCTGACCACCCCGCACGTGATATGCAGGACACCTTTTATCTTGGTGAAAATTTACTTTTACGTACACAAACATCAGCCGCGCAAATCAGAACAATGGAAAACCGCAAGCCCCCTATTCGTGTTATTTGTCCCGGCCGTGTTTTCCGTGCTGATGAGGTCGACGCAACACATTCACCTGTGTTCCATCAAATCGAAGGACTTGTTGTCGATAAAGGCATTACCATGTGCGACCTTAAGGGTGTTTTAGAACAATTCGCTCAGGAAATTTACGGTAAGGACACTCAGGTTAAATTCCGTCCGTCCTTCTTCCCTTTTACCGAGCCGTCTGTAGAGGTTGACGTTACCTGTTCGGAATGTGGCGGTAAGGGCTGTCGTGTTTGTAAGGGCAGCGGTTGGATTGAAATTTTGGGCGCAGGTATGGTTCACCCTAACGTGCTTAAAAGCTGCGGCATTGACCCTGAAGAATATTCAGGCTTTGCTTTTGGTATCGGTCTTGACCGTTTAACCACCACCCGTTATAAGATTAGTGATATTCGTTTATTGTTTGAAAATGATAAGCGTTTCTTAGACCAATTTTAAAGGAGGGCTGTAACTTATGAAAATCTCACTTAATACTTTAAAATATTATGTTGATATAAACACTTCTGTTGAAGAGCTTTGCAACAAAATGGTTATGGCCGGCTTTGAGGTTGAAAGCATTGAGAAGCAGGGCGACAACCTTGTAAACGTTGTTGTTGGTAAAATTGAAAAAATTACCCCCCACGAAAACAGTGACCATTTACAAATATGCCAAATTAACATTGGTAAGGATGAGCTTGTGCAAATTGTTACAGGCGCACAGAACGTTTTTGAAGGCGCTTTAGTTCCTGCAGCTTTGGATGACAGCTATCTTCCCTGCGGTGCGCATATTGTAAAGGGTAAGCTTCGTGGCGTTGAATCAAACGGTATGTTATGCTCGGGTGAAGAGCTTTGCATTACCGAAAACGATTATGAAGGCGCTTCAGTTAACGGTATTCTTATTTTGAAGGATAATGAAGTTATCGGTACCGATATGCGTGAAGTACTTGGTATGGATGATTATATCATTGACTTTAAAATTACCGCAAACCGTCCCGACTGTAACTGCTTTATTGGTGTTGCTAAGGAAATTTCGGTTGTTTTGGGCACCGAATTTAAGGCACCTGTTCCCACCTATAAAACTGTTGGTGAAAGCATTAACGATTACGTTTCAATCGACGTTCAAAACTATGACCTTTGCCCACGCTATATTGGTCGTGTAGTTAAAAATTTAAGAATTAAGGAATCACCCGACTGGATGCAAAAAGCAATTATTGCGTCTGGTATGCGACCTATTAACAACATTGTTGACATTACAAACTTTGTAATGCTTGAAACAGGTCAGCCCATGCATGCATTTAATTATAATGATTTAGCAAACAAGCAAATTATTGTTAGAAATGCAGCTATTGGTGAAAAAATCACAACCCTTGACGGTAAGGATTATAATTTAACACCTGATATGCTTGTAATTGCTGACGGCGAAAAGCCTTCCTGCCTTGCGGGTATTATGGGTGGTAAGGAAAGTGAAATTGAAGCTGATACCACAGATTTGTTCCTCGAATGCGCTAAATTCCGCCGTGATAATATTCGTCATACAGGTCGTGCTTTAGGTATTCGTACCGAATCAAGCGGACGCTTTGAAAAGGGCGTTGACATTGTTAACGTTGAATATGCAATGGAACGCGCTTTACAGCTAATTTCTGACCTTGACGCAGGTGACATTATTGACGGTGTTATTGACTGTAATAATGGCTTACCTGAAGACAGAATTTTAACTGTTACCACCGACAAAATTATTGAGCTTTTAGGTGTAAAGGTACCTGATGATGAAATCGTTAAAATACTAAATTCGCTTGGCCTTGAAACCACAATTGATGGTAAAACTTTAACAACAAAGGTGCCATCTATTCGTGATGATATTGAGGGTCGTGCTGATTTAGCTGAAGAGGTTATGCGAATTTACGGTTATGATAAAATTGTAAGTACCGCAATGAATGGCAGTGTTATGCGTGGTCGCAAGCTCCCCGAAAGAATTAAGACAGATAAAATTAAAGCCTTAATGTTATCAGCAGGCGCTTATGAAATTGCAACCTATTCGTTTATTGCATCAAAGGCAATTGATACCCTTTTGTTAGCAGAGGATGATGTTCGCCGCAACCAGATTAAGATTATAAATCCTTTGGGCGATGAATATTCAACAATGCGTACACAGTTAACCACTTCCCTTTTAACTGTTTTAGCAACGAATATTAACAAAAAGATAAATGAAGGTCGCTTCTTTGAAATTTCAAAACGCTTTATTGCAAAATCACTCCCCATTACCGAACAGCCCGAAGAAATTCCTACAATGTCAATTGGTATTTACGGCAGTGATGAAGACTTCTTCTCACTTAAAGGCATAATTGAAGCAATTTGTCAGCTTTGTGGCGCACATACACAGTATGAACGTTCAAGCGAGCCCTACCTACACCCAGGTCGTCAGGCGTTAGTAAAGGCTAACAACGTTGAGTGTGCTGTCTTCGGTGAATTACATCCAACAGTTGCAAGTACCTATGGTATTGATACCAAGGTTTACATTGCTGAAATTAAGCTTGACGTACTTTTAGGTATTAACAAGCGTAAGACCGTTTACAAGCCACTTCCTAAATTCCCTGCTGTTGAGCGTGACTTTGCAATGCTTTGTGACAGTGATATCCCTGTTGGCAACTTAGAAAAGGCTATTTCACAAGGCGCGGGACGTTTACTTGAAAAAATTGAGCTTTTTGACATTTACCAAGGCGCGCAAATACCCGAAGGTAAAAAGAGTGTTGCATTTAGTGTATATCTTCGTTCGGCCGATTCCACACTTACTGATAAAGAGATTGAAGACGTAAACGGTAAGATTATCAAAAAATTAGAATCTATCGGCGCTGAACTTAGAAAATAATACTTGAAATTTTCATATATTCGTTATACAATAGAATAAATAAGATAATAAGAGGTGTTAATTATGAATGATAGGACGATGACTTTTTCAATCGGCGACCAAACCGAACGTGAAATTCGTATGATTTTGACCACGGTTTATGACGCACTTAAAGAAAAAGGTTATAACCCAATTAACCAAATTGTTGGCTATATTCTTTCGGAAGACCCAACGTATATAACCACACATAATAATGCCCGTAATCTTATAAGAAAAATTGACCGTGACACTTTATTACAGTCACTTGTCAGGTATTATTTAACAGCATAATATTAAAGAGCGTATCGTTTGATACGCTCTTTTTTTGCAAAATTTAAGCCCAAACGGAATTTCCGTTTGGGCTTTTAATATAGAATATTAACCGACAATACCGGTTCTTGCTATACCTTCTCGAAGATATTTTTGACCGATAAGGAAAACAAACAGCATTGGGAAAACCATCAAAAGTGAGCCAGCTTGAATCCAAACCTGAAGCTGCAACGGGTTATCAACCGCAACGGCAGACGAGCTTGAAAGCTGTGCTTCAAGACCAACACGGAGCGCCGCAAGCTGTTGCGCCGCATTTCGCTTATGCTGTGTAAAAAGTTCAGCCGAGAAATATTCATTCCAGTGCCAAACAATTGAAAACATAAATACAACAATGAAAGAGTTAAGCGCATTTGGAAGCATTACACGGAAGTATGTACCAAAAGCACCGCAACCATCAATTGCCGCAGCATTTTCAAGGTCAGTTGGTAATGAACGGAAGGTTTGTCTGTAAATAAATATAAACAAACCTGAACGTATACCACAGCCAAATAACGCCTGAATCCAGAACGCTGCAGGACTGTCAATAAGATTTAACTTATTCACAATGCCGAATAACTGAATGATATACATTTGCTGAGGTGCAATAATTGTTAAAATTACAAGAGCAAATAAAACGCCTTTAAATTTAAAATCAAAGCGAGCAAATGCATAGCCTGCAAACGCACACATAACTGACTGTAATATAGCTGAACCGATTGAAACCTCCAAGCTGTAAGGAAGTGATTCAGTATAGTTCATATTACGCCAAGCGTTTTTAAGGTTATCAAGCGTAAAGTGTCTTGTAACCCAAACAACAGTGGGGTTCCAAAGGTCCTCATCGCCACGGAAAGTGGACGAAATCATATAAATAAAGGGATATACCAAAGCATAGCTAAAGCATACTAAAATGACAAGACGCAAAATTTTCCAACCAATTGCAGTACCCTTTTTCATAAGAATACTACGTGCAGCAAAACCGTCAATACCTTGTTTTCTAAACATTATCATCCACCTCCCCTTACTTATCAATATAAACGATTCTCTTTGAAAGGGCAAGTGATATAACACCAAGAACAACAAGAATCATTAAGAAATAACCGGTTGCGGCGGCTGAAGCATTTGCATAGAAGGTATTATTATAATAATATCGCATCGTATACATTACTTCGGCCGTGGACTGCGTTGAAATATCAATTATTGAATAAATGATATTCAAGAAGATGTAAGGAGTCAAAAGTGGGAATGTTACACGCCAGAAGCGTTGCCAAGCAGTAGCACCCTCAACGTCACACACCTCGTAAAGTGAAGGTGAAATCGACTGAAGACCTGTAATGAACAGTAGGATTTGAACACCTGACATCCACAAAATGTCAACAACACTGCTTACTGCAGTTACAACAACTTCAATTATCTTATCACCAATACCCATGCTTAAAAGCATTTCGGTAAGGGCTTCATTTTGGAATATGTTAGTAGATTCGCTTGTAACTGAAGCTTGAAAGGTAAGGTCCTTTTGGAAAACAGAAAGAACAAGACCGGAAGCAACAATTATCGGAAGCGAGAAAATAACACGCCAAAAAGAACGACCAAAAAATTCTTGATTTAAAATAATAGCCAAGAAAATTGAGATAATTAAAACACATACAGTATGTAAAAGTGTTGTACCCAAATGGGTTGATGCTTGCTGTAAAAACTGCTGTTTAAGGAAAACTTCCGTATAAGCGTCAATGCCTTTAAAATGAGTTATGATAGAACCTGCATCAAAGCTTACATCACAAAATGACATCCAAACCGTATGGAAAAATGGGTAACAGAAGAAAATTAACGTACCAATCATCCAAGGAATTAAAAACACATATCCAACTAAGCCTTGGCGACGTTCATATGACATTTTAAAAAGCTTACTCTTATTCATTTGAAACGCCTCCTTCTACAAGCTTATAGGAAACGGCATCAATTGTAATACCGTCATATTCTACTGCATTATCATCATAATTGATAATAATTTTTGAACCATTTTCAAATTCAACAATTCTTAAGTCTTTTGATACGGTAGTATGCTTAGCAATTTTACCCTCAGTTTTAGCATAAAAATCACGATAGGCATTAACCTCTTTTAAAATGTTTTCTTCCAAGGCTGAAAGGTCAGCACCGTAAAGAATATCAAGAGGTGTATCCTTAACGTCTTTATATTCCTTACCGATTACGGTATATGTAGGTGCAGAAGCACTTTCAAGCATTAAAAGCTTCATTTCAGGAATATTGTTAGTAAGGTTTATTGAAACCGTGCTGTAATTTTTTAAACCATTAAGCACTAACTGAACAAACGGAATGTCCAAATCAAAGCAAGTAAAGTTACTTGAACGAAGCGGCATGCCATAAGCATAATCGGTAAAGTTAAGGGCATAAGCCGCAGGACTCTGAAGCGCAATGCTAATTCCCTGCTTCTTCATATTGCCAAGAATTTCAGTGTAATTGTTTGCTACACTTACAATATCACAGCCCTTGCCGTCACGTGAAGAGTATGGCGAATTACCGATAGTAAGCGGTGCGGCAGCTGTAATTCCGTTTTTGTTAAGTGATTTAATATAAGAATTACCGGCCTTTAAAAGCTTTGTAGGAATAAGATAACGGAGTTTGGGATAATCCTTATTTTCTTCATAGTTACCGTATAAATAGTAAAGCTTATTAACAGGCTTTACGTCAACCGAACGGGCATTGTGCCAATAGGTTGTATAGCCCCATTTGCTCTTATCAAAAAGAACGAATTCACAAACGGGAAAAACTTCGGAATTAAGTTCTTTTGCAGCCTTTACAAACGCCTTATAATCCTTAATACCGCCAAGCTTTGAATTAACTGCAAACTTAGTATCAATCACACCGCCAACAGCGCCATCATTATCAAGACCGTTAAGTATCATAACAGCATTACCGTTAAGCTTTGATACAAAATCAATACATTCGTCAAAGGTAGTTAAGTTTTCATTAGCCTTATAAGGAATACCTAAGAAGTGCTTTGTCTTTTTAACGGACATAAATGTTTCTATATAAACCTTATCAGAAATTTTATCAGCCTTCAAGCCGTCAGCAACAAGCTTTTCACGCGTTTTGGCGGCCATATCGTTATAATCACCATTTGACGCTAAAATGTTATATGAAACTGAAAAGCTTTCGCCTGCAGCAGTATTGTTAGCAAGCATTGTTGCAGAAACAGGAAATTGAGTATTTTCAAGCATTGTAATGAATGCGGAAGAACGATAAACAAATGACATATAACCATAATTATACGCATTAGCAGCGGTTGCCGAAGTTGCATTAATCATAGCAGCTGCCGCACCGTCTTCAACATACAATAAAATGTTGCTGGAGTTAACACCCTCGGTCGCCTCTTTATGAATACCAATTATAGGAAGAAGCACACTTTGTGTGTTAACAGTCATGGTTTTACGGTTAGTGATAGGGTCTGTACCATAAACCTTCTGAGTGTAAAGGGTTGTACCTTTGCCATTATTGAAGTTGATTAAAGCACCACTGCCATCAGGCACAAGAATATATCCCTTTTCTTCCCTGTCAGCCGCATTAAAATATGGTAAAATTGAAATCTTAACAATTGAGAAAATACCATTTTCCTTAATACTGTCAAGCGGTATTGTTGCAACAAATGAATTACCTTCCAAGGTGTAAACAAGTGATAAATCAATTTCTTCAGCGGGGAATGAATACTTTACCGTAATTGACTTATTGTTTGAGCTTAAACGAATATTTGCAACATTACTTGTAAGAGTAGATGCGGCACCTTTATCGTCTACAACATCAATTAAAAGCTGTGAAGAAGCACGAGAACGGGAAAGTGCGTCGGTTTTACCCTCCTCATTAAGTTCAAGCGGAGTAGAATAAAATTTATTACCTGTTGAAAGCTCAGTAAGAGTTATACCACCCTTGCTTTCATCAACCGCAAGACTTATCTTATCATTTGAAATAACTACGGCACCGTCAACCAAATCGGCCGATTCAACAGCAGACACGGGAAAAATACAGCCAGTTACAAGCAAAGAAAGCATCATGAAAGCTGAAACTAGCAATTTAATATTTTTAAATTTATTCATAATACCCTCCTTACCGCAAAATTCCAATAATTTCTCTGATAACTGCTGTGCAGAAGTCAATAAACTGTTGCCACAAGCTAAAGAATACTAAAACTAAGAACACAATTACAAAAATACCAAGAAGCGTTGCTAAAACCAAAACTAAGGTTAAGACAATATTTGCTTCATGAATTTTTGAAAGGCCAATGAAAAGAATCATCACACCCCAAGCAATTGCCAAAACGGTGATGATGGTCATAAACATACCTTCTTCATCCGTTAAGAAGTTGCTAAGAATAGTATTTAAAATACTTGAAACAATATAGGGTAAAATTGCAAGCGAGGTAACAGTTGCAATTTGTGAAAGCTTACCCGAAAGACTAAACATAGTACAAATTAACCAGTTTGAAAGAATGAATAAAACAAACAAGCCAACTGAGCCTATGAACAAAAGTCGAATATCCATTTTTGCGGGGTCATTTACATTAAAGATAAAGCCACGCATTTGATATGTGAATACCTTTTCAAAGAACCAAAGTGCCGCAACAAAGGGAGCAATCCAAAAAGAGCCCTTTGTATTATTAACAAATGCCATCATATCACGAACAGGATGTGCAAGCGATAGCATTAAGCGGCGGAAATATCCATCCGGTACTTCGTAATCGTAGCCAATTTTCTTCTTCTTTCGGAATTTGAAGAAAATGAAAAGGCCAACTGCAATAACAATTATTACGATAAATATTACGTCAAACCATTCTGAAATAAGACGAGTGCGATATTCCTGGAATGCACGAGAATAGTCAACACGACTTTGACCTAGCTTGAAGTATTTCATAGCGCCTTTATAATCTTCGAGATTAATAAGTGAACGACCAATTGATACGTAAGCAGTTTCAAAAGCGCCGTTTTGAACTAAAACTGATTCCCAAAGGTCAATTGATTCATTGTAAAGACCTTTAAGATATGAACGAGAAGCATCTAAAACAGTTTTACCGTAGTCGTTAACGGTAAACATTGTAATCGTGTTAGTCGCTTGATCCAAAACATATACATAGTCGCTATATGATGCAATTGCTACAGGTGTTTTAAAGGTACCAACTTGGTTACCAAGAGTACCAAAGGATAACAAGAAGCTACCCTCAGTATCGTAAACGAATACACGACCAAGTGCTAAGTCAAGTGCTGCAAAAACACCTTCACCAATACTGGTAACATCTGTAAAGGTTGTAGATACTACATTCTCACCAATCTCAGAGGTTTCGAGATCACCAAATACCGTTTCAAGTGGGAAAATATTATTACCCTTTGCATTAAGACGACGAATACTTTCAGTCTTGTCAGTACCCGAAACCGAGCAGGCAAGCAAATAACCTTCCTCATCAATATCAAGTCCTGAATATTCAACAGGAACATAACGGCTTTGAGATGTCTTAAGATCCTCGCTTAAAAGCTTTTTCCACATATAATTGAAAAGCACCGTAGCAGTCATTTCAATTTTATTAGAACCACAGAAACCAAGAAATTCGCCATATTGGTTGAGCATAAGCACACCGGAATAAACGTGCTGACAAAGAATATAAACCGTTTCCTCGTCGCTTACAACGACTTTAGTTGGGCGGAACTCAGTTGATTCGGGAATAAGTGAGGTTTCAGGACGGGTAAACACATTTACAACGTTACCGTCCTTATCAGAAACTAGTATTCTTCCCTGCTCGGTATCAGCGATATAAATAAGCTTTTCATCGCCTGTTTTGTGAATATATATACCCTGTGCCTTGCTAAAGTTTACAGGCTCACCGTCCTTATTTAAGGTCAAGGTAGACTTAAGCTGCAAATTTACGTCAAGTATATAAATTGAGCTGTTGTCCGAATCCAAAACATAGAGGTTACCCTCTTTATCAAAGTCCATATCATAAAGACGGCCGATAGATGAAAGACCCAAAACGTTTTGATTTACAACCTTTTCTGGTTCATAACCAACAGGCGCGGGATTTGACTTATCGTATGAGTCGTAAATATAACCTTGATAAGGTGTATCGGAAAGGGCGGCCGCAGGTGTTATTAATAAAACCGTAAGGGCCAGGGCGATTGCAGCAATACTTAAAATTTTCTTTTTCATATTACACGCCCCCTTAATCCTTAAGACCTGAATGTGCCATTGTTTCAATAACGCTGTTTTGTGAAACAACAAATATGATAATTGGCGGTATCATAATAAACAAGCTACCTGCCATTGAAACACCGACACGTGCAATTCCGGCCGCAACAATTTCAGAAATTGCGCTTTGCAAAAGCTTTAACTGTTCGTCAAAAACAATACCGCCGGGATTTGAATTCCAAACATTTTGGAAAGCGAAAACCAAAAGCGTCATCCAAGCAGGCTTTACAGTCGGCATAACGATGGTTGTAAAAATTCTGAAATATGAAGCACCGTCAATACCTGCCGATTCAATTAATGCGGATGGTAATTGGTCCATAAACTGCTTCATAAGGAAAAGGCCTAACGACATTGGAAGTACGGGTAAAATATACCCCCAATATGTATTAAGTAAACCAAGCTTTGCCATAATAACGTACTGTGGCAAAGAAAGTACAACGCCATTAAACAAAAGTGCTGTTACAACCAATTTGAACATCCAATTAATGCGAATATTAAACTTTGAAAATACAAACGCACACATTGATGCCAAAATAATATGACCAACAGTTGCAACACCACTTACAAACACACTGTTAAACACATAGCGGCTAAAAGGCACCCAAAGGTTAGCAGCCAATGAAAACAGCATTTCAATATTTTCGGTGGTGGGGCGGCGGACAAAGAAGCGTGGCGGATAAGCATAAAGCTCATCAATAGGCTTCAAAGAGCTTATTACCGCATATAAAAGCGGTAACACCATGAACGCACCAAGCAAAGCCAAAAATAAGAAAATTCCGACTGTGCCGGCAAGCGAACGGCTTCCCCTCCTATTTTTCTTTTTTATTTTTAAAGAAGGCAAAATCATCATCCCTCATTCAATAGAATTTTTAATTACAAGCTTTTCTCAATATTAAGTGTCAGAAACGTAGCTTAAAAGAATATCTATAAGCTTACGTGCACCAAGCATTATCAGGAACAATATTACTGATATTGCACAGGCGTAGCCCATTTCGTAACGGATATTACCATAGTCGGTAATATGAAGCACGATTGTATGAGCCGAGTAGTTTGTACTGGGCAAACCACAAAGAGACTGAGAAACCGCACTTACTGAGAAGGAGCTAACAATTTGCATAACCGCACTAAACAACAACTGTGGTTTTAAAAGTGGGAATGTAATATAGAAAAATTCTTGATAACGGTTTTTAATACCGTCAACGTCGCCTGCTTCGTAAAGGGATTTATCAATACCCTGAAAGCCTGCAATAAATGAAAGGAAGCTGGTACCAAGGCTCATCCAAACTTGAACAATCATTACAACTGCAAGAGTATATTCCTCATCGGATAGCCACTGGATGGGCTCGTAAATAACACCCATCTTTGTAAGGATACCATTAATAAAGCCGTACGAGTCACCGCTGAAAAGGTATTGCCAAATAAAATATACCGAGGATGAAAGTGACGGTGCATAGAAAACCAAGGTCATAAGCACACGCAAATATCGCGGCAATTCATTGATAAACCATGCAATAATAAGACACAAAAAATAGCTTAAAGGGCCTGTTATTACGGCAAATATCAAAGTATTTTTAATTGATTTTAAAAATACAGTATCGGCTACAATAAGGTTAAAGTAGTTATTAAAGCCAATAAAGGTTGGTGTTTCAAGCATATTGTAATAGAAAAAGCTTAAAACAACCGCTGAAACAATTGGCAAAATTGTGAAGATGAAGAAGCCGAGTAAATAAGGCGCTGTCATTAAATACAATTGCCAGTTTTTTGCTATGTCTTTATGGTAAGGGATTTTACCCTTTTTGGTATATTCTTTACTCAAGGCCAAATTCCTCACGTTTCCTTTGGATTTCCGCATCAACGCTTAACTTCCAGCTAAGCAAAGATTCACGAGCATTACGGTTATTATAAACAACGTCGCGGAATGCGTTGTCAAGATCACGAGTTAAGTAATAACCACCGGGAGCTTCAGGAATTTCCTGAATTTCTTCCCATGCTGTCATAAGGTTTTTATATTCCTTACCACTCCAAGAAAGATTCTTGAAGGCTTCACGGTTAGCGGTAGCAACACGGCCAACAACACCCAAAACAGCTTCAACGTCTAAAGCGTAACGGGTTTGTGCTTCGGCTGAGCACCACCATTTAAGGAAGGTCCAAGCAGGCTCAACGTTACCATTATCCTCAGCGGCACGAAGCATAACTGAAGCCGAACCAGAACCACCCTGTGCACGAGAAATAGTGCCATCCTCTTGCACAGTACCTGGAATCGGAACCATTTCCCAAAGACCTGCAATTTCGGGAGCTGCTGCGCTTAAACGGTTGTATTCTGTATACATTGCAAGACCAAGCGGCATATCACCCGAACGGAAGCGGTTATAAAAGTCATAGGTTACCTGCGAATCCATCTTGGTGTAAATATCAGTCCAAATTTGGAAAGCATCAAGTGCTTCGGCAGTACCAAGGTCTGTAGCAGATAAATTATCATTATAAAATCTACCGCCGTTTTGTAAAAGTAAGGCCGAGAAGATATTTCTTGAACCCATACCGTTATCAACAGAACCAGTGGCATCAACTGCAGTATAAGGAAGACCAACCTCCATATTATTGGACTGAATAACCTTCATAACGTCCCAAAATTCTTCCCATGTGTTAGGAACCTTTAATTCTAATTCCTGTAAAATGTCCTTACGGTAGAACATCATATAGAAGTTTTGAGTATCAGGCACGGCATAAATTGCTCCGTTTAATGTATAAGGAGTGAATGCGGTTTCCTGGAAGCGTGCTTTAATTTCATCAAAACCGTCAAGCTTTGAAATATCGTAAAGCGCGCCACGAAGTGCAAGGTTAACCGGTTGACCACGACCTATCATAAGTGAAATGTCAGGCGCACGGCCCGAAAGATAAGCCTGAATAACGCTTGCGTTTGTAATTTTAAGGTCAACACCAATGTTATACTGAGGTGTGAAAAGGTCGTTTATCATAGCATTGATAACGTTTGCCTGGTCACGACCCGAATTTACCCAAACGGTAATTACGTCATCATAGGTTGAATTATCAGCAAAGTTGCTGTAATCGGTAATGAATGAATAGAAGAAAGCCTTTACTTCACGCCAAACAGCACCGAAGAAATTATCGTTAATTGCGGGCTTTTCAGCATTGGGCTGGCAAACATAAATATAGTCAAGAAGTAACGGTTGTTCCTTAAGCTCAAGTACCCAAGATGAAAGTGAACCGATGTTACCGCTAAAGGTGTCAAGACGGTGTGGAATAGTAGATGGAGTATCAATCATATCCTCAATGTTATAAATCAAAACATTGATAATATCACTTACATCACGGTCACTGCCGATAATTTTCTTAATATTTGAATATTCCTTTTCGAGTTCTTTTGCGGAGCTTTCCAACGTGGGAAGAAGCTCAGGAATTTCTTTGTCAAGGTAGTAGTCACGGTACATATCAGGCTCGGTACCGGTAATCATAAGACATTTTCGGTATAGGCTGTTAAGCTCAACAACAATAGAGTTAAGGTTTGCAATAGAATCACTTAAAGCACCGACTACATTTTCCAAACGAACAGTGTGCTTACCCTTAGTCAAGTGAATATAAAGGGTTTCGCCTTTTTCATTAGAAAGTGATCTACCCTGCCAGCTGTTTGAATAGCTAAAGGAGATTAAGTCAGCTTCTTCAAAAGGAACCTCACCATCAACAAGCAAACGTCTATGTGAAGGAATACCCGATTTATAAGATTGCTTAAAGCGCAAGAAAATTTCATAATAGCCGTCATTTGGAACATCGACTTCCCATTCGAGCCATTGGCCCGCATAAGACCATGTGCCGCCGCCAATAACATTTAAAACAGTTTTGGTGTAGTTAAAGGGACTATTTTTAGTAGAGGTACGGTCAGTAGAAGCAACCATATTTTGTTCAGACTTTTTAAAGGTGTCCTCTGCTTCATATTTTTTACCCCAATTGCCATCAACAATTTCACCGTTTTCGGCCAAATACTCTTCATAAGTTAAATGCTCTTCTGGAGCACAAAGTGTTATACCTGCAAGAGCAAAAGGCTCATTAAAGGAATAAACTACAATGCTGTGCTTTCCTGCAGTCAAATAAACCAAGAAGGGTTGGTCAGTAACACCCGAATCACTTGTGGCAAATTTTTCATTCCAGTCAAAAATTTCAACTTGTGTTGTGTTATAATCGTTACCAGCCGAATCCTTGCGAATACCATCAGATGAATTATATGTACGGTTTAATGAAAACGAAGTTAGGTCGGAATATGGAAAACCGTCATCAACCTGAAGACCAAGATTAATTTTGTTACCCGAACCCTTGAGTGGATAGTAGGTAAACATTACTGAATAAAAAGCATCGGCGGGGACATCCACCTCATAAGAGATGCTACCTACAGCACTTTCCCATTTAATTACGTTTTCTTTGCCTTCAAAGGAAGCAAGTGTTTCAATTTTGGCATCGTCAGACACAGCATAGTAATTATCGAGCTTGATATCAATACTATCCTTAGCTAAGGGCTTATCCCCCACCTCAGCCAAATATTTTTGGTAAGTATTGCTTTTATCAAGTAAAAGCAAATCAATTTCCTCAGCAGTATAAGGCTCCTTATGGGCCGCACTTACACTGCAAAGCGGCATTAAAACTGTTACCAAAAGAATTGCTGAAACAGCCAACGCCATTAGTTTTTTAAATCGCATAACACCTGACTCCTAATCATTAAAATAATATATATTAATAGATATATAAATTTTTAAAACGGCGTATCAACCGACCGCCGTAAATTTTCTATAAAATTACACAACTTTTAAAAAATACATATTGCCAAAAATATATAATTTTTTATAAATAAAATTGTAAATAATCACTAATTTAATTATAAACTATTTTCGACAAAAAGAAATATTAAATTCTTGTATTTGTGTTATTTTTTTGCCACATTAAATAATATTATTAAATCCACCAATTTTAATAATTTGTGTTATTGGATAAATGTTAGTATAAAACGTGATTTTACTCTTTTGCATAAAAAACACCCGAAGAGTTTTCGGGTGTTTTTTTAATTAAAAATTAGTTATTTACACTCTTTTTAGCAATTGAGCCCATAGCAACAACAACGCCGCCAAGTGCAACAATAACACTAACAAGCACCATAACTTCAGTGCCGAAGTTTGCATCGGTCTTAACAACCTTATTAGCTTCGTCCATTGAAACCTTATTGGTTACTTCAGAGAATGCAATTCCCGGGTTACAAATAAGAGCTGCACGAGTAGCAGGAGATTCAGTATTTGCATAGAATACGTAATTAATCTTATCGCCAATCTTAAGTTCTAATTCGCCTAAATCAGGGAATGCAATTTCTGGATTACTCTTAGAAATAATTTGTGCTTCGTTAGTAGTAGGCCAAATCTTTTTATTGTTGTGATAAATTTCAATCTTAACAGTTGCTTTATCATTTTCGTTAGCCCAATATGGAGAATTAGCCAAACCGCTTCCGCTAAACTTACCATTCCTATCATATAGAACGGCCTTACCGTCAATGTTTGATGTATATGTAAGTTTGAGAGCAGGCGCTTGAACAGTTTTATCAATGCTTTCAGCAGTAAAGGCTCCAGCAGTTGATGGACTAATGAAAAGATCCTTGCTATCTTCCAAGAATAAAATAGAAGAAGTAAAGAAGCAATTATTAAAGTTGTTTATTGACAAGTAATAAGCAGGCTGAAGACCCTTGATACCAGGAGTTTTTGTCTTATCGGCAGTAGCAAAGTAAGGTTCGCAATACTTGATATCAAATCTTTCATCATCACCCCAAGGTTTAAAGCCAAAGCCTTTATCACTTGTGTACTGATATGTCATTGACCAGTTGCCCTTAAATTCAACTATACCGGTTTTATCGTTAGTTGAAACTGCATTGCCAAGCGGAATGTCCTTAACAGTATCGGTAAGACCTGCATAAGCATCGTATTGCTCAGCAATTAAAACTTCATAGAACTTGTCACCAACCTGAATCATTTCGGTTACAGGATCGGGTGATTCAACCGCAAGATATGCAACCTCAAGGTCAGCTCTAACAGCGTCACGACCACAAGGATTATCAAGCTTACCGTCACCATTCCAGTCGGTTCTGTTATTAACAACACCTTCTTCTTGGAAACGAACAGTAACAGTATCACCTTCATATACCTTAAACGAACCTAAATCAGGGAAGACAATCATATCATCAACCGCAGTGATTTTGTTATCAGTGGTATTATCAGTAGGCCAGATCTTTACTTTGTTTTTGTAAATAGTAACAGAAACTTCGTTTTTATTGTTTGCAAGCCATGCATAGAAAGGTGATGTATTAGATTTCTGAGCATGAGGAACAATTGAACCTATAGTATCGTAAATAACAATATCGCCCTTTTTGGGTGCTGTAAATACCATATCAACTGTTGCTGCGGCAGTTTTATCATTTGCAACCCAAGGTGAAACGTAAATAACATCATCATGGAAGGCTATAGAGTTCTGACACCAGCTTGTATTCCATGCGCCTGTATCGGTAGTGGTTTGAGAAATAGTTGGAACCTTAACGGCCTTACTTGTTGCAAAGGTATATCCCTTAGCATAAGAACCCGCATAATAGCTGAGCTTTGCCTGCCAAACAGACTTAGACATATCAACTGCAGTATATTGAGTTGCATCCATTTCGTCTACTAAATCCCAAATAGTATCACGAGCGTTGAAGATAGAATCGTTCTTAACAACATAGGTAGAATCACCAATGTTAACGTACTTATATTCAGGGCTTAAATACTCGGTATAAGCAACAGCAGGGTTACAAATAGCACCTGTACGGGGTGAACTCCATTTGTCATTAGCGGTACCATCTTTGTCAATCCACTCAACATAGCTATCAAAAATAATATCAAATTGATCGCCCTTGGTTACGAACATTTCGCCTAAATCAGGAAAGTCGATTGTGTCGGCGCCGAGCTTAATAACGTTATTTGCACCAGTATCGGCCGGCCAAATTTCAGTACCATTTTTATAAATCTTAACAGTAACTGTATGCTTTGCATCTTCACTTGCCCACCAAGGAGAATCGTTTAATCCCTTACAAGTAATTTTACCTGTCGAATCAAACAAAATAACTTTACCATCACGGGGTACAGTATATGTTAACTTAATTGCAGGTGCAGGAGTATAGGTGTTTTCAATATCGGTCATACCGGGGAAAACAATTACTCTGTCCTTTGAATCAGCAAAAGTTACTGAGCCACGATAGAAATTCTTAGAGCAATAATAATCGGATTTAATACCTGTGCGAGCAGTATCTGAGGGATTAGTGTTGCAGTATGTAAATTTGAAAGCATTGGTTCCGCCCCAAGGATTATTGTTCCAACCACCCTTGTCAGAATATTTAATGCTCATTTTCCATCCGTCATCAAAAGTAACTTCGTCATTTAATGACTTTCCATCAACAAGTGCGGCAAAGTCTGAATATACATCCATCTTGCTTTCAGAAAGAACGTCATATTCTTTATCGCCAACAGTAACCTTTGTATAGGGTTCGTAGATGTATGCAATTTCTAAATTAGATTTAACGGCATTTCTGTTAACATCTTCGTTTTGTTCATAAAATCTAATTTTAATGGTATCACCGGTCTTAAGACTGATAACACCCAAATCAGAAATATCAACAGAATCATCAAAAGTGGTTAATGTATTATCTACTGCAGTGTCAGCAGGCCAAATCTTTTGATCATTCTTGTAAATAGTGATTTCCACTTTATTTTGAGAATTATCTTTCCAGCCATAGAAGTGTGTAACATCTTTACCGATAGGAGCAATAGCGCCTGCTACGTCATAAAGAAGTACGTCACCATCCTTGGGTGCATGAAAGATATAGTCAATATACTGGTTATTATAACCACTACACCATGGACTTGCTACTAAAGAATCATCAACAAATGCAACTGAATGCTGATAATGGTTAGTAGCCCAGGCATCTGCATTGCCACCGCCGGTACTAGTCTTACCTTCAGTATAAAGTGCATTATAATCACCAGTGCCATTATTATAGCCTTTTATATAATACAAATTTCCAGCATAAACAGTCGGCTGATCATACCAATAGTTTGAAATCTTAGGTTCCCAAACCGAGTTGGCAAAAGCATTTGTTACCATAGGCATTGTAGTAACATCATAGCTTGACAATGCGTTTGCCATAGTTTTTGCAGCATTGTATTTTGAAGCTTTTTCAATGACATACTTATTCTCGCCAATTGTAATTTCTTCAGCCTCATCAGGAAGAACTGTGGTGCTTGCATTCTCGGCGTTAACGCCAAACATTGCAAACGAGCTTGCAAGAAGTGCAATTGTAAGCACAACTGCAAGAAGTGCAGAAATACGTTTTTTCATTGTAATTCTCCTTTGTTATTTTTTTGAAAAACTTACAAATTTCCATATATAATTATAAATCTTATAAAAGAAAATGTATATATTGAATTCTTGCGATAATTATAAAAAATTGTTCATTTGTAACAAAATACTGACTGCATTATATTAAGCATTTTACAAAAACGATAAATGTATATTTACACAAAAAAGCGCCCGCATAAGCGGACGCTTTAATTTAACTAATTATTATTCTGTCTTAGGATCGTTTTCTTCTTCAATAGAAGCTTCTTCTACTGCTTCATCAGCAGGCAAAGCTTTAGCTTTCTTCTTTTTAGATGCAATTACAATTATAATAACAGCAATAGCAGCAACAACAAGCACACCTGCGCCTATAATTACGTAAATTATAAAGCCAAGACCGTTATCTTGTCCGTCAGTATCTACATCCGAAGTGTTTTCATCCCAATCTTCAATAATGGGAATATCATCTAATTCCTCTTCTTCTTGCTCTTCTACCTCAGTATAAGCAACAACAGGGTCAATAAATACAGTGTTATTTTCCCATGTGCAGTCATAGCTTCTAAGGTGAATTTCAATTTCATCACCTTCGGTTACCTTAAATCTACCTGTAGTACCTGCATATGGGAATTCCGCAGACATATTTTCACACGAAATTTTTACAACCTCGGAAATTGCCGTGTCGTTTTTTCTTATACAAATTTCAACTTCGCCCGAACCCTTAATTTCGCTAAAGGAATTAAACGGACTATCCTTAGTAGCGCCTAAAATCGAGCCTTCATTGAAAAGGACAACCTTACCGGTTTTAGGTGCAACAAAGGTTAATTTTGCTTGACCGTTGTTACCTGTCCAAGGGCCACGAAGAGTAACAGCAAGGCGTTGTTCCTTAACATCAAGTGCTAACGAAGAAGCATAATTAGCTATACGGTCGGCAACAATTTGTTCATAACCGTCTTCACCAGGCTTCTTATATCCATCAAGTGTTTGCGGACTTATGCAAGCAAAATTATCTTTAACCGGACCGTCAGCAGAATAATAGTATGCATCAGCAAACCACCAGTCTTTAGCTACTTCAAGTGAAAAATTCCAAACAGAATCATCCATATCAACTTCTTCATACTGAGTTGGATCATAAGCCTCTACACATTCTTGAAGAGATTCAAAGCAACCGTAAACCTCATCCTCTAAAATTTCCCACTCCTGACCAAAGGCTTTAACGGTATCACCCTTAGGTAACGCTGAAATATTAATGCCGGTAAAAAGCGAGAAAATTAAGGTTAATACAACTAAAACTGCACAAGTTTTCTTGAAATTACTTTTCATAATTATACTCCCTTTGATTCATTAAATAACATATCAATAATTTATCAAAAAATATCATAATAGTCAAGTTAATTGACACAAGTGTGCAAGAAATTACTAAAGTCAAATAAATAATATAATATAAAACGCCCACAAGTAAAGTGAGCGTTTTAAAATATTAAATGCTATTCGGATTTTTCGTCATTAGACTCTTCAACGGGTAATTCATCTTTAGCTTCTTCAACTGGTTCTTCTACAGTTTCCTCAGCAGAAAGTGCTTTCGCCTTCTTCTTTTTAGAAACAATGATAATTACAACAACTGCAATTGCAGCAACAACAAGTACACCTGCGCCAATAATTACATAAAGAATCCAACCAAGACCCTTTTCATTATTATTGTTGTTGTTTTGATCTGGAGTTGTATCAAGATCGTCTACGCTGTCAAATTCATCCTCAACTTCTGGAACGTCACTTTCAATTTCAGTATAAGCAACACAGGGATTAAAAGTTGCGGTTGTTGAACCTGCAATTTTTAGGCCTTCATATTCACCGCCAGGAACCTTACTTTCAAATTCACCGGCAACGTCAATACGAATTGAAATAACATCGCCTTCAGTAACGGGCATTACACCTGTTTTGCCAAGTAACGGAAAATCAATTGCACGGTTGTTTTTATCAAGCACAACGGCAGGATCGTCCATAGGCCAAACTGGTACGTCATTCTTTTCTACAGAGATTTTCCAAGGACGGTTATATTCCTGTTGGAATGAATAGAAAGGAGCTTCATCACTGCATGCGGTAATTTTATTGCCATATTCTTCGAACAATACAATTTTACCTGTGTGCGGTGCAACGAAGTTTATCCAAGTATTAGAAGAACATGACCACAAGGGCTGAAGTGACCAATAAACTGTTTTATCGGTTTCATCTGCACTGTTCCATTCAATCATCATTTCGTGTGAATTCCAAATTTCGCTGTTCTGTTCAGCTGTAGTTGAAGAAACACAAATACAATTAAAGTTTTCCCAAGTGCTTTCACGGGCAAACCAGTTTTCTTTAATTCCCCATGGACCGTCAGTGAAGTTTTGACGGTGTGAAACATTCCATTGATATCCGTCAAAATAAACCTCGTCCATAGCAGTGTGGTCAAGACCGATAGTTACGTTTTCCAAAACCTCACGGAAGCTGTAAACCTCACCCTCGATAATGGTAAAGGTCTTATCACCTATTGTTAAGGTGTCGCCTTCATAAATAACTTCATCAGCAGAAGCAGTCATACCTGTAACCATTGCAAAAGCCAAGGATAACACAACTAAAACTGCGCCAAGCTTTTTAAGAATGTTTTTCATTAAAAATTCTCCTTTTCATGCAAAATAAGCTTTGCTAAAAGTTAATTTATCAAAAAAATATATTCAAGTCAAGAAAAAGCAAATAAAAGTGCAATATAATACAATTTTTAAAAAATAATTATATCAATAATTGTCATAAATAAGGTTATACAATAATTTGATACGCTTTTCCTGCTTCATAGGTCAAAACACCGTCAACAATTTCAACATCCTTAGTTTTTACCCATTTGCCGTTTTCATAAACGCCCTCGCTAGCCGACTTAATTTCACCGCTCTTATAAGAAATTGTAGCTGTTTTAGATGCGTAAGAATAATAAGTATTATTATCAGCTTTTACTAGTAAACCTGTAGAGCCGTATAAATCTTTACCATTATCAACCTTAAAGGTAAAGAATTTACCCTTAAAGCCTTTGTTTTCAACCTTCTTCACCTTCATTGTATTATTGAAAAACACCATATTACTTTCATCAGTTACTGCAATAATTTCATCTAAGGCGTTAATTGATTTATTCATTTCAAAATATTCAACTGCTAAAATCTCAGGTTGGTCCTCATAAGCACCCTTTAGGTTGGCTACACCCTCACGCAAAATGAAAGGATTTTCCTTGCTGCCAAAGCGATAAAGTCCGCTCGTACTTTTACCAACCTCGTTGTAATAAACCAAATGGTAATATCCCATACCATAGCCATTACTTAAAAGATAGTTTGTTTGACCAGGAACCGACCACACACAAGTGCCAAACTCAACCATTACAAGCGGATTATCCCCTTGTTTAATATATGAATAGTCTGGTGTGACAGTAGAATCATAAAAGTCGTAACCAACAATATCAAGGTATTCAAGGTCAATATATCCTTTTATTTGCCCTGTCCAATCCCTGCCCTCAACCAGTTCCTGATGACCCGCACTCATAAGATTAACGTAAGTTATCATTGAATATGGGCCATCCTTAATAGCTTTGGCAAGCTGATTAATTAAATTGGCAAGATTACTGTATTGACTAAACCACAAGCCATGACCGCCTTCTGAGTTGTTGGGCTCATTTTCAATTTGAATACCAACTGTTCTACGATCAGTATCGTTAACATTAAGCCAAGCGCAAAGCTGATTTAACGCCTCGACCTCAATATCAATAAAAGACTGAGCCGACAAATCAGGTATAGGTTTACCCTCAGCATAGCCTGTACCGTAAATAATTTTACCGTTTTCATCTTTCAGTGGAGGATATTTTTTCAAATCCTTAAGTTGCCAATCCCTATAACCGCCAAAGCCACATACGTCGTAGCCAAACCAATTCCAAAGTATTTTTAAATCATACTTTTTAGCAACACTATATTGGTATTCAATTTCGCTGAAATCGTATTTCTTACCATCATAGAAACGACCCCAATTAAGATACAAAATCACAGTGTTAAAGCCCGCTTCTTTAGCAAGTCGCATACCGTCATCAAAGGTTTTTTCGCGGGTTTTCTTATCAAGCTTTGCACTTAAAAGATGGTCATAACGGAAGTGTATTGCACGGAATAGATAAGGCTGACCCTTGTGATAAATTACCTGCTTATTCCCTACCTTTACAAGCTCGGAAGCTTTTGTATTTGTAAGCTTTTCGATAATATATTGACCGTTTTCGTCAATGATTTCATCTTTGTTATACTCAGTTACAGCCCAAGCAGGTTTCTCTTCTTCCTGCTTTTGCGGTGAATCAGACGGAGTGTTGTCGGGCGTTTTTGCGCCCGAACAACCAACCATAAACAACATTAAAACTGCCATAAGGGCTGCTAAAATGCGTGTTAACTTTTTGTAAGACATAAAAATCTCCTAAAACTTATTTAAGAACAACTCTGTAAGCCAAACCGGGTTCAACATTGAATATGTTGTTATTAACGGTAACTTTACCGGTTTCAGTCCATTTACCATCAGCATAAGAGCCAGTGGTAACTTCCTTAATATCAGACTGGAATTCAAAGCTTGCCTTACGTGAAGAATAAAGGTAGAAGTTGCCATCTGCTGCACCAATTGCAAGACCACTACCACCGTATTCTTTAGAGGTATCACTATAATGATAAGTAATTCTTTGCTTATTGCAAAGCTTTACGGCTTTAACATCATTTTTGAGTGTGTTATTAAATGCCATAATATTATTAATCTTTTCAGTAACGATAAGCTCACGCAAAGCTTTAATTGCCTTATTCATAGTAACAACTTCATCACAGTCAACCTCAAGCACCTGACTTAAAGTGGGCGAAATTGTGTTTGGAGGAAGCTTTTTAGTACCGTCACGCTTTTCAACACCCTTAACAGGGTTATCATAACGATAGAAACCACCTACGCCAAGATCACGGTAATTGGTAACTTGATAAAAGCTTAATCCATAACCCTTTGAGAAAATTTGATTTATCTGTCCTGGAACAGCATAAGAAGCGGGAGAATATTCTGCATATGTTGCAAGGTTATCGTTGTGCTCAAGAACCTTAAGGTTAGGATTGGGATTAGTTGTATAATCGTCATAACCCACAATGTCAATATATTCCTGCTCGCAAAGATACTGTAGACGTTCATTAAAGGTATAGCCTTCAGCCTCTTCATTGTAGCCTGCAGACATAAGATTTAAGTATGTAATCATTGAATAAGGGCTTTCCTTAATGGCTTTACCTTCTGCATTTAATAAGGCCGCTAAGTTAAGAAACTGACTCATCCAAAGACCGTTGCCGCCCTCATCGTTACCCGGCTCGTTTTCAAGCTGAATTGCAACAGTTCTACGGTCTGTGTCGTTAACGTTAAGCCAAGCGCATACCTGTTGAAGAGCTTCAGTAACTTCATCAATAAAAATTTGCTGTGAAAAATCAGGGATGTAGTTGTTACCTTCGGTCAAAAGAGGAGCGCCGTCCATACCGGTAAGGCAAGGATATTTTTCAAAATTATCCTTTTGCCAGGGCATATAACCGCCAAAGCCGCATACGTCATAGCCAAACCAGTTAAGATGTACCTTTAAATCGTACTTTTTGGCAAGCTCATAATGCATTTCAAGCATAGAAAAATCATATTTTTCACCATCATACATTTTAGACCAGTTAATGTAAAGAATAACGGTCTCAAATCCACTATCCTTAATAATTTTGAAGCCTTCCTCATAAAGCTTTTTGCGAAGATCGTCTTCATAACCATCTAAGTGGTCCCAACGCAAATGCATTGAGTAATACTGATAAGGCTTGCCGTTGTGGTAAATCACAGGACGACCGTTAACCTCTTTCATTTCGGCAGCAACGACCTTTTCAAGCTTTGAAATGTCGTACATACCTTTTGAGTTTGTAGCCTTGTTGCCTTTGCATCCAACAAAGCATGATAGTGCCATTATAAGCACTAACACAATTGCGCAAAGTCGAAATGCTGTTTTTTTCATAATTTTTACCTCCAAAATTAATAATTTATTTTAATAATTATAGGTTACAACGTTATTGTTTTTCAACCCCAAATTTATAAACCGTACCCGATTTTAAAGAAATGGAATTGTTTTGAGCTGGTATTTCTTCCCCATTTGCTACCCATTCACCATTTTCATAGAAACCCTCGCTATACTTAAAATCACTGTCAAAATGAATAATGGCCGTGGGTGTTCCATGAAAAGCAAAAATATAGTAATTTGAATATGGGTCAACAACACAAATACCGGCTGAATTATAGGTAAATGCAGGGTTAATTGAATTATCAAAAGCTAAACTTGTGTCACCAACCTGCATATTTATAACAAAATTATTGACAGCACCTATATTCATGACACAAATATCAGCCGTGCTGTTAACGGCTAAAATTTCACCAATTGAGTTTATAGCCTTAACATAATCAATAACATCTGCTGTTGCAGATTCTACTGAACGCTTTTTAGCCAAAATACCATGGTTAACGTTTTGACGGTCACGTGGTAACCAATTTGTTGAATGTGTGCGGTAAATACCGCAATTAATTGAAAAATCAAAGCTTTTAAGCTCGTACACACCAAAGCTATAGCCCTGCTTTATAAGACTTAACGAGCGTTCAAAAAAGTCATAGGTTGCGGGTGAAAGCTTTGAAACATAGCAAAGCTTTTTTGAATTATCAATAACATTAATAGAAGCATCACTAGATATTAGATCAGCTAAACCTACACCATCAATGCTCTTTTTGGAAAGCAGTTCGCTAAATCTTTCTTTGCCGCTAATATCATTATCTAAAACGTAATAATCGTCAAATGATAAACCAACGGTTGTAACCATTTTATAGGGTGAAGACTTAACGGCTTTAGCCATTTTTTCAAGTATGACTGAATAATTGCTATACTGTGAAAGCCAATTACCGTTACCAAAATCGGTATTTGCTTCATCCTCAAGCTGAATTGAAACCGTACGACAATTATTATCAACAAAATTCAACCATCCACAAAATTGAGTTATAGCTTCAACCGCTTCATCGATATAAATTTGCTGTGATAAATCAGGAACGTTTACCTCAAGCTCGGTGGTTAAGGCGGGATATTTTGTTCTATCTGTTTGCCAAGGCATAAAACCTGTTTTAGCATAACCGTTCCAAATTATTGAGAGCTTAAGGTCATATTTTTCTGCTAAAGTATAATAAATTTTGTAATAATCGAAATTATATGAGGTGCCGTTATAAAAATCCTTCCAATTAACGTACAAAGCAACTGATTTAAAGCCGCATTGCTTTGCATTAGAAAAGGCTTCCTCCAAAACGGCATCTTTTTTGTCAGCAGCAATATTGGTGTTAGCAATTATTTGATCGTACGAAATATAAACAGGGTTATAATAATGCGGTTTACCCTTATGTTCAATATATACCCTGTCATCATAATTATTTATTATAACCGAAACTGTTTTGTCTTTCAAGTAATCAACATTAATTTTACCGTTTTCATCAAGTAAATCTTCAAAGCTGTTGATTTCGGTTACCGTATCATTCGGCTTGCTTGTATTTTGCTGTAGTTCGTTGCTTCCATTTTTCTTGCAAGATGAAAGAAGCAAAACACACAAGCACATAATTACAGCAAAAACCGTTTGTGTTTTTCTATACATTAAATTCTCCGTAAAAAAAATATACTACCAAGGATATTCTTTCTTTTTTGTATCATACCATTTTTTAGGATAACGTGGGTTGGGATTAAGTGTTGCATCTTCCACAGCAACATTATTGCTTTCTCCCTTATCAGTTCTAACTTGACGTGCCATAACAACAAATCGTTGATTTTTAAATTCATAACCACAGGTTGAAAGTGTCAAAATGCGGTCATTTGGCAAAATATCAACAGGGGTTTGAATAATGCTTCTTTGATAGGCCTCCTCAATCCAATTTATAAATTCACGCTGTGTAGTAAAATCACTTTTCATAAATTGGTAAAGATAACCGTTATCATCCTTAGGCTCGGCATTCATTACCATTGCCGCAAAAACCTTAAATTCAACCATCCCCTCAGGTGTTATAAGCTGTATAACGGGGTGTTCTTTGTAATAATCAAGCTTGGCATATTGACGAATCTTGGTAAACATTTGACTATTTTTAAGCGAATGACCGTAAACAGTCAAATTTTGTGAAGATTTTACATCGTTTTTGCAATCAAAAAACAATGTGCCGAATTTGCTCTTCTCATTATTAAAGTTGTGATTAAGATAATAATCATTATTATCGGTTTGACAAATTGGATAATTTATATCAGAATTGGGAATCTTAACCCATGCACAAATATCAGGGTTAACGTCGTACAGAGCTTTAAAATCATAAAATTCACTTTCGGGGTTACGATTTTTTATTATTTCGTTCATAACGCCCTGAATTACTTTATTATCGTGGCGTAAAGCATTATGTTGGTATTCAATGCCAAACAACCACACCGAGCAAATAAGAATACCTAAAACCGAAACAAGCGAAACTATTTTAATAATATTGGTTTTCCTATCGTTATCACGGGTAGGTAAGATTATATGCAAAACTTTATATAAGTAGTATTTAAACAATTATTTATGCCTCAATTTCTTTTAATATATATGCTCGGCGGTATTGAACAGTTGTCATACCGTACTTTTTCTTAAAGCAAGAGCAAAAATATGAAACGTCTGAAAAACCAACCTTTTTGCTAATTTCTTTGATGGGATAATCATCCTCAATTAAAAGCGCAGCGGCTTTCTTCAGGCGAACGTCATTTAAATACTTAACAAAATTCATACCTGTGCTTTTCTTGAAAATACGGCTAATATAAGCAGGTGAAAGATAAATTTGTTCAGCAACACGGTCAAGGTATAATTCACTTGCATATTCGGTTTCAATGATATCACATATTTGACGAATAATTCGTTCATTACTTGAAACCTCTAAATCGCCCTGTCTTATTTTTTCCTTAGCGCAAACGCTTGTAAGCAGCTGCTTTAATTCACTACTGCTTTTACTGCTTATTACAGCAAAAAGATTATTGTATAAAACGTCCTCATCAAAGGCAGACCTTAAAATTTCACAAACCAAGAATTGCATATTGACGATTGTGGCGCCCGAAAGCTGTGTTTGATTAAAAAAGCCTTCTATTAACGCACCTATTTTTGCATCGTTCTTGCACGTTCTTATTTTATAACCTGTAGCCTGTACCTTTTTAATTATATTACCAAACGGTTCAAGCAAGTGCATTTCATTATTGTAATAACATATATCGTTATTATTATTTTCAAGCCTAAGCTTTACCACATAAGAACCTAAGTCTGCAAACAATTGGCAAGCATTTTCAAAATCAGTAATAGCGTCAGTAAATACCGCAAAAGCACTTATATTGACATTATGTAGTTCAAAAATAACATGATAACAAATGCGATTAACTGTATTTGCTGACGCATCGAGCAAAGCATAAACCGCACTACCGTCAGTAAAAGCATCAAAAGCATCCGGCAACAATTCAACCGGAAAAGCCGATAAAATTTCATCAACTACGGGTGTAATGTTGTTGGAATATATCGCTAAAAAGCGCTTTCCCTTATAGAAATCATTACCCATAGCATTTTCGCAAACGCGAATGCTTGACAAAATATTAAACGGGCGATTTTCAAATTGTGGCAAAAGCTCGGAAAATACTTGCTTTATTTCATTTGTGCTGTTAATTACAGGAAATTTATAATTTACATTATTTTTATTCTCACTTAAAAGCAAATATATTTTTGTTTTATTAAAACGTTTTGCGACGTCTTCACAAATATTATCATCTAACTCATCGCCGTCCAAAAATATAGCTGTAAAGGGTGTATCGGCCGCAAAATCGTAATATTCTTCTTTAGTTTGGGCAACCTTTAATACACAGCCAAAATCTAACGCAACAGTGCGAAAGCTTTCGGCGGTTGCTTCATTACTGCTTACAAGAAGAGCACACAGCACTGATACTCCCCTCCCTTCCAAAATTTTATTTTACTTTCTTAAAATAAGGCAAAACTTCAAGCGGCGCATCAACCGTTATGGTTGCAGGACCTTCATAAATATTGCCATTTTCATCTTCCCACTTGCCTTCAGGGAAAACAACGTCCTTAGTAACTGCGCCCTTTTTAACAACAGGTGCAACAAGCAAGTCATCACCTAAAAGAAATTGGTCAATAATATATTCGTAATTATTTCCAGGGTATACATAATCCATCATTTTCATAATGGGCTCACCCGTTTTGACTGAATCATTAACAAGTCCAACAATATAATCTGCAAACTTAGAATGTAAAGCCGTATATTTAACTGCAATTTGCAAATTTTCGGGTGACAATACTCGCCAAGGTGCCAACGAATACTGCATCATTGGAAAAAACGTTGAACATTGACACATTCTTATAAAAAGCTCTTCATCAAATTTGAAATCGGGCTGTAGAAATGAGAAATACTCGCCTCCACCTATCATATCGGGGCAAATAAAAGGATACCCAAGAATACCGCTTACAAGACCGTTTGGTATAAGCTCATTTAAACCATTTCTTTCCCAACGGTGAAGCTTGTCACAAAGGCGACTAACCATACTAAGTCCTGCACAGTTATAGCTGTCCTTATATTCGTGGAATTTATATTTATAACCAAATTCATTCCAAGCACGGTTGCGTTCAAATTCGGTATACGTATCATCGACCTCGCCGTTTAAGCATTCTCTATAGGCACCGGTTGAACCACCGTCAAACTTAAAGCCGTCAATACCATATTCCAAAATGAGCTTTTGAAGCTGTTTGTCCAAAAATTCCATATCAGCTTCCTTTTTGCTGTCAAGCATAACGCTAACGCCGTTCCACCAATTCATTAGGGCAATTTTATCGTCCTTGGTACGCAAAAAGTGATGCTTTTGCCAGTCTACCATTGTAAGCTGACGATATGCAGCACAGTCAGCAGAAACCCAAGGAACAACCCAAAGCATTACCGAAAAGCCAAGCTTATGGAGTTCGTCAACCATAGCCTTGGGGTCAGGAAAACGGCCTGTATGCCAATCCCACATACCGTAATTTTGCTGCCAACCTTCATCTATCATTAAAATACCGGGTTTGAAACCAAGCTCAACAATTTTGCGGGCATATTCTAAAATTTGTTTTTGGTTTTGATTATACATAAGCTCAATCCAAGTATTGTACTGAGCCGTAGCGAAAAATTTCGGTTCAATTGCATCGCCCGTAAAGGTGAAATGTTTATCCCTTGCGGCACGATAAGCATCTCTAAGGCAGTTGCCTGCTTCAACAATTTCCAAATTATCCGTGCTAAAATTAAAAGCGCCGTCTTTTATATGGCAATCAAAAGGCTCGTTAATCCAAATATAACGACCCCTATTCGATAAAAACACAGTTGTAACCTGGTTACTTGCGCCAAGTGAGTATTCTTTTGTTTTAAAACCTAATTTTTTGTCTGTATTTTTGTCAAAGGGCATATCTTTAGCAAGTACAACACCTGTGCCCCACCAAACCTCATTATCTAAAAAAGTCACTTTCATATAATCACCTAAATTTTATCTTTAATTGCTTTATTTATGCGTTCTCTCAAATTCAAAATGTATTCAGCATCCCAAGGATATTCTTTAAAGGTTAGTTCGCCAATGCCGTCTTCAATTATATTCATAACAAATTCACGGCTGTAAAGCTGTTCGCAAAGCTTGAATGCACGGACATCCTGTAGGGCGTCGTAGAAAACATTTAAGCGAAGTGATTCATAAGCTTCACCATTTTGCGCAGGATAAACCACGTGAGAGTCACCTGCGGGTCCAAAACAGTCACTATCAGCGGTAAGATAAGGGTTTACAAAATCATAAGATTGGCGACTGTAATAAAAGTTATAACCCCAATGCAAGAAGCCTTTAATATCGTATTTGTAAATTTGAGGCCCAATTATACGGTTACGTGCTGATGGCTGTGCCAAGAAGTGATTAGAAACTTCAATTGCCTGCCAACAACAATAATAGCCCCAAAGCTCAGGCACCTTACCGTAAAAGCTTTCCATATATTCAAGGGATGGAACGGGCAAATCAACAAGTCCCTGCTCATAAAAATCATAGTGTGATAGGGCATCCAAAAAGGGATAACCCTTAAGCAATTCCTTAACAACAGCCTTTGCAGCCGCATAGCTTTCAATATCAGCGGTTTTAGGCTCGTCAGAAATGTGGAAATAGCAACGCTTATCCGCATTGTCCTTAGATTTTAAATAAGCTAAAAGTTCGGGTAAAAATGCCTTCAAAAAGCCAACATATTCTTCACCCGTTGCCGATGTTGTCTGCGGTGAAAACAGCTTTTTATATTCACCGTCAACTGTTGCCATAACCTTAGGAGTCAGCTTTGCGCCCCACTGTGCAAATAGGTGGGAAATTTCAAGATACTTAACACCGACCTTATTGCAAAGGTCAACCCAACGACCAAGCTTATCAAAATTAAAGGTATATTTTCCGTTATCAAGATAAACATCAACAAGCTGTGTTGTGGGTCTTTCGGTGTCAAGCGCAGTATCTAATATAGGGGTGAAAATTGGGGTTAAAATCATATTGATACCACGTTTAACCGCAGTTTTCATAAAGTTTTCAATGATTTGCCAATGGCGTTCATCAAAGGTTTCGGTATTGTAATAGGTCTTTAAACAGTCACAATAAAACCATTGTGTATAGATAAGCTCCTGTTCGGGAAGAAGTGCGTCAATTACCTCTAAAGTAAAGGTAACCTCGCCCAAAAAGTCGTTTGTTTCGTTAGAGGTAAACTTTAATGTGATAGGATAAACGCCTGCTTCTACTTCGCCCTTAGGGTCAAATTCAACCCACATAGACTGTAAAAACTCATTATGACCGATTTTGTTACCATCAAAAAGAGGAATCAAAAGGTCGGGATAAAGACCTGATTCACGACGTAGATAGTTTTCATCATAACGGAACGTGTAAGCCGCACGCTTAACTGCAACAGGCTCAACACGACGAAGTGTAATGTGTTCAGCAATAGGAGAAACCAATTCTACCCTTGCGAAGCTGGTATCACCACTTGGTTGAACACCGCCTATTTTTGTAAAAGCAACTTGAAACTGAAAGCATTCGTTTTTAAGGCAAGAGCCCTTAGTATATTCCACCTTGTCTTCAATTTTTTCATCTAAAAAACACTTTTCAAGTGACGATAAAAGCTTAAATTGCATAACTATACCCCGCTTATCTTAAAATTTCCTCAAAATATTTAACAATTTCACATAATTCGCTTGGTTTAGAATCCGAAAGCCACAATTGTGCATAATCCTCAAACCATTCGTAAAGATAATCTTTAACATTTACAACCGGCTTACAGTCAGGTGCAATGTAAAGTAAACAGTTGTTTAAAAGTATATTGCCTTTAACAGCAGTAATAATGGCCTGAATACGATCATTATCACCCGAAAGGCTTTCAAGTCTTTCAATAAAGTCTTCACACAATACAATAGAATCCATACAATCCTTTTGTGTGCCTTCATACCAAATTGGCTGACGATTAAAGAGCCATTCGTAAAAACGTGTCCAAGGTGCAGTCCAATAAGTTTTATCTGCAACCTCAGCATACATTGGAATTATGTTTTCATCCACACCGTAAAGGAATTTGGAAGCACGTTTTTCATAATCCTCATTAATTTCGGTTGAAACATTCCAAGAGGTTTCAGCGCCGATAAGTGTACCGTAAAGTGTGGCCATAAACGGAGCTGAGTGACCGCAGTCACCCCAGTTGGTGTTAAGCATACCGATAGCATTATTATCAACAGCTGCCTTGTTCATAATTGTAATATTTGGAACTGCAACTGTTGGGTCCTCCATAAAACGATGCCAACCCGAATTACCGGGGCAAACAATTTGAGGAATACCACATTCTTTAATTTTTTCAATTCGGCTAATATCGGGGTCTTTATCATAGCCCCAGTTAAGCATTATTGTGCCTTCCGGAATTTTTGAAAGCATTTCGGGGTGCTTTAAGGCAATATCACCCCACATCATAACGGTTTTTCCAAGACTCGTTACGTGTTCGCAAAGCTTAATTACAAAAGTAATATAAAGGTCTGCTGTGTCTTTTCCTTCATTTTTGCCTCGACCCAAATCAAATGTTTCATCACAACAAATATTAAAATATTTAGACCTGAAAAGCGGTAAATACTGGTCAATAAGTGAACAAATAAGTTCAAAGCTTCTCGGGTCAGTAGGGTTAATCGTGTGGTGCTCCATTCTTTCACGAAAGAAATGCTTAGTAGGTTTATAATCTGCAAGCTCACAAAGCTCTTTATATTCGGGCTTCATCAAAAGCTCGTACAAATGACCAAAACAAGACAAAGAGGGCACAAAATCAATAAAGTTGTCATAACAATACTGATCAATTTCAAGCAAATCCTCTGCAGTTAAAATGTCGTCATAAGTGTTGCCAACGTTTGAAAATTCCAAAAATTCAAAGGGGTGTTCAACATATAACTGCAGTGAATTCATTTTAGTAAGAGCAATTTGGTCAACAATTTCCTTTACACCCTCTACCGACGGTACACGACCACGGGTTGCATCGTGATAAAAACCACGGTATTCTAAATCCGGATAGTCATCAATATCAACCATAGGTAATGCCATACCGTTAGAATTAACAAGCTGAATTACGGTTTGAATACCATAAAATGCGCCAGAATCCTCCCCTGCTTCAATTATTAAAGCAGTATCGGTAGTGGTGATATTATAAGCCTGAGGTTTAATTGAAGGGTTAAATTTAATTAATATACCGTCCTGTGCTTTTTCAGTTAAAACAGCAAATTTATGAAAATTACCCGTTGCTTCACTTATAATACCACGAAGCTTAACTGCAGTCTTTTTTACACGGTAGTCAAAAGCCTTATCAACATAAACAGCGGCATTATATAAACGAAATGCGCCATCCTTAACATTTAATTTTTTAGGGGTTGGGAAAATTGAAACTTGCATAAAATTACCTCTTGAAATTATTCATGCACCTTTACAACCTTACCTGTTACTCGTGATTCTTCGGCTGCTAAAGCCATTAAGTGACTTTCTACCGAGCTCTCAAGTGCTGTTTCGCTTACAGCACCCGATGTAACTGCTTCATAAAGCGATTTAAGTAGCATATAGTCACCGCCACCGTGACCGAAAGAATTAAGCATTTTTTCCTTAACAATATCAGAAACCTTTATTGTTTCGATAGGTTTACCAAAAACCTTAATTTTGATTTCCTCATCGGCGTTAAATTCAATTTCACCAAGGGTGCCATGGAAAGTACCTATACGGGCACCGCCATGTGTAAAAGCGGTCATTGTAAGACAAATTGAAACGCCGTTTTCAAATTTCATCATAACCTTTTGGTTGTCAACAACGTCGTTATCACAAGCAAAAACACAACGACCGTATTGGTTTTCCTTATAAGCAGCGCGAAGCTTTTCTTCGGTGTTAGGAACCTCACGGCAACAAATGTTATAGGGCCAATTATCGTCAGGACAGCCCGCTTCCTTCCAGCGTGTTATGTAAACATTTTCAGCACTGTATGGGCAGGTTTCGTTATATTTACATTCAAAGCAACGGTCAGCCGCACCCTCAGGCTGATTAGCACGGTTAAAGAAGTCAAGACCGCCAACTGAATATACCTCACTACATTTAGCGCCTGCATAATATTGCATTAAGTCAAGGTCGTGACAGCATTTTGCCATAATCATGGGCGATGTTTCTTCACTATTTCTCCAGTTACCACGAACAAAGCTGTGTGCTTGATGCCAATATGCAACCTGTTCTATCCATTCAACAGTTAAAAGCTTACCAATTACACCGCTGTCTAAAATTTCCTTAATCTTAGTAAAAGCAGGAGCATAACGTAAAACGTGACAAACCATAACAGTTTTGCCTGTACGCTTTTGAGCTTCTAATAAATCAAGAAGCTCTTGCTTATCAGGTGAGATAGGTTTTTCAAGAAGAATATCATAACCCAAATCAAGCGCTTTAATTGCTTGACGAACGTGGTCACGATCCTGTGTAGCAATTACTAAAATGTCACTGCGCTTTTCCTTTAAAAATTCGTTTTCATCGGTAAAGCAATTCTCAGGTGTAACACCCCAAGACTGTGCAAAGCGCTCATAACGTGACGGAATTATATCACAAATTGAAACAATTTTATAACGCTTATCAGCGTCACGATTCATAGGACCGCCATAAGCATAAGCACCACGAGAGCCACAACCAAGAATTGATACTGTTAACTGTTTTGCCATAATTATCACCTTTTATTTACAATTAATATTAACAATTTTTGTTTTTAAATTTTTACTTTGCGCCATAAGCTCAAAGCTTTCCTGATTTTTTGCGGGACGTACAGCAACACTGATTTTTCCCATATACATTTGCCTTTCGGGATTTGTAACATTAAGCGGGTCGGTATTATCAGAGCCTGTACCAACAATTTCAGCCGGCTTAGAAACCGAGAATTTAACAAATTCCTCAGCATCGGGAACTACTCTTCCCTGTTCATCTAAACATTCACAGGTGAAAAGTGCAAGTTCTATACCGTCAGCCTTAAATTCGTTTTCAAGCCTTAAATTGAGTGATACAGCCTTGCCTGTGGTTTCACGAATGTCCTCGCAAACAGCTTTACCATCCTTAAAACCGACAACCTTTAACTTGCCAGGCTGATAGAAAACCTGCCATTCGCCACGACCATATTTTTCAATAGTCTTTTTACCAAGGGTTTCGCCGTTTAAGAAAAGCTCAAGCTCGTCGCAGTTAGTATATACCGTAACCAAAACCTCTTGACCTTCAAGACCCGCAAAATTCCAATGCGGAACAATGTGAGCCATCGGTTTTTCAGACCAAAACGAAAGATTTTGATAAAAAGCACCTTTTTTCTGAAGAAAAATATCAAGAGCGCCCGAAAAAGAACACATACTCGGCCAAATTGTTTCGCCACGGTGTTCGACGGCAGTCCACTGATAAGCACCAAATACAAACGGCTTGGATTTTATAATTTTCCAGCTGTTCTCACGTCCCTGGAACCAATTATTAACATCCTTGTCATAGTCCCTGACTCTACGGTTAACGGTTGAATCAAAATAATTCCAATCTCTTGAAGTGCCTGTTGCGGCATACTCGGAAGCAAATATAGGCTTGTCGGGATACATTTCGTGTACCTTGTCGTAAAGCCAAGTATTGTAGTTAATGCCTACAAGCTCGCAATCGTCATAAATTTTACATTTATCGGGATCGTTTGAAACTGCAGCAACAACAGGACGGGTTTTATCAAATTTCCTAATATGAGCCATAATAGCTTTATGTACACGTTTACCAAGGTCGGTACAGTGATGAGGCTCTTCATTACTTGTTGACCAAAAAATAACGCTTGGGCGATTACGGTCACGCTTAAGTAAAGATTCAAGCTGTTTTTTTCCTTCCTCCGTGCTTTCAAACCATCTGGCCTCATCCATAACCAAAAAGCCCATTTCGTCAAAAGCATCCATATATGCGGTAGTGTACTGATAATGGCTTGTACGGTAACCGTTGGCGCCCATTTCTTTCATAAGCTTAACCTTATACTTACAAATGTTATCGGGCACAGCAAGACCTGTAAGTCCAAAATCCTGATGACCGCAAAGACCGTTTATAAAGGTTGGCCTGCCATTTAAAAGCACACCCTTATCAACAGTAAATTCAATTGTTCTAAAACCAATTCGTGTTTTGTTTGTGTCAATAAGTTCATCATTTAAATATAGTTCGGTTTCAACTGTATATAAGTTCGGGTTTTCGCAGTCCCACAAAAGTGGATTTTCCACCACTGTCGAATAATTTAAAACTGCACTGTCACGAAGAGCTATATCACCCGTTCCCTCGACAACTGAAATGCAATTACCATCAGTGTCTGTAAGCTTTGTAATAGCTTTTACTGTAACATCTTCATAAGATGTATTAAGCACGGTTGTTTCGTAATCAATTTGCCAATTATTACCGTCAAGCTTTTTATAGGGTGCATACACACCGTATAAATCAATGGCTACGGGCTCGGTAATAGTTAAATAGACATTACGATAAATGCCGCCGCCTTGATACCACCAACCTTCAAAGCCTGTAGGGTCAACAAAAACCGCGATAACGTTATCCTTATCAAAATAAGCAACGTCGCTTATATCAACCTCAATGGTGTTGTAGCTTGAAAAATTATGCGCCATAAGGCAACCATTGACATATATGGTTGAATTACCGGTAATACCGTCAAAGCGAAGGGTGATTCTCTTACCTTCACTACCTTCAGGTAATTTAAGGTAACGACGGTACCAAGCTTTGTCGTAATGCAAAAAACCTAATGTTCTGTTTTCATTTTTGTCCAAATCCTGCTGAACGACATAATCGTGCGGCAAGGTGACGTATACCCAGCCGTCATCGGTTAGTTCACAAGGTGCACTGTACGGGTCAATTCCGTCAAAGTATTTATACGCTGCAGGGCCTTGGAGCTTACGTTCAAGCTTACTTTGGCTATAGATTGGGCCTTTATCAACGATAAACTTTTGCGGAATGTCGCCTTTATGAAAACGCCACCAATCATTTAATAAGATTTCATTACGCATTAAAATCACTTCTCCAAATTCATCTTAACAAGTTTGTTAAGTTCCATACGGAAGTTGTAAAGCTGTTCATTTGATGGGCATACACCATAATCAACCTCACCAAAATGCGATCTAACAAATGCCTTTGTTTTATCCTTACCAATCATATCTTCTAAAGTGCGAAGCGCACGGTTATCTAAAAACGCTTCATTTAAGACCTTCATACGAAGTGACATATCAGCCTCGCCGTTAGGATTAGGATAAACCATAAAAGACGTACCTGCTGCAGGGTATGTTCCCGCAGGGTTTTGCACTGGGTTAAAAAGCTTGCTGCTTTGGGGGCCGTAATAACAATTATAACCCCAATGCAAAAAACCTTTTGCGCCTGTGTAATACATTTGAGTGCCCATCATTCTGCAACGGGCTCCCGTTGTGGCAATTAAACGGTTTGGGCGACCGTTTCTAATTGCATAACCAGTATAATAAATCCAAAAGTTTTCACAATTTTCAACAAATGATGGCATATGCGCCGACATAACGTCAACTATAGGCAATTTAACCGTACCGTCTTCAAAAAACTTATAGCTTGAAAGTGCATCACCGCACATACAGCCTTCAATTTCATCTTTAATAACGTTATAAGCGTTGTGATAATATTCAATATGCTTTGAAGATGGCTCGTCAGAAATGTGGAAAAGAATATTATTTCCAATTCCATTTTCATTAGCGAATTTTTTAAAGGCTTTAAGATATGATTTCAAGAAAATTGCATATTCAGGTGCTAAAGAATCAGTATCCCAACCAAAAATACGCTTATATTCCCCATCAACTGTTGCCATAATTTTGGGCGCTGACCTTGCACCCCATTGCGTAAACAAATGGCAATGCTCATAATGTGTAAAGCCACACTTAAAGGCAAGCTCAACGTAACGCTTCATAAGAGAAAAGTCAAACGAATAAACATCACCGTTTTTGGTAATATCAACAAGCTGAACCGTGTCTCGCTCCATACCGACGGGGGTATCAAGTGCAGGTGTAAATGCAGGTAAATATACCATATTCATACCCGTTTTGGCGGCAACTCTCATAAAGTTTTCAATAATTTCCCAATGTCGCTTTGAAAAAATATCAACCTTATATATATCCGCCAAGCAATCAAGATAAAACCAAGAAGTATATAAAACCTCTTGTGGCTTTAACGCTTTGTCAATAATCTCTAACTCAAAGCTTTCTCTTGCAATTTCGCTGTTGTCGTTTGCATTAATAAACAAAACCGAAATATTATGTAAGCCCGCAGGCACCGTTTCGCCATCTTCATTAATTGTAAACCAAAGTGACTGCCAAACATTATTAAGAGAAACAAGATTTACTGTTTCATCCTCTTCAAAAAAATGCGGCTCCCAAAAGCCGCGGTCATAAAGCGGTTTATTAACGGTACGCTTGTAAAGTATATCGGGGTAAAGACCGGGCGTCTTGCGGTCAAAATTATCGTCCGCACCGGGATAAGCTGCAGTCAGTACGGGAACATATCCCACCTTGTAATTTGAAATAAGCGAATCGTTTAAATCACTTTCAACACGGATATAAAAAGGAACCGATTTAATATAATCGACAGGATTTTTGAAGGCAATTTGAAAGGAAAAAGGCTCGTTATTAAATGCGCTACCGCACTTTATTCTTTCGCCCTTAACCTCATCGGGAAAAACTTTCGTAAGGGATGACACAACTTTTGTTTCCAACTGCATAAACAACACCTTGATTATTAGTTATTTTATTGTGTATTTTACACAAATATTTTAGCATTTTGCAAATTATTTGTCAACGAATATATACTCCAAAAAACGCGTTTTGGGTGTATTTTAAGGTATATTCCATAATTTTATCAAATAATACTAATACGCATACATAATTTATGTTAACTTTATTTGTAAAAAAATAAAATTACACAACAATTTCATTTTAACAAAACGCTATTTTGTTTAAAATGTAAAAAATGATATTTTTTTGTTTAAAACGATACAAATCGATTTTTCTACCAAAAACCAAGCAAAGTTAAAACCTCGTATTATATACACTTATTGTGATTTTTATAAAAAATATGTCAATAATAAACTAAGGTGAAAATGATGGTGTTGTTACTTTCCAACCGCAAAAACAAATGCGAAAATGAAATAATAGAAATATTGCAAAAATATGGCGCCCAATACATTTCAGACAAATATGTAAGTAACGATAAAGGTGATTTTACAATTTTAAGCATTTATAAAAAATGTGAGCTGAAAATTAATAAAGGAATTGCAGTATTTTTAGATAATAAATGTCGTTTTTCAGATCAGAAAATTCCTGTGGGAATAATAGGTATTTGTGAAGAAGAAAACTTTTCAGCGCTTGAAATTTTAAAAAATAATAAAATCGCCACCGTTTGCTGTGGCATGGGAAACAAAAACTCTATTACCCTTTCAAGCGTTGGCAATGATGCACTTTTTACATGTCTTCAAAGAAGCCTACAAAATTCTGACGGTGAAATAATTGAGCAAGGGGAATATAAAATTAAGCTTACTAAAAGTTATTTGCCATTCTCAGTTATGGCCAGTGCTGCAATTCTACTTTTAAAGGGCATTACCCCATACGAATTTTAGTGCATAGATTTAAAGATTTAGGTAAAAACTATTTTGTGAGGTGGTTATTTTGCGAAAGGTATTAAACAAAAATATGTTGGTTTTAGGACTTGCTTTAGGTTTGTTTTTAATTGCAATAATTACAGCAAGCATATTTTCTTTAAAATGTAAGCAGGAAAATCCAAACAGTTGGATCTTACAGAGCTATGAAAATACCGTTGTGCTTTTAAACAATGGCGAGGTTATTGAGGTTTTCGGTAATATTTCGCTTGATACTTTGCCCAAAGAAGATTTAGAGCACCTTGAAAACGGAATTGCATTTTTAACTAAAGAAGAAGCTTTACTCGCTATTGAAGATTATGACGGATAAAAAACAAAGCCTTTCGGTTAACCGAAAGGCTTTAAATTATTTTAGAAATTCGTTTGGATCCATACCGTAAAGCTGAACAATTTCAACCTTGTCGGAATTAAGAATATCAAAACTGGTGGCAAGTCTGCCCTTGTCAGAATCTAAATCCACTCCGAAATTATTCCAAGCATACCACACAAGGTAAGAACAATGTAACGAAAAGCCTTTGGAATCAACATCGGGTGCTTTTTTAAAACCTAAACCAGAAAAAATACTGTACGGCTTATCTAAAAGCTTATCAATAGTAAACTTTGCAACAGCCTGACGTTCTTCTATTGTTTTATTCTTAACACGAAGCACCGCAAAATTCGAATAATCCTGCCAATAGCGTATATAACCCTTTGACGAATTTTCACCCATTGATATACTTTCGACTGTTGTAAAATCATCAATTACAATAGCGCAATGACCATGCCTCCAACCAAAAGTGTGTGTTGAAAGAGTCACCAAAATATCGCCTGGCTGCAAATCATAAAAGGGAATCAGTTCATTTTCAAGGCGTTCTTCACGGGTAAACCATTTTATAAGTGGTATACACTCAATTTTATCATTAGCAAAAAACAGCTCCTGAGCTTCTAAAATTTTATCAAAACGGCCTTCATTTATTAGCTCTTCAGCAGCCGCTTTTCCTAAACCGGTTTGCAAAAAAATGGTTTCATAATCAGTTTCTTCGGTTAGTGTAACCCGTTCGTATTGGGGAGTAAACGGTTTTTCGATATGGGCAACAACATTTTGCGCAAAAACATTAGCTAGCATAATTATAAGCAAAACAGCTAAAAATATGGATATGATATTTACAAAACGTTTAATCCACTTGTTTTTCAGCATAAGTACTCCCCTTTAAAGTTTTTACTATAAATTTGCGGCAATTTCGTTGTTAATATCTTCCCTAAAGGCCAAAAGCTCATCATTAGTCGGGCAGGTATTATAGCTTACCTTTCCAAAATGCTTTTCGCAAATTGAAATTACCCTTTCCCTACCAACCATTGCTTCAAGCGTTTTAAGTGCACGATTATCAATAATCCCTTCATTAAAGACCTTCATTCTAAGCGACAAAAGAGGTGTGCCGTCAGTATGTGGGTAAACGATATATGATGTACCGTTACCGCTACTTTGAAGCGGTGTTTGCATACCGTGGCAAAGAGTGCCGTAATAAAAGTTATACGCCCAATTAAGATAACCTTTTGTATTCGTGCAGTACATTTGCGTACCAAGTATACGATTACGGGCGCCTGTGGTCGAAATAAGTCGGTTTGAAAGTCCGTTAAAAACATGGGCGGCGGTGTTATAAACCCATAAATTGTCACAATTTTCAATGAATTTTTCCATATCGTTAGATTCAAGAATAACAATTGGAACATCGACCGTGCCGTCCTCATAGTATGCATAATGCGAAAGCGCATCACCGTACATATAACCCTGAAGCTCGCTTTGAATAACGCTTTTGGCATTTTTATAATATTCGATATGCTCTTTCATAGGCTCGTCCGAAATATGAAAAAGTATATTTTTACCGTAACCTATTTCGTTTAAAAGGATTTTAAGTTCCCTTAGGTAAGCTTTTAAAAAAGCAGCATATTCAGGTGATTTCGAATCAGTTTCCCACCCGAAAATGCGTTTATATTCACCATTAACGGTTGCCATTATTTTTGGTGCAAAACGTGCTCCCCATTGGGTAAATAAATGGCTATGCTCAAGGTGGGTCGCTCCTGCCCTTTTGCAAATTTCAATATAACGTCGAAGAAGTGAAAAATCAAAAATATATTCACCGTTTATAACCTCAACACCAACAAGCTGAGTAGTCTTTCTTTCTTGACCTACCGGGGTGTCAAGAGGCGGTGTAAACGCAGGAATGTATATCATATTTTGCCCGTGCTTAACCGCTTCAGTAATAAATGCTTCAATAATTTCAAAATGACGGTCGCACCACATTTCAAGGCCGTAAACGTCGGCTAAACAGTCGGGGTAAAACCAAGAAGTGTTGTGAACGTCCTGCGGCAAAAGACATTTATCAATGATTTTTAAATAAATTTCAGACGAACAAATTTCACTTTGGTCAGCACTGGCAAAAAAGGTTACTTTAATTTTATAGTCCCCTGCCTTTAGTTCACGACCGTTTTCGTTTACTGTAAACCAAAGCGAATTATAACACGGCATAGCAGTAAGGGTATAGTCTTCATTAATTTCAAAATAATTTGGTTCCCAAAATCCGTCGTTTCTAATCTCATTTTCAGTGTTGCGCTTATATAAAACATCAGGATAAAGTCCAACAGTTTTGCGGTCAAAATGCTTATCACTTCGGTTAGAATAAGGATTTAGAACATTTACATATCCAACTTTGTAAACCGAAATATCCGAAAGTTCCAATTCCGTTTCAATTTTTGTATAAAAAGAAATACCGTTTGGCCATTCACTATCCTTTTTATACGCAATTTGGAAAGAAAACGGCTCGTTTTTCAGCGCTGAAGCGTTGTGAATTTCACGCCCCATTACCTCATCGGGAAAAACTTTAGTAAGTGAAGAAACAACCCTTGTAATAATACCCATAATATTACCTCATTTACATATTTGCTTTTATAAGGCTGTTAACCTTTAAACGAAAAGCCAATAAATCATCATTAGAGGGACAAAAATTATAATTAACCTTGCCAAAATGCTTTTCACAAAGCGTCGTTACGTTTTGTCTGCCAATCATAGCTTCAAGTGTTTTTAAAGCGCGGTTATCAATAAATGCTTCATTTAATACCTTAATGCGAATTGAAGGTAAAGCAGAACCCGTTGGGTCGGGATAAAGCTGGAAGGATGCGCCGGGGTCGGTAAAGCCACCTGATGGGTTTTGCATTGGGTTAAATACACCGTGACACATAACACCATAGTAGAAATTTAGCGCCCAGTTAAGATAACCCTTTGCATTAGTGTAGTACATTTGAGTACCTAAAATACGGTTACGGGCGCCTGTTGTCGTAATAAGTCGGTTAGGCATTGAATTGTAAACCAAATCGCCTGTGTTATATACCCACAAATTATCGCAATTGTTTACAAATTTATCCATATCGGGTGAAGCAACACAAACAATTGGTGTTTCAACCGTACCGTCAGCATAGTATTCATAGCCCGACAAGGCGTCGCCGCACATATAACCTTCAATTTCACTTTTTACAACATCTTTAGCGTTGTGATAATAGGTTATATGCTTGGTCATTGGCTCATCAGAAATGTGGAAAAGAATATTTTTATTTATTCCGCTTTCTTTCAAAAACACCTTAAGTGCTTTAAGGTAAGCCTTTAAAAATTTGGCATATTCGGGTGATTTAGAATCGGTTTCCCAACCGAATATTTTTTTATATTCACCGTCAACCATTGCCATAATTTTAGGTGCAGATCTTGCACCCCATTGGGTAAACAAATGACTATGTTCAAAATATGTAGCACCTGCTTTAAAGCAAACTTCAACATAGCGCTTCATAAGTGAAAAATCGAAGCTATATTCCCCGTTTATAACCTTAACACCAACAAGCTGTGCGGTTTTTCTTTCAGCGCCAACAGGTGTGTCAAGCGGAGGCGTAAAGGCTGGGAGCATTATCATATTTTGACCGTTTATTGCGGCCTCGTGCACAAACGATTCAATAATTTCAAAATGCTTATCACTCCACATTTCAACGCCGTAAACATCACATAAACAGTCAACGTGCAACCAAGAAGTATTGAGCACATCTTGCTCAACAAGACATTTATCAATTATTTCAAGCTTAAAGGTTTGGCGGCTTATTTCAGAAGCATTCTTCGAAGAATAAAACACAACCGTAATGTTGTAATTTCCCGCCTTAATTTCCTTTCCGTTTTCGTTAACGATAAGCCACAACGACTGATAAGAATCCATTGCGGTGAGGGTTATTCTTTCGCCCTTTTCAAAATGCTGAGGTTCCCAAAACCCCTCGTCAAAAACAGGGTTTTCGTTATTGCGGCGGTATAAAATATCTGGATAAAGACCAGCTGTTTTACGGTCAAAATGCTCGTCCGAACGGGCAGGCGCCGCATGAATAATGGGCACATAGCCAACCTTATATGTGGTTAAGTGTTCAAGCGGTAAATCACTTTCAAAACGAATATAAAAGGTCAGCGGGTCACGTACCTCGTCCCCTTTTTTAAATGCAATTTGAAAGGAAAACGGTTCGTTTTTTAAGGCTGATGCAGCTGAAAATTCCTGCCCCATAACCTCATCAGGAAAAACCTTTGTAAGCGAGGATACAAGCTTAGTTTCAAAAATCATATAATCACCTATTTAATCATTTCATTAAATTCATTTTCATCAATTACTTTTATGCCAAGAGAATTAGCTTTGTCAAGCTTACTACCAGCTTCCTCACCTGCTAAAACAATGCTTGTCTTTTTAGAAACCGAGGATGAGGTTTTACCGCCAAAGCTTTCAATAATGGCGGCGGCTTCACTGCGCTGATAAGTCGGTAAGGTTCCTGTGAGCACAAAGGTCATACCAGCAAAACGGTTGTCCTTAACCTCTTTAAGTGACTTGGTATTGACGCCAAGCGCTTTAAGCTTTTCAACCATTTCTTTAGTATCGGGCAAAGAGAAAAATTCAGCAGCCGACTCTGCTAAAATACTGCCAAAGCCCTCAATGCCTTCAAAATCCTCAGCAGTAGCATTCATAATGGCGTCTATGTCGCCAAAATGCTCGCTTAAAAGCTTTCCTGCCTTTGCGCCTATATGGCGGATACCAAAAGCAAATAAAAGCTTAGAAAGGTCATTTTCTTTGGATTTTTCAATAGCTTCTTTAAGGTTATTTACAGTCTTTTCACCTGTGCGTTCAAGGGTTGCCACTTTTTCATAATCTAAATTATAAATATCAACAATGTTATGAAGCAAATCGGCATCCAAAAGCTGCTCTAAAAATGCGGGTCCAAGCCCCTCAATATCCATAGCATCACGGGAAGTAAAATGAATTAAATGTCGTAAAAGCTGTGCGGGACATTCGGCATTAGTGCACCTTATAACTGCCTCGTCTTCCTCACGGAAAACAGGCGAATTACAGGACGGGCAAAATTCGGGCATTTTAAAAATTTGAGAATTTTCACCTTTTTTAGAAACTGCCAATACTTCAGGTATGATATCCCCCGCCTTGCGAACAATTATGGTATCGCCAATACCAATACCCTTTGAGGTTATAAAATCCTCGTTATGAAGAGTTGCGCGGCTTACCGTTGTACCTGCAAGCTGAATAGGGTCAAAAACAGCGGTGGGTGTCAATGCACCCGTTCTGCCAACGTTAATTTCAATTTCCTTTAAAACGGTTTCCTTTTCTTCAGGCGGATATTTAAATGCAACTGCCCATTTTGGAAACTTAGAGGTGCTTCCCATAGTTTTACGATAGCTTAAATTATCGGCTTTTACAACCGCACCGTCAATATCGTAGGATAAATTACCACGGCTGTCACCAATTCGGGTAATTTCATCAATAACACTGTCAACAGTATTACATTTTAAATATGTCGGCAAGGTGTTAAAGCCTAAATCTTTTAGAAAATCAAGCGTTTCAATATGGGACGAAAATTCCTTATCAGTTATACGCTGAACGTTAAAAACAAATATGTCAAGCTCACGTTCTTTTGTAATTTTAGGATTCTTTTGACGCAAAGACCCTGCCGCCGCATTACGAGGATTTTTAGCAGGTGCTTCACCCAAATTTTCCTGCCTCTCACGAAGACGGAAAAAGCTATCACGGGGCATATACACTTCGCCCCTGACTTCCAATTCACCCATAAACTTTATAGCCTTTGGAATAGATTTAATTTGTAATAAATTTGCAGTAACGTCTTCACCTGTAACTCCATCGCCACGGGTAGAGCCACGGAAGAAAAGACCGTCACGGTATTCAAGAGATACCGACAAGCCGTCAATTTTAGGCTCAACCGATAATTCGGTTTTCGAAAGGTCAATTTTTGATAAAAAGGTTCTGAGCTCATCAAAATTGAAAACGTCCTGTAGACTTTCCATCTTAACTGCGTGCACCACTTCTGAAAACAACTTTGAAGCTGCACCGCCAACCATTTGTGTGGGTGAATCCTCAGCCTTAAACTGCGGAAATTCGCTTTCTAAATTCTCAAGCTCACGAAGCATAGCATCATACTCAAAGTCAGAAATTTCGGGTGAATCCTCAATATAATACTTACGGTTGTGATATTTAAGACTTTCGCTGAGTTCCTTTATTCTTTTTTCGGCTAAACTAATTTCCATATCATTCTCCTGTTAATGCTCCGTAATCGTTTATAAGACCTGCAGTGTTATCGTCAACGTCCTCAATAACGTTTGTAAAGGCATCGGGTGTAGCGCCGACAATAACTGTTTGTGCGGCTATTGCTGTAGTTTGTGTGGTTATACTACCTGTATACCACGCCGTAACAAAGCTGCCACGAATATTAATTTTTATGTGTATTAAATGTAAAACCTGATTTATCCCCGCGCTGCGAAATTCGTGCGTAAAATCGACAAAAGCAGTGGTTGTCATTTGCATTTTAAAGGGTACTTTTGGGCCAATTCCCGAAGTATAGGGTGTATCAAAAAAACTACCTACAGGAATTGACACCTTATATTCTTCCCTGCCGCCTATTATTCTTGAAATTTCATTTGAAATGCGGCTCTTTAAATTATTGATTTTATAAACATCAATTTCAAGGCTTTGTACCGCGCCGTCTTCTGTCCGCGATAGCTTTGCAATTTCATCATAGGTAATGTCTTCATCCCTTAAAACAGCAATTACTGCCTCATTGGCGGAATTAAGCATAACTGTTTCGGCAACACTTTCAGCATAACGCTTAATAACGGGAAGCATTTTATAATAGCTTACCCCAAAAACAATTAACAACGCCAAAAGTAAACAAAGCCAAGCCCTTATTGCAGTTAAAATTGATTTTTTGCTTAATTTCAACCAATACCGCCCCTTTTCCTAATACATTTTACGGAAAACGGGTATAAAGGTTCAAAAAACTATTTTAAACGACCGCCTAAAATATACTGCGCCAATAAGTCACGGGCGTATATATCAGGTCCCAGACGTTCAATTTCGGTTAATCTGTTATACTTATAGGTAGAGGTGTACGAATCAACAACAATATAATATATTTTATTCGATTGTATATTATTTTTAACCTCATCACCGTATGAGCCATAATAAATGTGGTAATCTTCATTGGTTGTTTCAAAGAATTTCGATTTTAAATCGCTACCATTAACGCTACAAAGCACAAGCTCATTATCAAAGGGTAAAATACTTAATAAATCCGAATATCTTACCTCGCCCGCAAATAGATAATACGGACTGCGAAGCCTTAAAAATCCGCCGCCAAGCACAATATCATACTTATCGCCCCATTTTTCAATACCTTTTTCATAATATAAACGGGACACAAGCGCTTCAACGTATTCACTATTCTTTTTAGATGGATTATTACCTAAAACCTTGCTTGAAATTTCAAGTTCGTCCTTGTATTTTTTCAACAATGTATCAATAATAGAATCCTTGTCAAGATACTGATAAATCGTGTTCGATATAAATTCCGCCTCAGTAACACGCTTGTTTAAGTTAACGGCATTTACTGCAAATTCAACATGTGAAATGCCCTTGTTTTCACCGCCGCCTTGCAAATGGTAAACGCCGTAAGCATCCTTATGTATGTAATTTTGGTGGGTGTGCGCTTCAAACACAACGTCAACATAACCGCCATCTGATAGAGATGGGTCATAGTATCCCGACATACTAGAATCGGCAATTAAGCTTGTACCGCTTGATGAACGGCCATATCCGTCGTGAAGCGAATAAACAATAATTTGTGCGCCTTGTTTTCTAAGCTTTTCAGATTCGGCTTTAACAAGGGCTGTTAATTCCTTACCGGTTTTAAAATAAACATCCTTTGACATATCTGATGCAATAGAAGAATAGTTATCCCCCGCAGCACCGATAATACCAATTTTTACACCGTTTCTTTCAATTAAAACTGAAGACTGACAGTAATCCACACGCTGATTATCGTTTTTTGCATAAATATTTATAGCAAGAAACGGAAATTTAGCAATATTTACATTATCGGCAATGGCATCACTGCCCCAGTCATATTCGTGGTTGCCAACAGTCATACTTTCAAAGCCAACGTAGTTCATCCATTCGGTTGTAAGGTTACCCTTTGTTAAATTAGATTCCGAGCTTCCCTGCCACATATCACCGCTTGAAAGCACGACAACATTATCCTCTTTTTCATACATAAGCTTAAAATACGAGGTTAGCTCGTCCACACCGGGCTGACTTGAGCTGTCGCAAATCTTACCGTGAAGATCGTTAACAGCAAATAAATCAATATACACTAAAACCGATTCGTTACACTTATCGCACCTACCGTTATTGTCTTTATCGGTGTGGTCACCCTTAACTTCTTCAAGGGTTTCACTGCTTGTACTATCGGGCTTTAAGTTTTCCGACGGTGTAGAGCAGCCACCCTGTGAGGTTGATGGTTTACTTCCTGTTGCCGCATTAGAAGCATCACTGCTATTTGTTATTGAATCACCATTACAAGCAGATAAAAGCAAAACAAAAATAAGCAAAATTGCTAAAATTGATTTTTTGAATTTAAGCATAAAATGTCCCTTTAATTTTAAGTATATTTATACATAATGCATTTTAACATAAAGAAATTGTATTAGCAAGAACAATTTGCAATAAAAACATCTTTTAAAATTTCAACTTGACTTTTTTTGAAAAAATGTTATTATAGATTTACTAAATATTTGCGGGTGTGGCGGAATTGGCAGACGCACTAGCCTTAGGAGCTAGCGCTTACGCGTGCAGGTTCAAGTCCTGTCACCCGCACCAAATTTCCAAATTCGGCTATTGCCGGGTTTGGTTTTTTGTTTTTAACGTATTGAATGAATTTTAAAATTATGTTATAATATTCTTGGTGATTTAGATGCAAAATTTTTACAAAACCGAATATACGGTTAAAAGCACCGAAATTGATTCTAACTGGAAAATGCGTATTGACCATATTGTTGAACTATTTCAGTCTATTACGGGCATTCATTCAACACAAATGGGTGTTGATGGGCCCACACTTTTGGAAAAATCAAACGCATTTTGGGTTTTAACAAAGTTTAAAATAAAAATAAATTCACTACCCCTAATGGAAGATATAGTTACAGTTGAAACATGGCCGACAATTGTAAAGGGCGTACGCTTTGGACGTGACTTTTTAATGCAAAAAAATGACGAACCCTGTGTTATGGGCAGTAGTGAATGGTGTACGCTTGATTACACCACTAAGGAGCTTCGCCGCGCAAACAGTGTGTGCTACCCTGCGGATATGCCCCACCGTGATTATTTAAGCGGTGCAGGTAATTTTATAAGGGTGCGTGAAACGGTTGAGGAAGATGATTATAATCACACTCACCGCTGTTCTTTTGTTGATATTGACACCAATAAGCACACTAACAACATTGCATATTTAAGAATGGCTTTAAACTGCTTTTCACCCGATGAATTTGAAGCGCTTAACGTTAGTGACGTGCAAATAACCTTTGTTTTACAAAGCTATTACGGTGATGAAATTAAGGTTTATAAAAAGCAAATTGAAAACGGCTTTTACATTGAAGGAAAGCTTAACGGTAAGTCGGTTTTTAACTGTGTTTTTAGTTTAAATTAAGGATGATTTTATGGAAGGCTTTGAACCTAAAAAATTAGCGTTACTTCGTGTGCTGGAAATTTTACAAAATTACAGCGACTGTGACCACCCCTTAAAGCAAGAAGATATAATTGAATATTTAATTAACGATTACGGCATTGAGGTTGAACGAAAAACTATTGGTCGCAACCTTGCGCTTTTAAAGGAAGCCGGTTATGAAATCGAATCCACAAAGCAAGGCAGTTACCTTGCCGAAAGGCCTTTTGAGGACAGCGAACTTCGATTACTTATTGACGGTGTACTGGCCAGCAAACACATAACCGCCAAGCATTCTAAAGAGCTAATTAACAAGCTTTGCGGCCTTTCAAACAAATATTTTCGCCGCCACGTTAAAAATATATATTCGGTAAACGACTGGGGAAAAACCGATAACCAAGCCCTGTTTTACAACATTGAAATTATTGACGAAGCCATTGAAAACGGCAAAATGGTGCAGTATGATTACAATAAATTCGGTGCAGACAAAAACTTACATAAATCGTCATTTCAGCGTGTAAGCCCTTATCAGTTAATTCTACACAACCAGCGTTATTATTTAATGGGCTACAGCAAATATTGGGAGCACATGGTTTACCACCGCCTTGACCATATTACAAATATTCAAATATCCGACAGGGATGCTATTCCGATAAGGGATATTGACGGTTATAAAAACGGTATAAACTATCAAGAACTTACCACAGCAATGCCATATATGTATAACGACAAGCCTGAAAAAATTGTATTTACTGCAAGTGAAAAAACTATTGACCACGTAATTGACTGGTTTGGCAAAGATATAGAAATAAATAAAACAGAAGATAAGGTAACGTTTACTCTTACAGCAAGTCCTAAAGCAATGCTTTATTGGGCGGTGCAATATGCCGACGAGGTTGAAATTTTAAAACCTGCAGCCTTGCGTGAAGAAATTAAAATATTTTTAAATAAGGCGTTTCAAAAATACAGCTAAAAATAAACCCACTCTTTCGAGTGGGTTTTTGTTTTACATTTTTTCAATCGTTTCCATTACATATTCGCCAAACTGAGCACAGGTTGCACTTTGTTCGCTATCGTCAACAACAACCTTTTTTTCAGTTTCGGTGCAAATAGTTAAAGCCTTTGAAAGCTTGTCAGCCTTATCGGTAAAACCGATATGGCGAAGCATCATTTCAGTGGCCTTAAACATACTTGTTGGGTTTGCGTAATCACCCCTACCAGCTTCAATAAGGCGGGGCGCTGTGCCGTGGATAGGCTCGAACATAGCGTATTTATCACCAATATTTGCGCTGCCTGCTGTTCCTACACCGCCCTGAATTTGAGCCGCTTCGTCAGTAATTATATCACCATACAAATTGGGCATTACAAACACCTGGAATTTGCTTCGAATATTTTCGTTCACAAGGTTTGCCGTCATAATATCGATATACCATTCTTCAGCGGTAATTTCGGGGTATTCAGCTGCGATTTCGTGTGCTATTTGTGAAAATTTACCGTCAGTCTTTTTCATAATGTTTGCCTTTGTTACAATGGCAACGTTTGTTTTACCGTTTTTACGGGCAAATTCAAAAGCGGCACGGCAAATACGGCGTGTACCTGCATTAGTTGTAACCTTAAAATCAAATGCCAAGGTGTCGGGAATTTCAACACCCTTACTGCCAAGAACGTATTCACCTTCGGTATTTTCACGGTAAAAGGTCCAGTCAATGTTTTGTTCGGGAACACAAACGGGGCGAACATTAGCGTATAGGTCAAGCTCTCTTCTCATGGCAACGTTTGCGCTTTCAAGTGTGCCACCCTTTAAGGTGGTTGTTGGAGCCTTTAAAATTACGTTACAAGCCTTAATTTCGGCCAAAACATCGTCAGGAATGGCTTTATTTTTAGCAATACGGTTTTCAATGGTAAGACCCTCAATTACACGGAGCTCAACCTTACCATTTGCGATTTCATCCTTTAAAATGTAATTTAAAATGCGCTCGCTTTCTTTAGAAATAATCGGTCCAATACCGTCACCTGAGCATATACCGATAATTATTTTATCGAGTGACTGATAATCGGTAACCTCATTATTCCTTTCCATTTCCTGCTGACGAGCAATTTGCTGTGTTAAAAGCATTTTAAACTGCTCAACTGCATTATCAATATACTGCTGCATTTTATTCACCAACCTTTGTATATGCCAAAAGACTGCCTGCCTTTAAAATTGCTTTCTGTCTTTCGGTAAAGCTGCAGCAAAGGGTAAATTCTTCGCCCGTGGTTTCGTTTTTAAGTATGATTTCACCCTTATCCATACCGTCGAAAACATTAGTTAAAGTAAGCTTGTCACCTTGATTTAGCTTATCATAATCGTCAGCATTTTTAAAGGTTAAGGGCATTATACCCGAATTTATAAGGTTTGCAATATGAATACGTGCAAAGCTTTTTGTAATTACCGCACGAACACCCAAATACATAGGAACAAGTGCTGCGTGTTCACGGGATGAGCCCTGACCGTAGTTACTGCCGCCGACAATAATTGACTTGCCAAGCGCCTTTGCTCTTTCAGGAAAAGTACTGTCACACACACCAAAGCAGAACTGTGAAAGGTGCGGAATATTTGAACGGTAAGGAAGAATTTTTGCGCCTGCGGGCATAATGTGGTCGGTTGTAATATTGTCGCCAACCTTAAGCACTAATTCGGCGCTCAAAGTGTCTTCCTGCGGTTTTGCTTCGGGAAATGGTTTAATGTTCGGTCCACGTAAAACTTCCAAATCAGCAGCCTCTGCCTCACTTGCGGGGGCAATAACAGCGCTGTCATCAATTTTAAAGCTTTCGGGCATTTTAATTTCGGGCATATTACCGAGCAGTCGTGGGTCAGTAATATAGCCTGTGAGAGCTGCCGCAACTGCAGTTTCGGGTGAAACAAGATAAACACTTGCATCGGCTGTACCGCTGCGGCCAATAAAATTACGGTTAAAGGTGCGAAGCGATACACCTGCCGAATTTGGCGAAAAGCCCATGCCGATACAGGGTCCGCAAGCACATTCAAGCACACGTGCACCTGAAGCCAAAATGTCGGATAATGCGCCGCAGTCAGCAAGCATCGTTAAAACCTGCTTAGAACCGGGTGAAATTGAAAGGCTAACACTTGGGTCAATAGTTTTACCCTTTAAGAGTGCCGCAACCTTTAACATATCAAGAAGTGATGAATTTGTACAAGAGCCAATGCAAACCTGATCGACCTTGGTACCCTTAAGCGACTCAACAGTGGCAATGTTATCGGGGCTGTGAGGACAAGCAATAAGTGGCTTTAATTCGTTTAAATCAATATCAATTACCTTGTCGTATACTGCATCGGGGTCACTTGATAATTCTATATAATCTTCTCCTCTGCCTTCGGCCTCTAAAAAGGCTTTGGTAATCTCGTCTGATGGAAAAATCGAAGTTGTAGCGCCGAGTTCTGTACCCATATTTGTAATGGTTGCACGTTCGGGAACGGATAAATATTTAATACCCTCGCCACCCCATTCAATAATGGCGCCAACACCGCCCTTTACCGATAAAATTCTTAAAATTTCAAGGCTAATATCCTTTGCAGTAACAAAGGGGTTTAATTTACCAATAAGGTTTACCTTATACATTTTGGGCATTGTTATGTAATAAGCGCCTCCACCCATTGCAACCGCAACGTCAAGACCGCCCGCACCCATTGCAAGCATACCTATACCGCCGCCTGTGGGAGTATGGCTGTCGGAACCAATAAGGGTTTTACCCGGCTTTCCAAAGCGTTCAAGGTGAACCTGATGGCAAATACCATTACCTGGGCGTGAAAAATAAATGCCGTGTTTTTTACAAACCGACTGGATATAACGGTGGTCGTCGGCATTTTCAAAGCCAGACTGTAAGGTATTATGGTCAATATAAGCAACGCTACGCTCGGTTTTAACACGGTCAAGACCCATTGTTTCAAATTCAAGGTAAGCCATTGTACCTGTTGCATCCTGAGTTAAGGTTTGGTCAATTTTTAAAGCGACCTCACTACCTACGGTCATTTCGCCGCTTATCATATGGGCTTTAATGATTTTTTGTGCTATGGTTAAACCCATTTTTATCAGTCCTTTCCTGCTATATGCTTATAAGCATTTTTCACGTGCTGTGCGGTAAAGGCTTCAGCCGCAGCGGCATCGTGTTTTATAATTGCATTCAAAATTTCACGGTGTTCAGCCACCGATTCATTCGCACGGGACTGACTTTGAAGGGAAACCTTGCGGTATTTTTGCACCTTTTTGTGAAGCGGCAAAAGTGTGTTATAAAAAACGTGACTGCCGCTGATTTTGTAAAGAATTTCGTGAAAACGGTTATCCATTAAACGAATTTGTTCGCTGTTTTGCTTTGCAAGGTAAAATTCCTGCAATTCAAGTGCCGATTTAAGCTCGTTAATATCTTCCTCGCTTGCCTTTTCAGCTGACATTTTTGCCGCCAAGCCTTCAAGCTGTTCACGAATAATATAAATATCACGCAAGTCATCCTCACTGATACCAAGCACCTGTGAGCCTTTGCCTGTTTCAACAATTAAATGCTCTTGCTGAAGACGGCGAAGCGCTTCACGAATAGGTGTACGGCTTACACCCAATATTTCGCACAAATGGTTTTCGGTTAAAATATCACCGCGCTGATATTTACCGCTTAAAATATCGGTTTCAAGGTGTTCGAACACCTGATCTGCCAATGAAACGGTTTTATGGTCCATTATATGTCAACTCCTAAAGTCTTTTAAATTTACCGCCGGATAATTCTTCAATTTTGCTTTCAAGCTCAAAGTTAGAAAGTGCGGTTTGACGGCCGTCTTCATATTCGGCATCAACCCATTCCTTTAGCTTCAAAATAAGCGGGTCTTTTTTATCTAAAGCATCATCACCCGAAAGACGATAATTTGTGTTTATCCAATATGCAATACCTGCTAAACCGCTGGTCTTGCTAATTGTAACAGTTGCGGGACGGTTTAAAATCTTCTCGGTATCAAAAATATTATAAATTTCCTGATCCTTTAAAAGACCATCGGCATGAATACCTGCGCGTGTAACGTTAAAATTACGACCTGCAAAGGGGGTCATAGGCGGAATATCGTAACCCATTTCATTTTTGAAATACTCAGCAATTTCGGTAATAGCGGTTGTATCCATACCATCAAGTGAACCACGAAGAGATGCATATTCCATAATCATAGCTTCAAGCGGAATGTTACCTGTTCTTTCCCCTATACCCAAAAGCGAACAGTTAACCGCACACGCACCGTAAAGCCAAGCGGTAGAAGCATTTGCAACAGCCTTATAAAAGTCGTTATGACCGTGCCATTCAAGCATTTCAGATGGAACGTCTGAATAATGCTGAAGACCGTAAATTATACCGGGTACACTTCTGGGTAAAGCAACCTCGGGGTAAGGTACACCATAGCCCATTGTGTCACAAGCACGAATTTTTACAGGAATGCCTGCATCCTGCGACATTTTCATAAGCTCGTTTACAAACGGTACGACAAATCCATAAAAATCAGCACGGGTAATATCTTCAAGGTGGCACCTTGGCATAACGCCCGCTTCAAAGGCTTCGGCAACTGCAGCAAGATACATATCAAGAACTTCTTTTCTTGATTTTTTAAGCTTTTTAAAAATGTGATAGTCACTGCACGAAACCAAAATACCCGTTTCACGAATGCCCAAATCCCTTACAAGCTTAAAATCTTCCTTGCTTGCACGAATCCAAGTAGTGATTTCGGGAAATTTAAGTCCCAATTCCTGACACTTTTCTAAAGCTTCCCTGTCCTTTTTGCTGTAAACAAAAAATTCAGTTTGGCGAATAATACCGTAAGGACCGCCAAGCTTAGACATAAGCTTGTATAAATCAACAATTTGCTTAACGGTGTAAGGCTCAACCGACTGCTGACCGTCACGAAGCGACGTGTCGGTTATCCAAATTTCTTCAGGCATACCCATTGGCACACGGCGGTGGTTAAAAGCAACCTTGGGGACCGAATCGTAAGAATAAATATCACGGTATAAATTCGGGTCAGCAACGTCCTGAAGCTCGTATTTATATATTTTTTGTTCGAGTAAATTTGTTTTGTTAGAAAGTTCCAGCAAACTTCTCACCTCTATGTTTTTCTGTATACAATTATACTCAAAAACATAAAAAAGTCAATATATTATAATAATATAAATGCAAAAACCGCCGAAATAACGGCGGTTTTTAAACTAAATATCCATTTTAAACTGAGAATTGTTAAATTCCTTAAAATATTCGGTGTTTACGTTTACAATATATCGCTTTTTCTTTTGGGCGTAATTTAAGGTGTTTCGTGTTCCGCCCTGCTTACCATCATACCAAGTAACAACATAATCGCTGCTGTCCACCATAAATTTATTACGGTTTTGGTAGCACCCTGCATGGTATTCCTTTGACAGCACATTAACCTCATCGCAACGGTTTAAGACCTGTTCATAACGTGTTTTCCATTCATTAGAATATGATTTCTCCTGTTCTTCAAATGGCACAACAGCAATAAGCTTAATATCACTTTGTTTTTCTTTGAATTTAAGCACCGTTTCGGCAGCAATAATATCAAAGCCGGAAGCCATGCCCGTATAAAAAACACGGCAGTCATCGTCAATTAAGGCCGAAATTGTTGTGGTTAAATTACGAAGCATAACCTCAAAATCGGCATTATTACTTTTTAGAGCAAACGGAAATTTTGACGGTCTGTACCCCGAAAAACAACACTTTTTATAATTCATTTCATCATTCAAAATGTTCACCAAATATTATTTTTTCTTTATCTTCTTAGGGCATATATCCGCCAAAACGCATTCATCACACTTGGGGCTTCGTGCAACGCAAACATCCCTGCCAAAAAGCACACTTCTGTGGCAAAAATCGTTTGATTTTTCGGGTGGCAAAAGCTTACGCATTGCCTTTTCCACCACAAGCGGATTATCACTTTCAACAAGCCCCAAACGGTTACAAATACGAATAAAATGCGTATCGCACACAACGGCAGGCTTTTTATAAATATCACCAACCACTAAATTTGCGGTTTTGCGGCCCACACCCGAAAGGGTTGTAAGCTCTTCGATAGTATCGGGCACCTTGCCGTCAAAGTCATCTAATATTTGCTGACTTAGTTTAATTAAATCCTTAGCCTTTGTTTTGTAAAGACCGCAGGTTTTAATAAGCTGCTCTACCCTATTTAATTCCGCATTTGCCATTTTTTCGGCTGTGGGAAATTCAAAAAACAAGTCGGGTGTTACCATATTAACACGCTTATCGGTGCACTGCGCCGAAAGCCGAGTTGCAACAAGCAGTTGAAAAGCGTCTTTATACTCTAAAGAGCAAATCGCATCAGGATACAACTTTTCAAGACGGTTTACCGCCTCAACAGTTCTTTCACCTTTACGCATTTGCTGACACCAGCTTTAAATCGCCCGATTTTATCCAACCAAGCTTACGCATTGCTTCAGCAATTGCAAGACATAAAGCCGCAGGTAAAATAAAGTGCATAAGCACAATTTCAAGCATGGCAACAACGGGTGAAGTACCTGCCGCAACCATTGTTGTATAAGCCGAAAACTGACCAACCAAACCTGCCGAGCCCATACCCGAGCCAATAGGGTCGCTAACCATTTTTAAAACTGCTGAAGCCACGGGCCCTAAAATTGCGCTTGAAATAATAGAAGGTAGCCAAATTATAGGATGGCGGACAATGTTTGGCATTTGAATCATCGAAGTACCAATGCCCTGCGCGATAAGACCGCCGAATTTATTTTCACGGTAGCTTATAACCGCAAAGCCAACCATATTACAGCAGCAGCCAATTGTTGCCGCACCTGCCGCAAGACCCGAAAGTCCCATTGAAATGCCGACAGCCGCTGAAGAAATGGGTAAAGTAAGTAAAATACCCATAATAACCGATACTATTATACCACCTAAAATTGGACTTTGCTCAACGTTAACGTTTACAAGCTGACCAACCCATTTCATAAAGGTTGAAATATAAGGACCAACAAAATAACCCGCCATAGAGCCAAGTAAAATACAGCAAACGGGGGTAACAATAATGTCAACCTTTGTTCTGCCTGAAACCAAATAGCCAATTTCAATTGCAACGTAAGCAGCAATAAAGGCGCCAAGCGGCTCACCGGGGGCACCAAGTGCAAAGGCTTCCTTTGCAACGGTTGGAAATGCGCCAACCATACCTGCAACAGCGGCGGCAACGGTTGTTAAGGGGGATGCCTTTAATTTACAAGCAACACCAACACCAATGCCTGCGCCCGTTAGGGTTTTGGCAACACTGCCCATAGCATTCAAGTATGTACCAACCGCATTACCACCAATTATATTTGCAATTTGGCAAATAATTGTACCGATGATAAGTGTCGAAAAAAGACCGTAAGCCATACCTGAAAGGCCATCAATGAAAAGTCGGTTAAGATATTTTTTCATTTTGATCATCCCTTTTTTTAGAATTCATTGAAGTAATTATACAAAAAAACAGTTAAATTTACAATAGTGTATATGAACAAATTTTTTGATAAAAATATTTAATATTACGTTATAGAGGTGATATTTTGAAAACAATTGCATTTTTTGACACAAAAAGCTATGACCGTGAAAGCTTTCAAAAATATTCGGGTGAAGAACTTAACTTTCGTTTTTTTGAAAACAAATTAAATGAAGATACCGTAAGTATGGCGGCATGCTGTGATGCGGTTTGTGTTTTTGTAAACGATAATATAAACCGCCGTGTTATTGAAAAGCTTGAAAATTACGGAGTAAAAATTATAGCGCTTAGGTGTGCGGGCTATAACAACGTTGATTTAAAATTTGCCCGCAATCGAATTAAAGTTGTGCGTGTACCCGCCTATTCCCCTTACGCCGTTGCCGAACACGCCATGGGTATGATTTTAATGCTGAACCGCAAGCTTCACCGCGCATATATTCGTACACGCGACCACAACTTTTCGCTTGACTCACTAACAGGATTTGATTTAAAAGGTAAAACGGTTGGTGTTATCGGCACAGGTAAAATTGGTCGTGTTTTTGCTGATATTTGCAATGGCTTTGGTATGAACATTATCGGCTTCGACCCGCAAGAAAGTACTGAATTTTGCGGCAAATACGAAAGCCTTGAAAACCTTTTATCGCAGGCGGATATTGTTTCGCTACACTGCCCACTTACGCAGGATAATAAGTATATTATAAATGAAGAATCAATTAAAAAAATGAAAAAGGGCGCTTATATTATTAACACCTCACGTGGAAAACTAGTTGACACACAGGCGCTTATTACAGGGCTTAAAAGCGGTCAAATCGGCGCTGCCGGGCTTGATGTATATGAAGAAGAAACCGACCTGTTTTTTGAAGATTATTCTGATGAAATTATTAGAGATGATACTTTAAGCAGTTTAATTTCAATGCCAAACGTTATTGTAACCTCGCATCAAGCTTTTTTAACAAGGGAAGCCTTGTCGGCCATTGCCGAAACCACCGTTAAAAATCTTGAAGAATTTTTCAAAACGGGAAAAAGTGAAAACGAAATTATCATTTAACTTGTTTTTATGTGCTAAAAATGATATAATGCTTTTCGGTGATAGAATTGACAAAAATATACTTTGTTCGCCACTGCGAAGCAACAGGCAATCTTAATCGCACCTTTCAAGGCAGTACTAATACCGATATTACCGAGCTTGGCGCAAAACAGCTTGAAAAGCTTGGCGAACGTTTTTCAAATATTCCGCTTGATAAAATTTATACAAGCCCATTAATGCGTGCCCAAAAAACCGCTTTTGCAATTAAAGGGAACCGTGATATTGAAATTGAGGTTTTAAATAGCATTACTGAGCTTGACGGCGGTGTTATTGAAGGCAAGCCCATTGATATTTCTTTTGCTGAACACCCTGACCTAAAGGATGCTTGGTTTAACCACCCGCATGATTTTGCACCGCAAAACGGTGAAGCAATGCGTGATGCTTATAAAAGAATTGAAAATGCTTTTTTTGAACTTTTAGCAAAGCACAAGGGTGAAACCATTGTCTGTACTTCTCATGGTGGCATTATTCGTTGTCTTGAATGCCGCATTTTATATAATGATATTACAAAGCTTAAGCAGGTTACCCTTTTTGATAACACGGCAATTTGTCTTTTTGAAATTGACGATGATGGTAATATTACAATTAAACTTTCGAACGATTCTTCACATTTGACCCCCGACCTTATAAGACAAACTGCACGTCCATCAAAATTCTTACAAGCGGAGGGGTCAAAATGATTATAATGTCAGTTGATTTAGGTAAGGCACGTACAGGTATTGCCGTTTCCGACAAGGGCGAAGGCTTTGCATTTCCAAAAACGGTAATTAACGAATATAACACCGAAAAATTAGTAACAAGAATTGCCGAATGGGCAAAAGAGTTAAATGCTGAGGAAATTGTTGTTGGACTTCCCAAAAATATGGACGGTACACTTGGTTGGCGCGCCGAAGAATGTAGTGAAATCGGCGAAAAAATTAAAGAAGCCACTTCCCTTCCCGTTGTTATGTGGGATGAACGCTGTACCACTGTTTCGGCTCATACTGCTCTTAATTTCACCGACACACGTGGCAAAAAACGAAAAAACGTTGTTGATGCCGTTGCGGCAGTAATAATTTTGGAGGATTATTTAGCTTTTAAAAAGAACAAGAAATAATTTAAACACGGTAGGTTTTCTACCGTGTTTTTATTTTTTAGAAAAACTCTTGACATTTTTGCAAAAGTGTATTACTATAATAGTACAGTAGTACACTTTCGAGGTGATGAAATGGAATTTAAAATTGACAAATCACTGCCAATTTGTCCCCAAATTTGCGACCAAATATCAGCTTGTATTGCAACGGGTGAATTTCCGCCTGATGCTAAGCTTTTATCGGTGCGTGAAGTGGCCGTTAAGGCAGGTGTCAACCCCAACACTGTTCAAAAATCGTTCGAACAGCTTGAAAGCAAGGGGCTAATTTATTCTATACGAGGTTCGGGCTGGTTTGTGGGCAACAATGCTTACCGTGCACAAGAACAGGTTGATACCCTTGCAGAAGCTAAAACAAAAGCCTATTTTTCTGCTATGGCACAGCTTGGCTTTAATGAAGAACAGGTTAAAATTTATATTAAGGAGTGGAACAAATGAGTGAATTATTACATTGTCAGGACCTAACAAAAAAATACGGCGGTCTTACGGCACTTGACAATTTAAATTTAACCGTTGAAAGCGGCAAAATCATTGGTCTTTTAGGTCCTAACGGTTCGGGTAAAACCACCTTTATTAAGCTTGTAAACGGTTTATTAACACCCACCTGGGGCTCAATTTGGATTGACGGCAAAATACCCGGTGTTGAAAGTAAAAAGGTTGTTTCGTATTTACCTGATAACAACTTTTTAAATTCATGGATGACGGTAAGTCAGCTTGTTGATTTATTTTGCGATTTTTACAGCGATTTCAGACGTGAGCTTGCCTTTGAAATGTTTGAAAAGCTCGATATTGAGCCTAATCGCAAATTAAAAACCCTTTCAAAAGGTAATAAAGAAAAGGTTTGTCTTATACTTATTATGAGCCGCAACGCTAAGCTTTACGTGCTTGACGAGCCTATTGCCGCAGTTGACCCCGCAGCCCGTGATTACGTTATTTCAACAATTATAAATAACTATAACCCCGAAGCGTCGGTTATTATATCCACCCACCTTATTGCCGATATTGAACCCATTTTAGATGAAGCCATATTTATTAATAAAGGTAAGGTTGTGCTTCATAAGTCGGTTGACGAAATTCGCGAGGAATACGGCAAAAGCGTTGATGAGCTTTTCAGGGAGGAATTCAGATGGTAAAGAAACTTTTAAAACACGAAGCCAAATATTACGCGCGTACCCTTATAATTATTGAGGCTGTAATTTTTGCCTTGGCTTTATTTACACGACTTCTACTGTTTTTTGAATTTGATTCAATTGTTTACTACATATTACAGGGCTCATCTTACGCTATGTTTGCTTTAGCAGCGTACGCCGCCCTTATTATGACGTTTATTGTATCAATTGTAAGGTTTTATAAAAACCTTTTTTCGAACGAAGGCTATTTAAGCTTTACTTTACCCGTAAGCACAAATCAGCATTTGTTTGCAAAGCTTTTATCGGCAGTTGTTTACAGCGTTATTGTGTTTGTTTCGGTTATTGCCGCAACGCTTATTACTATTTCGGGTGATATTTTAAACGAAGCCGTAAAAGCAGGCGTTTACCTTTTAAAGAATTTGTTAGCCGAGCTTCCCAAAGGCGGCACAATGCACATAGTTTTATATGTAATTGAATTTGTTGTAATTATGCTGCTTTCGGTCATTTCAAGCTACCTTTTATATTATTGCTTTATAGCAATTGGACAAACCGCAAAGAAAAACCGTATATTACTTTCGGTTGGTTGCTACTTTATTTATTCAGCCGCAACACAGGCCATAGGCACCTTCTTTTCTATCGCAATGTCTATTGCCGAGCCTTATATCCCCTACGAAGCAATCGAAAGATTTATTGAAGCACATCCTTTTGCATTTTTCCATATAATTTTTATTTCCTTAATTGTATGGTCGATAATAATGACGGTAGTTTTCTATTTCGTAGTTCAACGAATTATAAGCCGAAAGCTTAATCTTGAATAGGAGGAGAATAAAATGAAACACGTTAAAAAATTATTATGTTTAGCCTTGACTGTTTTGCTTTGCTTTTCTCTTATAGGCTGTAATGCAATTGATAAAATGCGTGATGCACAAATACATTTTAACGATGATGGCAACCTTGAATATGACGGAAACGAATATAAGCAGTTGCCTCCTTGCAGTGCTTTTTCACCTAATATAACCTATAGCACAAACCTTTATATCACCGATAAGGATTTACCCGTTTTGTTGTCTGAACAATTCGGCGGTCGTGCTTATCTTACTAAGGATAAGCTTTACATTAATTCACACAGCTATTCGTCTTCAGACGGTACTACAGCATTTTTTGCAAGAACTGATATTTACGACAGTATTGCCGAACGCATAAATTCAGGCAATTATTTTGAGGGCTTTTGCTTTTATTACAGCTACTGGGACGACAGCGACGAAATTGGCAGTTATATGCAAAAGGAAAAAATAATTTCTGAAGAGGCTGAAAAGGCTGTAAAAGAGGTTATTACAACCACAGCCCCTGACGAAAGCATTGATATTGACCTTTTAAGTCAATATGCTGTCACCGACCTTTATGCTTGCAGTAATGACCTTTTATTCAGTGAATATTCGGCAACAATTTATAAAACCGATAAATTCATTTATATTACAGCATTTACAGGTCTTAACAAGGAGCTAATATTTAAAGTGGGCGAAATGCATTACGATGCCATAATGGAAATTATCGATAGCTATAATTCGCTTCAGGCAATAAATAATAAAAACTTTATAGATTAATTAAAAAATTTGTGTTGTAGAATTTTGGGAATTGTTATATAATATAAAGGATTTCAATTTATGAGGTAAGTTATGACTGCTTTAAAAGAATTTCTTACAACACTACTAAAAGGTATTGTAGTTGGCCTTGGCGCAATAACCCCCGGTCTTTCGGGCAGTGTGCTGCTTGTTATTTTCGGGCTTTACCACAAAGCGCTCAATGCAATAAGCACCATTTTTAAAAACTTTAAAAAGAATTTACTATTTTTAATACCGCTTGCAATGGGTATCGGCACAGGCATGCTGATGTTCAGCAAAATTGCGCAGTTCTTTTTAACTAATTTTGAAATGCAAACACGCTTTACCTTTTTAGGTTTGGTGGTGGGCACCATTCCTCTCTTTATCCGTGAGGTTACTAAAGAGAAGAAATCTGATGGCAAAAAATTCCCCAAACGTTACATTTTCTTAATTTTAGGTGCAACTGCATTTGGGCTTACCCTTTCCTATATGGGAGGTGTCGGCTTTAAGGAAATTAGCAACCCTAACATTTTACAAGCAGTTGTTTTAGGCTTGGTTGTTGCCGCTTCTTACATTATTCCAGGTGTTGACAGCGCAGTTATTTTGAACTACTTCGGTATGTATAAAATGTGGCTGTCAGTAGCTGACCTTGATAACCTTTTACAGCTCGACTTTTTCCTTAAAATTGCACTTCCCACAGCGGTTGGTTTAGCAATTGGTGTTTTGTTAATTTCAAGCATTATAAACCTCCTTTTAAAACGTTATTACACCATAACCTTTTCTGTGATTTTCGGTTTATTTATTTCCATTATACCAAAGCTTTTAAACGAAAGCTGTGTGCTGGGGCTTAACGGAAAAACCGCAATTTCACTTGCTTTAATGGTAATTGGTTTTTGCTTATCGTTCTTTTTAAGCGATTTGGAAAACAACCTTAAAAAGCTGAAAATTAAAAAATAAACTTACTGCGACAGGCTACTGTCGCAGTTTTTATTTACACATATTATTAAAACGGTTACACATAATAAAACGGGTGAAATTATGTGTAAAATTATTATGTTTTTAATTGGAGCTTTCGGTTATGGTCTTGTTGAAGTTTTATGGAGCGGTAAAACTCACCCGTCAATGCTTTTAGCCGGTGGTATTTGTTTTTCGTTTTTTGGATATTTGGGTAAAAAGCTTAAAAATGCAGGCGTTTTTATAAAAGCACTTGCAGGAAGCGGGTTTGTAACCTTTATCGAGCTTATTTTTGGAATATTTTTTAACATAATTTTAAAGCAGAACGTGTGGAACTATTCTTCACGGCCATTTAATTTCAAAGGACAAATTTGTCTTTTATATTCGTTTTATTGGATGTTTTTAAGCATTATTTTTATACCTCTTGCGCAAAAGGTAAATAACCGATTGCAAAATAAGTAATATATTGGTATAATACCCTTAGGTGATAATATGGATTTTTTGCATAGAACCTGGGCCGAAATTGACACAAAGGCCCTGATACATAACCTTAATATATTTAAACAAAAGCTTAATGGCAAAAAACTTATGGCTGTTGTAAAAGCTAATGCTTACGGTCACAGCGCCAAGGATTTGTGTCCCATTTTAGAACAAAATGGTGCTGACTGGTTTGCCGTTTCAAATATTGATGAAGCTGTTGCTTTAAGGGAATATGGCATTGAAAAGCCTATTCTTATTTTAGGCTACACCCCCGTTGAAATGGTACGTGAGCTTGAAAAGTTTAATATATCACAATGTGTTTACTCTACTGAATACGCTCAAAAGCTTTCCGCCTTGGCAGTTTTTCACGGTATAAAAGTAAAAGCTCACATTAAGCTTGATACAGGTATGTCACGCCTTGGCTTCAACTGTAAAACTGACGAGCTTTGCGAACTACCCAGTGCTTTAGCGGCCGCAAAATTGCCAAACATTATTTGCGAAGGCGTCTTCACACATTTTGCTGTTGCTGACCGCAACGAAGCGCAGGAGGACGGCTTTACACAAAAACAATACGAACTGTTTATAAGAGCGTGTGACACTTTTAAAGCTGAAGGCTTTAACGACACGGTATACCACTGCTGTAATTCGGCAGGTGCAATTTTAGATAACGATAAGCATTTAGATATGGCACGAATCGGTATTTCGCTCTATGGGCTTTCCCCTTCAAGCACTTTGGCTGTAGAAGATGACCTTGTCCCTGTTATGACCGCAAAATCGGTTGTATCGCTTGTTAAAGAAATTCACCCAGGTGATACAGTAAGCTATGGTCGTACCTTTAAATGTGAAAAAACAATGAAAATCGCTACAGTAACCGCAGGCTATGCTGACGGTTATCCCCGTTTACTTTCAAACCAAGGCTTTGTTTACATTAACGGTCAGCGTGCCGACATTGTAGGCAGGGTTTGTATGGACCAAATGTGTGTTGACGTTACTGATATTCCCGACGTTAAAATGGGTGATGAGGTACTGCTTTTCGGCAAAGATTTAAAGGTTGATTTATTGGCTGACCTTTGCGGCACCATTAATTATGAAATTATTTGCGGTATTTCCCCCCGTGTTCCCCGCATTATTTTAAAATAATTAGGTGGTTTTATGAAAAAATACGTTCTTTCACTTGATGAGGGCACCACAAGTGCCCGTGCAATACTTTTTGATAAAAACGGTAATGCAGTAAGCACAGCCCAGCACGAATTTACACAAATTTACCCCCAAAGCAGTTATGTTGAACACAACCCGTTAGAAATTTATTCGGCACAGTATTCTTCACTTATAGAAGCAATAACCAAGGTAGATGCCAACCCCGATGAAATTGCGGCAATTGGCATTACAAACCAACGTGAAACTGTTGTTGTGTGGGACAAAAATACAGGCGAGCCCGTTTATAACGCAATTGTGTGGCAATGCCGCCGCACAGCTGAATTTTGTGATGAGTTAAAATCACGTGGACTAGAAGATTATATTGCCAAAACCACAGGGCTTAAAATTGACGCTTATTTTAGCGGAACAAAAATTAAATGGATTTTGGATAACGTAAAGGGCGCCCGTGAAAAAGCTGAAAAGGGCGATTTGCTTTTCGGCACTATTGACACATGGCTTATTTGGAAGCTTTCAAACGGTAAAATACACGTAACCGATTACACAAACGCTTCACGTACAATGTTTTTCGATATACATAAGCTTTGCTGGGATAAAAAGCTTCTTGATATTTTAACCATCCCTGAAAGTATGCTACCCACTGTAAAGCCGTCAAGTGAAATTTACGGTTATGTTAACATTATGGGCACCGATATAGCTGTTTCAGGTATTGCAGGTGACCAACAAGCCGCCCTTTTCGGTCAGCGTTGCTTTACTGAAGGCAGTGTTAAAAACACATACGGTACGGGTTGCTTTTTGTTAATGAATACCGGAAAAACCGCTTTTGAAAGCCAAAACGGGCTTTTAACAACAATTGCCGCCAGTGCTGATGGTAAGGTACAATATGCACTTGAAGGCAGTGTGTTTGTTGGCGGCGCCGTTATTCAGTGGCTTCGTGATGAATTAAAGTTAATTTCTTCATCCCCTGAAAGTGAAAAATATGCTCTTAAGGTTAAGGACACAAACGGTGTTTACATTGTTCCCGCTTTTGCAGGGCTTGGCGCTCCTTATTGGGATATGTACGCCCGTGGTACAATTTGTGGGTTAACGCGTGGCAGTAACAAAAATCACATTATTCGTGCAGCACTTGAATCAATTGCTTACCAAACAAACGACCTTTTACAAGCGCTTAAAAACGATACGGGTCTTCCGATTAATACTATCCGTGCAGATGGCGGCGCTTCACAAAACAAGTTTTTAATGCAGTTTCAGGCGGATATTTCCAACACCGAGGTTTGCTGTCCTTTAAATGCCGAAGCCACTGCCTTGGGTGCGGCATACCTTGCGGGGCTTGCCGTTGGATTTTGGAAAAATTTAAACGAAATTAAAGCAATAGGCACAAGTGAAATGCTTTACTGTCCATCAATGAACAATAATATTCGCAGTGAACAAATTAAGGGCTGGCAAAAAGCTGTAAAAGCCGCCAAAGCTTTTAGTGAGGAGTAATTTTTATGAGTTATGAAATTAAAGCGTTAGAGGTTAAAAGCACCGATAATATTCACACTTTAAGAGGTAAAATTTATATTCCCTCAGGCGAAATAAAAGGTCTTTTCCACCTTGTTCACGGTATGACCGAATATATTGACCGTTACGACCACTTAATGTCATTTTTGGCTGAAAACGGCTACGTTATCTTCGGTTACGACCATTTGGGACACGGTAAAACCGCTGATAGCGATGACGAGCTTGGCTTTATTGCACATAAAGACGGTTGGAAATATTTAGTAAACGACGTTGTAGCCTTTACAAAAGTTGTTAAAAATATGTACCCCACTCTTCCCACCGTATTGATGGGGCATTCAATGGGTTCATTCATATCAAGACTTGTTGCTGAAACCTACAAAAGCGAATACGACAAATTTATTTTTTGCGGCACCAGTGGGCCAAATCCTGCTTCGTCAGCAGGTCTTTTGCTTGTAAAAATCATTAAGGCCTTTAAAGGTGAAATGCACAAATCCAACTTTATTCATAATATGGCGTTCGGCAGCTATAACAAAGGCTTTGAGGGTGACACCCCTTACGAATGGCTTACTACCGACCGTGAGGTTATAACAAAATATGCTGCAGATAAATATTGTACCTTCCGTTTTAGCGTGTCGGCTATGGGTGACCTTATGAATTTACTTTCACACTGTAACCGTGGTGCTTGGTTTAAGTCGCTTGACAATAATAAGCCTATTCTTTTAATTGCCGGTGATAAGGACCCGGTTGGTAATTACGGCAAGGGTGTTAAGGCAGTTTATGCAAAGCTTATTAAAAACGGCAAAAACACAAAAATAAAGCTTTATGAAAACTGCCGACACGAAATACATAATGACACTTGCAAGAACGAAATGTTTAACGATATTTTAGAATTTATAAAATAGCAAAAAGGAAGCTGAAATTCAGCTTCCTTTTTAAATTATTGCCGCTAAGGTTAACATTTCACGTGCGTTCAAATAAATGTCTTCTGCAAATTCGGCATTAAGTGGGTTTTCACCCTTCCCCATTTCAATTGTAAAACCAGGACGGTTATATTCTTCTATAAACCAGTCTTTAAAGCCACCACCGTCAGCAATATCTACGGGTACGTCAAGAGCATAACCCGAAGCGGTTGCAAGAATTTCAGCAATTCGCTTTGAACGGGGCGGTGTGTAGTCTCGAAAGTACCAATATATTACTTCACCTTGGCTGTGAAGTGCAACAGTATGTCTGATTTTTGTCCTTTTGCAAAGGTCAATTAACGCTTTTGTTTCGGGTTCGCTTTCAGGCTTAGGACCACCATATCGACTTTTTGCAGGACCATATATGCCTATTTTACGTTCTTTTTCACGCAAATTTTCCCAATCGGCATTAAAATTGTGGTTAATGTCCACCCCGCGAAAGTTGGCATTCCAATGCGCAAAATCATTTTTACAAAGTCTGGCAATACGGTCAGCATCATTACCGCATGCGGATTTACCCAAAAGTGAGATATCACATCCGTCAGGATTAACACAGGGTACAAAAATTACTCCCCTTCCTCTTAAACCACGAATAGCATTTACGCCTTCAATTGAAAGGTCGTTTTTTATTGCAAAGGCTAAATCTTCAATAAACATAAGTAAAATTGTTGCTGTAATTCTTTCACTGCCGTGAAAGGCGGCAGTTATCAGGCTATATTCATTGGCTGAACCGATTTTTAATGCGGTTATATCCTTTCCCATACAGCTTTTACCAATTAATGACCGTTTGATAAAAGGATATTCACGGCAAATTTCATCAATTAAATGTTGACGGGCGAAATAGTCATATTCCATTGGTTTTACAATTGCTTTCATTTTTAACACCTCTATACATATATATTAAAAATGTGTTGAAAAAATGAATGTGTAATTATATAATGTTTAAGGTGATACAAATGAAATTAACCGAAAAACAGCTTACAAAAGAATATATTTTTAAGGGTAAAATTATAAATTTAAGGCGTGATACTGCACTGCTTCCTAACGACACAACCGCCATTCGTGAGGTTGTTGAGCACAACGGCGGTGTTTGTGTTGTGGCCTTAACTGATAATAGCGAGATTTTATTTGTAAAGCAATTCCGTTATCCATATATGGAAGAAATTTACGAAATTCCCGCAGGAAAGCGTGATTCTTTAGACGAAGACCCGCTTATGTGCGGCAAGCGTGAATTAAAGGAAGAAACGGGTGCCACCGCAAAGCGTTTTATAAGCTTAGGCCAGCTTTACCCTACCCCCGGCTACTGCGGTGAAATTATTTGGATGTTTGCAGCGCTTGATTTGGATTATGGCGAATGCGACCCCGATGAAGACGAATTTTTAGAGGTAGAAAAAATTCCGCTTAACAAGGCAGTTGAAATGATAATAAGCGGCGAAATCAAGGATGCTAAAACCCAAGCAGCCATTTTAAAGCTAAAATATTTGATTGATAATAAAATGATATAAAAAAACACCGCTTGAATTCAAGCGGTGTTTTAATTATTTACTATTTGGGGTTTGCATATCTATAACCTTTAGTCCGTTTTCAGTTTTTTCAATATAAATATATTTATCGAAATAGTCCTTATAAACCCTATTACCTAAATTTAGAACATGGGTAAAGGTTACCTTACAGCTGTAAAGCTGATCGTTATATTTGTGTGCCTCACCAAAGGTTACGTCTTCAAAGCCATAGCCTGTGTGTGTCCAAACCCAAAGCTCAGTTTTGCGAACATAATTATAAAATTCAGTGCTTGTATCAAAATAATGAGATATACTTCCGAGCGAAGCATCCTCCTGCATAAACTTAGCATAGCCCTGACTTGCATTTAAAGCGTGTGTTTTAAGAGCTTCAAGCTCGGCTGCATCAATACCCTGTTCAACTGTATAAACGCCGTTAGCTTCACTAACTGCAACTTCTTTACCATCACTAGCGTAAGCTTTAACCTCAAACTTGTCAGAAACAACATTTTCCACCTTAACAGTTTGAAGCGTTGAAACCGAATCAGAACCAATTTTATCAGTCAAAATCTTAGGTAATTCGTTATCAATTCTATCTTCCTTTTTAACCTCAATACCGTTAATTAAAAGCTTCACATCAGATGGCACGTAAATTACATAATCCTTACAGATACTATCGCTAATTTCCGTCATACCAATCTTATAACCCTTTATACCGTATTTACCGCCTTTTTCGTCTTTCTTTAAATATACTGTTAAAATACTTTCATCGTCGGCCTTTACGTTATAAACTTCGGTGTAGCCTTCAGCCTTTTTACCCGAAGATGAAACCGAAAGCTTTTTATCACCAACAATTGATTTAAAGGCTGAATTAATACCGTTTTTATCTTCATAATTTGAAAGCTGAATATTATAACGTTCAGCTGCGCCTTGTAAATCACCTTTACTAAGATAATCGGAAACAATAATATCCATAAGACCGGTTGGCTGTGCGGCTTCATAAACCTTGAGCACTGAATTTAACACAAATAAACCAATAATGAGCAAAACTAAAAATACCGCAATAACGGAAAAATAAATTTTATAAAAAACAGATTTTATTTTCATATTCATTATTCCTCCGTAACAATAAAGCAGGTTGGTAATCTTCTTGGGGATGTAAATGCCTTGTATTTATTTACAAGACCTTGTTTTTGGAAGTTATCGAGCCTTGAGGTGTCAATGTCATACACATTATAATAGTCACGGTAATAAAGCATAGCCGAAGAACCGCCATCAAGCATACCTGCTGAAACGGCGCCATATTCAACAAGAATGTCAATAACTTCATTACGGGTGGCACCCATACTGCTGGCACTACGACCGTCGGTTACAAGCATAAGCACTGAACCGTCAGCACGTTGACCGATAGCTGTACGCTGTGCGGCGCCACGGTTACCGTCACCATAATGCAAATTTACCTTGTCAATAGTTACGCCGTCATCCTTTAAGGTGTGGTCAATAAGCAAATTACCATATTGGAAGCAAACAGCATCACGCATACCAAGCTTTTCGGCTTTTTCAACAGTCATTCCTTCAAAGCAAACAAATTTATTGTCCTTAGTAAAGCCCATAAAGGTACGGCTTCCATTGCCGCCCCAAACCATTTTACCAAATGAATAGGTTAGTCCTAATGGCTGTGCACCTGTGCCCTTACCACCTGCATCGGCAAATTCGCCTGCGTTTATAACGGCAAGAGCGTTATATTTTTCGGCAAAATTAAAAATTCGCATACCGCCCGTTGCGGTGCTGAAATTATCGCTTGAAACGCCAACCTTAACACGCTTTGGATCTTTAACCATTAAAAGATACGCTTTAAAATTAGGCTTTTGAATGAAGATAAGCTTTGTGCCGTTTTTGGCGTCCTTCCATTCATCTTCAGTGCCTGATACTATTTCGTTAACGTCAATTGAATCCGTACTGATTTTGTGGCTGTTATCAACAATTTCCTTAACGGTTTCCTTAGGTAAAAATAGCCCTGGTACCCACTTTGTAGCACTTGCCTGCATTGCGGAAAGTACAAGCATATCACGCATTGTTTTACTTGGACCACGCGCAACAACCATACCTGCTGAAAAAGCAGTAATGATTATAAGTAAAAGTGCAGTACCAACCGAAATAAGTGAGCGGTTAATAACGTTCTTAACAGTAAGCTTTTTCTTGGGCTTATCGCTTTCGGTTTTCTTTTTTGAAGCAGTACTAAAAACCCAGGTTTGCTGAATACGGTAGCTTATAAAGAACAGTACTACGTCAACCAAGAGTTTTAAAACTGTTTTTATTTCGGGATTGGCTGAAAACGCAAACGACAATAAAGAAACAACACCTGCTGACACAAGCATTTGCGGAATTGCCAAAGCATAATAGCGAAGCATTGCTTTTTTAGAGCTTCCGTCAAAATCAAAAACCTGACTGCGATTTATTGTAAAGTTTGCAAAAGATGAAACTGCCCTTGCAATGATAGTAGAAATAAGCACAGAAAGGCTGCCGAATATGCCACCGCAAAGCTTATTTAAAAGGTAAAACAGCAACAAATCAATTATAGCAGAAGCGGTTGAAGAAAGCCAAAATCCCAAAATAAAGCTGTAAACACGAATAGAATCCCTTACGGTTTTAAAGTGTGATTCGTGCTTGCCCTCTTCCTCATATATGGTTTGAATTGTAACCTCTGAAAGCTCGATACCTGCTTGCTTAAATTTTAAAAGCATATTGGTTTCATATTCGAACCTGTCCCCTTTTACATTAAGCAAAAACGGTAGATGCTTAACTGGAAAACCACGAAGACCTGTTTGTGTGTCGGAAATTTTTATTCCGCAAAGAGCCTTAAATATAAACGAGGTTGTTTTGTTTCCGAAACGACTGCGTGTGGGTACCTGCGGTAGTGAAAAATCACGGCAGCCAAGAATAATTTTATCCCCTTCACGAAGCAATGCTTCAGCGCAGCTTTTAACATCCTCAGGGTCGTGCTGACCGTCACCGTCAACAGTAATAACACCCTCAAGGCTTGTAGAATATTTCATAATAAACTTAAATGCCGTTTTAATTGCCGCACCCTTACCTTTATTAAAGGAATGCCTTAAAACGATGAAATTATTTTCCTGATCACTTGCAGGAAAATACTTTTGATGGGCTTCATCACTGCCGTCATCAACAATAATAAAGTTTTTAAAGCCCACCTCTTTAAGACCCTCAATTGTCTTAATTAATTTTTCATCTGGGTTTAAGGAAGGTATTAAAATGCAAATTTTGTTAAACATGATAAATCCTCACATAAGTTAATAAACGCTCAAAAGCGACAGCCCCATAAAAAGCCGCCGCCCAGAACTATAAATTTGTTTTAAAAAATCACTTTGATTTATATTCATCAACTATCTTATGGATACGGTCAACAGGGTCCAAAAGTTTGCTGATAGAATTGTCATAATTTAGTGTTTCAATTAAAAGTGCAATGTACTTTGACATATTTACACTGCAGTACCATTCCCTTGATAAAAGTTCAGGTGTTTGGTAAATAAGGTTTGTGGTGAAAACCCTGTCAATAAGGCCGTTTTTATAATATTCATCAAACTTATCAAGACCGTCAACAAAAAGACCGAATGTAGAGAAAATGAAAATACGTTTTGCGCCACGTTCCTTAAGCTTTGCTGAAATATCAAGCATCGATTCACCCGACGAAATCATATCGTCAACTAAAATCAAATCCTTACCCTTAATGTCAGCACCCAAAAATTCGTGTGCTTCAATTGGGTTTTTACCGTTAACAATTATAGAATAATTTCGACGCTTATAGAACATTCCAAGCTCTAAGCCTAAAACAGATGAATAGTAAATGCAACGTCCCATACCGCCTTCATCGGGAGAAACAATCATTGTATGTTCACGGTCAAGCTTAATATCAGGTACTGATTTAAGAAGGGCTTTAATCATTTGATAAGTAGCTTGTACGTTGTCAAAGCCGTCAAGCGGTATTGCATTATTTACACGGGGGTCATGTGCGTCAAAGGTGATAATGTTCTTAACACCGATAGCCACAAGCTCTTGCAGTGCCATTGCGCAGTCCATAGATTCACGGGCAGTTCTTCTATGCTGTCTGCCTTCGTAAAGCATAGGCATAATTACGGTAATTCTTCTTGCCTTACCGCCAAGGGCAGCTATAATGCGCTTTAAATCTTGAAAATGGTCATCAGGGCTCATCGGAACGGTTTTGCCGTACATTTTGTATTCCACACTGTAGTTAAAGCAGTCACAAAGAATGTATGCATCAACACCGCGGGCCGTATGCTTTAAAACTGCCTTTGCCTCACCTGTTCCAAAACGGGGACAATTCGGTTTAACGATATAGGTTTCATCCTCATCAGCATTGCGCCACTGCTTAAGGTAATAGTCTACCTTGCTTGCAATATCGTCGCAGCCATTCATACTGATAATTGCCAAATCCCCATAAGGTGTGTGTTTAAAATCTACTTTTGCCATGATAAGCCCCTCCACAATATTAAATTTACTAATATATAATAACATAAATAACCCGACAAAAAAAGACTTTTATTTTAAAAAAGTGTATAAACTTTTTGTAATTTTAAGCAATTTTTCTAAAATAATATACAAATTTTACTAAAATATAAAAATATATGAAAATTTATTGAAATATTTGCTTTGGTTTGGTAAAATGAATTGAATGACTATTTTTTGGAGGAAAACAAATGGCAAGGGTTTATCTTTTAACTCACACACCAAATCCCGAGCATTGCGTAGCATCAGCCGCAAAGCTTTGCTACAGCTCATCAAATATTGCAGATTTAAGGGATAATTTAACCGATGAAAAAGCCGCACAGTTTGTTGAAATGCTGAGTGAAATCGGTCATGAAAGTCCTATTGAGCACGCAAGCTTTACCTTTGGCATTGAGGGGGTATCCCGTGCATTACTTGCACAAATCACCCGTCATAGAATGGCATCATTTTCAGTTAAAAGCCAACGTTACGTAAGGGAAGGCTGCTTTGAATATGTAACACCGCCCGAAATTGAAGCAATACCCGAAGCCAAGGCTATTTATGACGAAATTATGGCTGAAGACCAACGCCGTTATGATGCGTTAGCAGCCGTTTTAAAGGAAAAGCATATTAAAACCTTTATGGAAAACGGCAAGGACGAAAAAACCGCCAACCGCTTAGCCGAGAAAAAAGCTATTGAAGATGCACGCTTTGTACTGCCTAACGCTTGTGAAACCCAAATGGTTATGACAATGAACGCAAGATCCTTAATGAATTTCTTCCGCCACCGTTGCTGTAACCGTGCGCAATGGGAAATTAAAGACGTTGCTGACCAAATGTTAGCTCTTGTCTTAGAGGTTGCGCCGAATCTATTTAAAAACGCTGGTCCTGCTTGTGTTAGCGGTCCCTGTCCCGAAGGCAAAATGACCTGCGGACGTTATAAAGAAATTAAAGAATTTTACGAAGGACTTAAAAACAATGGGTAAACTTATAGTATTAGAAGGTCTTGACGGAAGTGGCAAATCAACTCAACTTGATTTGCTACCTGAAAACTTAAAAAAAGCCGGTATTGAATGCAAAAAGGTTTCCTTTCCCGATTATGATAATCCATCAAGCACACTTGTTAAAATGTACTTGGCAGGTGATTTTGGTAAAAAGCCGGGTGATGTTAACGCCTATGCCGCATCTACCTTTTACTGTGTTGACCGCTATGCTTCTTTCAAAGCAAACTGGGGCGATTTTTACCAAAACGGCGGCACTGTTGTTTCTGGTAGATATACTACCTCAAATGCCGTGCACCAATGTTCAAAATTACCCGAAAACGAATGGGAAGACTTTTTGAATTGGCTTTATGATTTTGAATATAACAAGGTTTGTATTCCAAAGCCTGATAAAGTAATTTTCCTTGATATGCCGATTGAGGTTTCACAAAAGCTTTTGTCAAAGCGTTATGAGGGTGACGAAGCTAAAAAAGATATTCACGAAAAGGACACCGAATATCTTGACCGTTGTAGAAAAGCGGCCATTTTTACCGCTAAGTATTCGGGATGGGATATTATTTCCTGTGCAAAAGACGGACAGGCTCGCACAATTGAAGAAATTGCCGAGGATGTTTTAAAATCCGTTTTAGAAATTTATAAGGATTAAAGCTATGATTTATGTATTTTTAGCAAACGGCTTCGAAGAATGTGAGGCTTTAGCCCCGATTGATATTCTTCGCCGTGCGGGTTTTCAGCTTAAAACAGTTGGTGTAAGTGGTAAAACGGCCATTGGTTCGCACAATATTACCATTACGTGTGACATTACAACCGACGACGTTACTTTTGAAGATTTAGAGGCTGTAATTTTACCCGGTGGTATGCCCGGAACGATAAACCTTGAAAATGATAAAACCGTTCAAGCTGCAATTGATTATGCCCACAAAAACGGTTTGCTTATTGGTGCCATTTGCGCTGCACCGTCGGTTTTAGGCCATAAAGGAATTTTAAACGATAAAAAGGCTACCTGTTTCCCAGGTTTTGAAAAGGATTTGTTAGGTGCTAAGTATATTGACACCGCTGTTGTTCGTGACGGTAATATTATTACTGCCAAAGGCGCGGGTGTTGCTTTTCAATTCGGTTTTGAATTGCTAAGCTACTTAAAGGATGAAAAAACAGCAAACGATTTAAAAATTCAAATGATGTTTAAGTGATTTGAGGGTTTTAAATGAAGAAAAAAATATTAGCTATTGTTTTAAGTATTGTAGCCGTTATATTAGCGGCTGTAATCGGTGTTTCGGCCTTTTTTATTAGCGATATGAATGGCGGCAAAAACGGCAAGGACATTCAGGTTGAAATTAAGCAAGGTACCTACACCGCCCAAATTGCCGAAATTTTAAAGGATAACGGCGTTATTAGTTCTCCACTGGGCTTCCGTGTTTTTGCAAAGCTTAAAAAATATGAAAGCAAGTTTAAATACGGCCATTACACCTTTAACACAGGCGACAGCTATGAAGAAATTGCCGAAAAGCTTATTACCCAAGGCGCAAAGGCCGCAACCATAAAGGTAACCATTCCCGAAGGCACAGGTATTAACGACTTTGTTAAAAACGTAAACGGTAAAAAGGTTACAGTGCTTGGTATTGCTTCTATTTTAGAAAAAGCAGGCGTTTGTCAAAAGGCTGATTTTATTTCTGCTTTAAATGAAGTAACCCTTGAAGGCCAACTTTTAAATGAAGCAAATAATAAAAACACCTATTATGCACTTGAAGGTTATCTTTTCCCCGAAACATACGAATTTTATAAGATTGATGATTCTAAAGCAGCCGCAAAAGCTGTTATAGAAAAAATGCTTTCGGAAGCCGAAAGCCGTATATCTGATGATATGTTTAAAAAGGCTGAAAGTATGGGCTACAGCATGCACGAAATTATGACCATGGCTTCAATTATTCAAATGGAAGCCGGTAATGACAGTGATGCGCTTCCCAAAATTGCGGGTGTATTCTATAACCGTCTTAACAGCCCAGATTTTACAACCCTTGGCTCATCCCCTACAATTTTCTATGGTGATACCTTTGAACAGGATGATGACAGATACGACACCTACAAAATTAAGGGCTTGCCCCCAGGACCCCTTTGCTCCCCCGGTATTAAAGCAATTAAAGCCGCTTTAAACCCAGAGGGTAGTGATTATTTTTACTTTGTGACCGACAAAAACGGTAAGTTTTATTTCCACAAAACTTATGCCGAGCAAACCTCAACCATTAACAAATTGAAAAATGACGGAAATTGGATTTATGAATATTACAACAAATAATATACCCGAGCTTTTGTGCCCCGCAGGTGATTTAACCCGCCTTAAAGCCGCTGTGGATTACGGCGCTGATGCGGTTTATCTTGCAGGGGAGGAATTTGGTATGCGCACTGCCGCCACAAACTTTGGTGAAGAAGACCTTATAGAAGGCCTAAAGTATGCGCACGACCACGGTGTTAAGGTGCACGTAACCTGTAACACTATTCCCCATAATGATGAGCTTCCCCGCCTGCCCGACTTTTTGAAATTTTTAAATAAAATTGGGGTTGATGCAATTATTGCGGCTGACCTTGGCACAATTACAATGGTTAAAAAATTTGCCCCTGATGTAGATTTGCACATTTCGGTACAATCAGGTATATGCAATTATGAAACTGCAAACGCATTTTATAATTTGGGTGCAAAGCGCATTGTTTTAGCACGTGAATTATCCCTTAGCGAGATTAAAGAAATACGTGAAAAAACACCGAAGGAACTTGAAATTGAAATGTTTGCGCACGGTGCAATGTGTGTGTCATATTCTTCACGTTGCCTATTATCAAGCTATATGACGGGTAGAGATGCCAACCGTGGCGACTGCGCACAGCCTTGCCGTTGGAGTTATTCCTTAATGGAAGAAAAGCGTCCAGGTCAATTTTTTAATATTACCGAAACCGAAAAGGGCACCTATATTTTAAACGCTAACGATATGTGTATGGCCGAGTATCTTGACAAAATTCGTGATGCGGGTATTGACAGCATTAAAATTGAAGGCAGAGCAAAATCGCATTATTACGTTGCGGTTACTACCAACGCTTACCGTGGTGCGCTTGATAGCTTAAAAAACTGTGATGGCGAATGGGCCTGTCCCGAATGGGTAACTGAAGAGCTTAATAAAATCAGCCACAGAAACTATTCAACAGGCTTTTATTTCGGCACACCCACAAATTCACAAACCTATGCAAATGCAGGCTATGTGAGGGATTATTCAGTTGCCGCAATTGTTGACGGTTACGAAAACGGCAAAATTATTGCTACCCTTAAAAATAAATTCTTAAAGGGTCAGGAATTTGACTGCTTAGAGCCAAAAAACAAACCCTTTATCGTTAAAGCCGATACAGTTTATAATGATAAAAATGAGGAAATTGAATCCGCACCGCACCCGATGATGACAATTAAAATTCCATTTCCCACCCCTGTTAAAAAAGGCTCGCTTTTACGAATGAAGGCCGACTAAAATTTACACCTCTTGTCAATAATAGACAAGAGGTGTTTTATTTATGGAAAACCGTGTTTGGTGGCGCTTTTTTGTGCATAGAACAGCGCTTTGCTATTTTTTACTTATTCTACTTTTTTTCACAGGCTTTTTAAGGGTGGCTGTAATTGCAAGAGATGACTATACCGAAGCGCTTAAATCACACGGTCGTCTTAAAATGGAAATTTCTTCACTTCGTGGTACGGTTTACGATTGTAATATGTTACCTCTCACTAATACAAAAATCAAAATTGTTGCCTGTGTTACCCCCACAAACAGCGCCAAAACAGCTATTAGCGCCGTATTAGAGGGTGAAGAGCTTAAAGATTTGCTGACACGCCTTAGTCACGGCAAGCCTGTAATGTGCGAAGTACCTGAAATTGTTGACAGCGACGGAATTTACTGCACAACCATTTATTATGATGACACCACAGTTTTAGCGCCTCACACAGTAGGATATGTCAATAATGACAACAAAGGTGTAAGCGGTATTCAGGCGGCATTTGACAAGCTTTTATACAGCAACAAATCTGCAAATTTCACCTTTTCGTGTGATGGGCTTGGCAATATTTTAGAAGGAATTGACCCCGAAATAAATAACGATTCGTCAGTTGTTGCAAACGGTGTTGTAACAACACTTGACTATAATATCCAAAGTATTATTGAAGAAACTGCCAACCCATTAAACCGTGGCGCAATTGTTGTGGCTGATGCCGAAACTTTAAAAATCAGGGGCATTGTTTCTCGCCCGAATTTTGATAATTTAAATATAAGCGAATTTTTAAACGACGCTTCTTCCCCGCTTTTTAACCGTGCGATAAATTGCTATGCCGTTGGTTCATGCTTTAAGCCCTGTATTGCTGCTGCCGCAATTGAAAACGGGCTTATAAACACAACCTATAACTGTGTAGGTAATATGCAAATTATTGACCGAAGCTTTAATTGTCACAACAGGCTTGGTCACGGCAGCTTAAATTTAGAATATGCCCTTGCAAATTCCTGCAACACCTACTTTTTTAATTTAGCGCTTAAAACAGGTGCTGACAGCGTTTTTAAAATGGCCGACGCTCTTCACTTTGGGCACAAAATAAGGCTTTGTGACGGCATTTACACAGCCGAAGGCACAATTCCAACACTTTTAAAGCTTCAAAACGATGCTCACCTTGCAAACTTCAGCATCGGGCAGGGCGATTTTACGGCATCTCCCGTTTCAATGCTGACACTGTATTCTGCAATTGCAAACGGCGGAAAGTATTATATGCCAAGTCTTGTTGAAGGCACTTATGAAAGCGGAAGCTTAAAAAAATACGATGTTGGCTACCCCACAAAAGCTATGGACAGCAAAACTGCTGACTGCATTAAAGCATATTTACAAACCGTTATAACTGAGGGTACGGGCGGTGCGGCACAGCCCAAAACAGTTACCGCCGCAGGTAAAACTGCAACAGCGCAAACAGGAAAATTTGAAAACGGACGTGAAATTCTTTCAAGCTGGTTTTGCGGCTTCTTCCCTGCTGACAAGCCAAAATATATAATTATAGTATTTTGTGAAAATTCTTCACTTCAAAGTGAATCCTGTGCTGAAATTTTTTCAAAAACAGCGGATGAAATTGCCCAAATAAAAAAGTCTAACACATAAATCAAAAAGATGTTGATATTTTTACTGATTATTGCTATAATAATTATGGATTACAAATTGGTAATCTGTTTTTACAACATTTTATTGGCCGATCGGCAATTGGAGCCTAGTACGCCAATTCATTTGTTGTATTTAAAGATGTTTCGGCTCTACGATTTATATCGTATGCGAAACATCTTTTATTTTTATAATACCAGCAATTTCAATTGACAAATATTAACTATAAGTATATAATAATAAAGCATGTTTAAATCTTGAAAAGGGATGTTTTAAAAATGAAATGGACTTCACTTAACGACCTTCGTGAAAGCTATCTTTCCTTCTTTGAGGAAAAGGGACATTTACGCCTTGGTAGCTTTTCGTTGGTACCAAATAACGACAAATCCTTACTGCTCATAAATTCGGGTATGGCACCGATGAAAAAGTACTTCACGGGCGAGGTTACCCCACCCCGCAACCGTGTTACCACCTGTCAAAAGTGCATTCGCACACCCGACCTTGAACGTGTTGGTATTACCGCGCGTCACGGTACATTTTTTGAAATGCTTGGTAACTTTTCCTTCGGTGACTACTTTAAAAACGAGGCTATTCCGTGGGCTTGGGAATATTTGACCAAAACGCTAGAAATTCCCGAAGAACTTTTATGGCCTTCTGTTTATGAAGAGGACGACGAAGCCTACGCTTTATGGCGTGACGTTATCGGTGTGCCCGAAGAACGCATTGTAAGAATGGGTAAAGAGGATAACTTCTGGGAACACGGCACTGGTCCTTGCGGTCCTTGTAGCGAAATTTACTTTGACCGTGGCGAAAAATATGGCTGTGGCAGTCCTGACTGTAAGCCAGGCTGTGACTGTGACAGATATATGGAAATTTGGAACAACGTATTTTCACAGTTTAACAATATGGGTGACGGCACCTATACCGAGCTTGAACATAAAAACATTGATACAGGTATGGGTCTTGAACGCCTTGCTTGTGTAATGCAGGGTGTTGACAATATGTTCGAGGTTGACACCATCAGAAACATTCTTGATAAGGTTTGCGCTATTTCTGGAAAAGAATACGGCAAGGAACATTCTACTGACGTTTCTATTCGTGCTATTACTGACCACGCCCGCGCCGCAACCTTTATGATAAGCGACGGTATTATTCCTTCAAACGAAGGCCGCGGTTATGTTTTACGCCGTATAATTCGCCGTGCTGTTCGCCACGGTAAGCTTATTGACATTAACCGCCCATTCTTTATGGAGCTTTGTGACTGCGTTATTAACGAAAACAAGTCCGGCTACCCAGAGCTTGTTGAAAAGAAAGAGCTTATTACAAAGGTTATCACTAATGAAGAAGCTTCATTTAACAAAACAATTGACCAAGGTCTTTCAATGCTTGAATCCCTTACCAAAAACGGCGGTATGCTTTCAGGTGAAGATGCATTCAAGCTTTATGACACCTACGGCTTCCCTATTGACTTAACCGTTGATATTTTGGCCGAAAAAGGTATGACCGTTGATGAAGAAAAGTTTAAGGCACTTATGAACGAGCAACGCCAAAAGGCAAGGGATGCCCGCAAGGCTTCTGACGGTGAAAGCTGGAAATCTAACGATTTAACCTTTGAGAATATCGGCGCTACCGAATTTTTTGGCTATACTGACGATAAGTGTGATGCCAAGGTTTTGGATATTGTAGTGGACAGTGAACACACCTTAACCGCAACAAGCGGTAACAAGGCAATTATAGTGCTTGATAAAACTGTTTGCTATGCTGAAAGCGGCGGTCAGGTTGGTGACAGCGGTGTTATTACAGCTGACGGCTTTACATTTAAGGTAAACGACGTTAAAAAGAATTCAAGCGGTATTTTCACTCACTTTGGCACAGTTGAAAGCGGTGAAATTTCGGTTGATAGTGATGTAAGCGTCGAAATTGACAACGTAAAGCGTGCGGCTATTCGCCGTAACCATACTGCCGCTCACCTTTTACAAGCAGGTCTTCGTGCAGTTCTCGGTACTCACGTTGAACAAGCAGGTCAGCTTGTAAACGAAAAAGCCGTTCGTTTTGACTTTACACACTTCTCCGCCCTTACCGCTGAAGAAATCGCAAAGGTTGAAGCATTTGTAAACAATGCAATTTTAAGCGGTATTGAAGTTATGAATAAAGAAATGCCCATTGCTGAGGCTAAAAAGCTTGGTGCAATGGCGCTTTTTGGTGAAAAATACGGTGAGGTTGTTCGTGTTGTTGCGGCTGCCGATACATCGGTTGAGCTTTGCGGCGGTACCCACGTTGACAACACCGCAAAAATTGGTCTTTTCCACATTGTAAGTGAAAGCAGTGTTGCGGCAGGTGTTCGCCGTATTGAAGCAGTTACAGGTAACGGTGTGTTAAAGGTGTTATATAATAACATTGCCCTTGCTAATGAAACTGCGGCTGTTTTAAAAGCGCAAAACGCTAACGAAATTGTCAAGCGTGCCAGCGCTGTAATGACCGACCTTAAGGAAACCCAACGTTTACTTGAAAAAGCCGAAGCAAAGCTTGCAGGCGGCAAAATTGGCGATATTTTAAACGCTGCTGTAGAAGTTAACGATATTAAAGTTGCATTTGCTAAAATTGACGGCACTGCTGATGATTTACGCAAAATGGCCGACACCGTTAAGGCTGAAAACGAAGACACTGTTATTGTATTAGCGGCAGTTAACGGCGAAAAGCTTACGTTCTGTGCGGCTTGTGGTAAAACAGCTGTTGCGAAAGGCGCACACGCAGGTAACCTTGTTCGTGAAATTGCTAAAATTTGCGGTGGTAACGGCGGCGGAAAGCCTGACAGCGCAATGGCAGGCGGTAAGGATGCTTCTAAAGTACAAGAAGCGCTTGAAAGTGTTCCCGCCGTTTTAAAGGAGATGCTTAAATAAATGAACGACTGTTTATTTTGCAAAATTATAAAGGGCGAAATTCCAAGCACAAAGGTTTACGAAAACGATTACGTTTATGCCTTTTTGGATATTGACCCTCAGGCCCCTTTCCACGCAATTGTTGTTCCTAAAATTCACATTAAATCGGCCGATGAAATAAACGCTGAAAACAGCCTTTATATTGCTAAAATTTTTGAAGCAATAGCTGAAATTGCAAGAAAAGAAAATTTAGAAAACGGTTACCGTGTCGTTAATAACTGCGGTGAGGACGGCGGTCAGACTGTTGGTCATATTCATTTCCATTTGCTTGCAAGAAGAAACCTACAATGGCCTCCCGGCTGATAAATATTAAGGAGATGCAAAAAATGTCTGAATATTATACTTTAAAAATTGCAGGACTTGAAAGACAGCTTGAAAAGTTCCCCGTAAGCGATAAATTAGACATTGCCGCTTTTATTATTTTCGGTGATGTTGAGCTTACCGTTAAAGCAACCGAAGAATTACTTAAAAAGGTCCCCGAATTTGACGTTATCATTACGCCCGAAGCTAAAAGTATTCCCATCGCTTACGAAATGGCAAGACAGTCAGGCAAGCCTTACATAATTGCCCGTAAAGGCGTTAAGGTTTATATGCGTAACCCCTTGTCTGTTTCGGTTAACTCAATTACTACTCAAAACGAACAGCACCTCTACCTTGGCGAGACCGAGGTTAATATGATTAAGGGCAAAAAGGTGCTTATTGTTGATGACGTTATCAGCACAGGTGAATCACTTACTGCTGTAAGAAACCTTGTCAGCGCCGCTGGTGCTATTGAAGCCGCTTCCTGCGCTTTCTTGGCCGAGGGTGATGCCGCCGACCGTGACGACATTATCTTCCTTGAAAAGCTTCCCCTTTTCTTTAAATAAATTCTTTTGAAAAATTATACTCCTGTGGGATACCACAGGAGTTTTTTAATTATATAAACTATATAAATTCCGTTAATTTTCGGCTAAGTTCGGCAATTGGAAGACCCACAATGTTAAAATAATCCCCTCGAATTTCCTTTACAAGCAAAGCGCCTTTAGCTTGAATACCATAACTACCCGCCTTGTCATAAGGCTCGTCAGTGTCGAGATAAGCGTTAATTTCTTCATCGGTCAAAGGGTAAAACTCAACCTCGCTTTTAACCGAAAAGCTAACTGTTTTATCGCCATTCACAATTGCACAGCCCGTAACAACAATATGTGTATTACCTGACAGCATTTTAAGCATTTCATATGCGTTTTGACGGTCTTTGGGCTTGCCTAAAATTACATCACCCAATATAACCGAGGTGTCAGCACCAATAACAATATCGTTAGGGTGTTTTTTTGCAATATCCTGCGCTTTAATTTTTGCAAGATATTCAGGGCTTTCAATTACGCCAACATTATTCGGCACAATTTCTTCTATATCAGAAGGTATTATCTTAAAATCAGGCGTTATTACCGCAAGAAGCTCTCGCCTGCGAGGTGACTGTGATGCTAAAATTATACTCATTTTTCCTCCTCATTAAGCCAATATTTAAAAGCATTTTAAAATCAAATACCTGCCACAAACGATGGAAAGCTTTCGTCGTTTAATTTTTTAATCTTTTCGTTATATTCCTTTATTGAATGTAAAGCGTGTAAAACGTAACACATTACAAAATAAGGCAATGTAAAAATTAAAGGGATAAATAAAAATGATAAAATTATCCATAAAATTAGGCTGAACGCTAAAAAGATAAAATCCAAAACAGAGGCACGGGCAATTACTGCTGACATATGAATTGCTTCCTCAGCGTCCATTTGGTCGTCAGCAATAACCAAAATTGGCGCAAGATAAAACCGCAAAAAAGTAATTACTGTAAGCACAGTGCCTATGGTCGAAAAGAAATTAACGAGATATGCTAAGTGCTGTGACCAAATTGGAATTGAGATTTGCAAAAAATCATAAAGCTCTTGGCTGGAAATTACATATATTGCAATTGCAGGTAGAAAATATAAAAACGCAAATCCTAAAAGTCTTATAGCCAGTATAAAGCAAAGTCTTATAGCTTTACGATAGGCAACAGCGCTTGAAAAATAATAAAACGCTGAGGCGGGAGCTTCATTCATTCTGCCGTGCATTCGCCAAAAATAGCGAAACACACCAAGCGTTAACGGTCCACACAGCAAGACGGTTAAAAAAAGCGCTATAAGGCTTGCGGCAATTTCGCCAATAACAAGACTTAAAACCCAACCAATATTTTGAATTATTAAAAATGAAATCAGTGCCATTAAAGTAGTAATAATGGCGCTTATCCAATTACCACGAAGCGTAGCTTTTGCTTCGGTTTTTATTGAGGTAATACCCACTGTTGTAAACTTCTCCTTATATATACTGCTAACAGTATACCATTGAAATGTATAAAAACAATTAAATAATTGTTAATTTTGCAAAACCTGCCATAATTTTTTTGGTGCCAACATTATCAAAAGCAATTTCTAGCAATGTATCATTTCCCATTTGGGTTGTTGAAAGAATTATACCAACACCAAAGGTGTTATGCTTAACGGTCATACCCACCTTATATTGTGAATCGACAGCTTTTACGGTTTGATTAATAAAAGATGACTTATTTGCCGATGTTGGCTTATAGGTGGGTGTTGAAGGTGTAACGTTAAAGGTTCTTACGTTAACACCAGAAGAATTGCAAAGCTCAATTGGAATTTCCTTTAAAAAGCGTGACGGCAAATTACGGGTTGTGCGACCGTAAAGCATACGTAAAGAGGTGTTACTTACAGTAAGCCGTTTTTTAGCACGGGTTATAGCAACATACGCTAAACGGCGTTCCTCTTCTATTTCACTTGTGCCCCCCATAATTGACTGGTCGCCCGGGAAAATCCCCTCCTCCATACCAACCAAAAACACGTTTTCAAATTCAAGACCTTTGGCAGAATGCACCGTCATTAAAACAACCTTGTCGTTATCACTTTCTAATCCGTCAATGTCGCTTATAAGTGCAATTTGCTCTAAAAATTCAGCCAAAGTGGGAACATCGTTTTCAAACTCGTACTGCAAAATGTTAGAAGAAAGCTCCATCACGTTTTGTAACCGATCTCGTCCCTCTTCTCCCTCAGCTTCAAGCATTGCTTTATAACCCGTAACATCAATTACACGTTCAAAAAGCTCACTTATTGATGCTTCCTCGGCATAGGCTGAAAGTGAATCAATCATATCACAAAAGCCTTTAATTTTAGTGGCCGAACGATTTAGAGCTGCGTATTCATCAGCATGGCGCATAACTTCAAAAATTGAAACGCCAAGCTCACGGGCAATTTCGGCTGCATGGTTAACCGTTGTATCACCAATTGAACGCTTAGGCTCGTTTATTATTCGGCGAAGACGTATATCATCACGGTTGTTGTTTATAACCTGCAAATATGCCAAAACGTCTTTAACTTCCTTGCGGTCGTAAAAGGCTGTACCACCGATAACCTTAAAGGAAATACCCGAACGCACAAAAGCATTTTCCATTGCATTTGACTGCGCATTTATGCGGTAAAGCACCGCATTTTCACAAAACTTTCCGCCTTTTCGCACATTTTCTAAAATGCTGTCAGCAACAAAGCGGGCCTCTTCCCTTTCATCATAAGCGGTGTGAACGGTAATTTTTTCACCGCCACCGTTGTCAGTCCAAAGGGTTTTACCTTTTCTGCCACGGTTATTTTTTATAACCTCGTTTGCGGCATTTAAAATGTTTGAGGTTGAACGGTAATTTTGCTCAAGGCGAATGACCTTAGCGTCTTTATATTCATCCTCAAAATTTAAAATATTTTCAATTGTAGCGCCACGAAAGCGATAAATACTTTGGTCGTCATCACCAACAACACAAATATTATTCTTACCGCCTGCCAAAAGGCTTACAAGCACGTATTGAGCGTGGTTTGTGTCCTGATATTCATCCACGCAAACATAACGGAATTTGTTTTGGTAATATTCCAAAATATCGTCATTATCACGAAGCAACCTTACGGTATTAACAATCATATCGTCAAAGTCCATCGCATCGGCTTCTAAAAGGCGTTTTTGATAATATTTATAAAGCTGTGCGACAATTTTTGTGCGAAGGTCGTTGCCTGCCTGCGCTTCATATTCAGAAGGGGTAACAAGCTCGTCCTTAGCTGAGGATATTCTCGATAAAACATATTTTACAGGTACAAGCTTATCATCTATCTCATACTGCTTCATAATATCCTTTAAAAGACGCTTTTGGTCATCAGTATCATAAACAGTAAAGTGCTGTGTAAAACCCAAACGGTCGGCATTACGGCGCAAAATTTTACCACAAACCGAGTGAAACGTACCCGCCCAAATATCATTAGCGTCATCACCTAATTTATCAGCAATACGTTCCTTTAATTCTCCCGCCGCCTTATTGGTAAAGGTAATAGCTAAAATTTGCCAAGGCTTTGCGGCAAAATCAGCAAAAATGCCATCGGGTACATAATCAACCGTTCCGTCTAAAAAGTCTTGTCCTGCTTTAATATCTTCAGCAGTGAAATTAGGAATATAACTACTATTATAACCGTTACCGAATTTTACTAAATTTAAAATGCGGTTAACAAGCACAGTGGTTTTACCGCTGCCCGCACCCGCAAGCACCAAAACAGGACCGTTAACGGTTGTTACGGCTTCAAATTGGCGATCGTTCATACGTCCAAAATATTTTTTAATTACCTTTTTTCGAAGGTCAATAAAATCCATAAAACATTCTCCCAAATCAATAAAAAAAGCGCCTTTTTCGACGCACTATACTCTATATTTAATAATACTATTTACATATAGAAAAGTCAATAAAATAAAAAACTTGTCATATTATGAAATGTGTGGTATAATTTATGTACTAATTTGAAAGGAAGTTAAAAATGGCAGGTTTTAGAAGAAGTCTTTTCGGCTTTAATACCGACGATGTTTTGGAATATATTGAAAAAACTCACAGGTCGTTTTCTAAAAAACAAAATGCTTTAAACGAAAAGGCTGACAATTTAGCAAACGAGCTTCAGCTTTCTAAAGAACAGTATGAAAATTTAATGGCAGAAAAGGCTATTGTGGATGAAAAGCTTGATGCCTTTATTCAAAAATATGACGAAATTGAAAAGCTTTCGGAAAATATCGGTAAGCTTTATCTTGTTGCACAAGCGAACGCACAAGCAATTATGAAAAACAGCGAAAGCAGTCTTAATATTTCAAATGCCGAAGTTGAAAAGAATTTGAATTCCATTGATGAAGCTCACGCTTCTCTTGATGAAATTAGGGCAAACATTGTTAAAACCTCGGAAGACTTTGTTAGCGAGCTTGACGAGCTTATCCAGTCACTTGTTGATACAAAAAGCAAAATAACAGCTAATAACCAAGAAGCAAACGAAACTATTGACGATTTTGACAAATTTTATAATTCAATTGTAAAATAAAAAAAGCGGTTCTTTTGAACCGCTTTTTTTATATGTACTTTTGATTTTGACCTTTATTAACACCTATCACGCCGCCAATAAATGACAAAAGCATTAAAATTATTAATCGAAAAAGCGTATTTAAGGTGAAAATTTCTTTACTGCCCATAAGACCTGCAAGTGTTACAATTATAAAAGTTGCGCCACCGACTATTGCGCCAATTAAAAGACCGTTTTTGCCCACCTTACCCGCTGCATAAAGGGATGCCAAAAAACAGCCAAGTCCAAGTGAAATTGTTGCAAAAAGCGGTGAAAACTGATATCCGCCCTCTAAAAAATAAAGCGCTGCTGCAAAAACAAACATTGCAACCACTGTTGTCAATACTTCAATTATTAAAACCTTAAGTAAAAATATATAATCAATTTTTTTAGGCATAAAAAAGTCCCTCCCGATAAAGTCTATTCGGGAGGGACAAATTTTATAACTTATTTTTTAGCTACATCGTCATGAACGGTAAAATTTTGCTGTAAAGCCCAACGAGCAATTGTTAACTTGCTACGGTCTGCCTTGGATTCAATAACCATTGTGTCTTCCTTCAAGGAAATAACACGGCCGTAAATACCGCCAATGGTTAAAACCTCATCGCCAACCTGCAAATTTTCACGCATTTTTTGTTCTTCTTTTTGCTTTTTGCGATTAGGACGGATAAAGATAAGATACATTGCGCCGAAAATTACAGCATAAACAGCGATCATACCTATAAGACCCCAACCACCCATTGGATTGTTGTTAGCATTATCAGCAAGAGTTAAAAATGTGTAATTCATTGTAAAACTTCCTCCAAATTAAATATCAAATGGTATTATACCCCATATTTTCCCAAAAAGCAAGATAAACTATATTCTTTTGGAATAAATAATCTCTTTTTCTTTCTTAAATTCTGCAAAGCGACCTTCATCCAAAGCATTGCGAATGTCTTCCATAAGGTGATTATAAAACCACAAATTGTGCATAACCAAAAGACGCTGGGAAAGCATTTCTTCACTCTTCAAAAGGTGGCGGATGTATGCACGGCTGAATTGCCTACACACAGGACAGCCGCATTTTTCATCAATCGGGCGCATATCATTTTCATACTTTTTGTTGTTAATATTAATAATGCCTTCGCTTGTAAAAAGATGTCCGTGACGGGCATTACGGCTTGGCATTACACAGTCAAATAAATCCACCCCACGCTCAACTGCATTTAAAATATTGGCAGGTGTACCAACACCCATTAAATAGCGTATTTTGTTTTGCGGCATATGGGGTGTCACTTTTTCAATTATGTCATACATAACCTCAGCCGGCTCGCCCACGGCAAGACCGCCAATTGCGTAACCGTCTAAATTTAAATCGGCAATTTCTTTCATATGGTTAATGCGTAAATCTTCATAAGTACAACCCTGATTTATGCCGAAAAGCATTTGCTCACGGTTAATTGTATCTTCTAAAGAATTTAGCCTATCCATTTCCGCCTTGCAACGCTTAAGCCAACGAGTTGTACGCTCGCAAGAAGCCTTAGAATAGCTGTAGGCCGCTGGGTTTTCAACACATTCATCAAACGCCATTGCTATTGTTGAGGCCAAATTCGACTGAATTTGCATACTCTCCTCGGGCCCCATAAAAATGCGCTTGCCGTCAACGTGAGAAGCAAAGGTTACGCCTTCTTCTTCAATTTTGCGAAGGGATGAAAGTGAAAAAACCTGAAAGCCACCGCTGTCGGTTAGAATTGGGCCATCCCACGTTGTGAATTTGTGAAGACCACCACAGTCCTTAATAAGCTTATCACCGGGGCGAACGTGTAAATGGTAGGTATTCGAAAGCATTACCTGACAGCCAAGGGTTTTAAGGTCCTCAGCCGAAACGGCGCCTTTAATTGCGCCACAGGTAGCAACATTCATAAAGGCTGGTGTTTGCACAGTACCGCGGTTAGTTTGAAACTCACCTCTGCGCGCACCATTTTTATCGCTAATTAGTTTATACATTAAAATACTCCTACAAATTATATAATTATCATCGCATCATCGAAGTTTACGGCATATGTGATGCCGTAAACAATGAATAGTGAATATTGAATAATGAATAATTTCGGTGTCGGCTATGCCGACAATTTATAATTCGTGCCGAAGGCACTCCTTAATTCTTCATCATTCATTTTTCATTATTCATTCTTCACTTATACAATAAGCATCGCATCACCAAAGCTGAAAAATCTATATTTTTCAGCAACAGCAACATTATAAGCATTCATTGTTTTATCATATCCTGCAAAGGCTGAAACAAGCATTATTAATGTGCTTTCAGGCAAATGGAAATTGGTGATAAGACCGTCCATACATTTAAAAGTGTAACCTGGATAAATAAAGATTGATGTATCATCACTACATTCTTTGATTTCGCCAAAGGTTTGCATTGCGCTTTCAACCGTTCTACAGCTTGTTGTGCCAACGCAAATTACCCTGCCGCCGTTTTGCTTTGTGTTGTTAATAATATCAGCATTTTCCTGTGTTATGGAATAATGTTCACTATGCATTTTGTGCTGTGTAACGTCATCAACCTTGACGGGACGGAAGGTACCAAGACCAACGTGTAAAGTTACATAGGCAATATTAACGCCATTTTCCTTTAATTTTTCAAGCATTTCCTTTGTGAAATGAAGCCCAGCTGTTGGGGCAGCGGCCGAGCCAAGCTCACGTGAATAAACCGTTTGATAGCGTTCTTTATTTTCAAGCTTAGCTTTAATATAAGGTGGAAGCGGCATTTGACCGACTTCATCCAAAACTGCAAAAAATTCACCCTTTGGGGTAAACTTAACAATGCGGTTACCGTCGTCTAAAACCTCTATAACCTCAGCCGATAATTTGTCCGAAAAAGTAAAGCTATGCCCTACCTTTGCCTTTTTACCAGGGCCTGCAAGACATTCCCAAACGTTTTGCTCCTTTTGCTTTAAAAGTACAAATTCAACAACGCTGCCCGTATCAACACGGGTGCCAAAAATACGCGCAGGCAAAACCCTTGTGTCATTTAAAACAAGACAGTCTCCCGCCTTTAAGTAATCAAAAATATCGTAAAAATGCTTGTGCTCTAAATCGCCCGTGTCTTTATTAAACACCAAAAGACGTGACTGGTCACGTGGTTCAACGGGTGTTTGTGCAATTAGTTCTTCGGGCAAATCGTAATAAAAGTCGCTTGTTTTCATTTTTTCACTAATCTTCCTTAAAAATACCGTAAAACCATTTGACAAAAACTTATGTAAATGGTATTATTGTTTAGATATAATTATATATTATAATAAATTTGAATATATATCAAGTGTGATTTTCAAATTTTGAAAGGAATGTTTTAAAATGAAAAAATATAATGTTGGTATTATTGGCGCTACCGGTATGGTAGGTCAGCGTTTTGCCCTTTTACTTCACGACCATCCTTGGTTTAACGTAACCGCTTTGGCCGCAAGTGCAAATTCGGCAGGTAAATCTTATAAAGATGCTGTAGGCAGTCGTTGGGCCATGACCTCCCCCATGCCTGAAAGCCTTAAGGATATGATGGTTTACGATGCCCAGAAGGATATTGACGAAATCGTTTCAAAGGTTGATTTTGTTTTCTGCGCGGTTAATATGAAAAAGGATGAAATTAAGGCGCTTGAAGAAACCTATGCAAAGCGTGAATGCCCTGTTATTTCTAACAACTCGGCTCACCGCTTTACACCTGATGTACCAATGATTATTCCCGAAATCAACGACGACCACGCAAAAATTATTGAAAGCCAAAGAAAACGCCTTGGCACCAAGAAGGGCTTTATTGCGGTTAAATCTAACTGCTCACTTCAAAGCTATGTTCCTGCACTTTATCCACTTGACAAATTTGGTGTTGATAAAGTTTTAGTTTGCACCTATCAGGCAATTTCGGGTGCAGGTAAAACCTTTGACCGCTGGCCTGAAATGATTGATAACGTTATCCCCTTTATCGGCGGCGAAGAAGAAAAGAGCGAAAAAGAACCTCTTAAAATTTGGGGTACCATTGAAAACGGTGAAATTGTTCCCGCAAATAGCCCTAAATTTACTGCACAGTGCCTTCGTGTTCCCGTTTCGGACGGTCACATGGCTGCAGTTTTCGTAACCTTTAAGAATAAGCCCACTAAGGAAGAAATTTTAAATACTTGGGCTGAATTTAAGGGCGCACCTCAGGATCTTGAGCTTCCTCACGCACCTAAGCAGTTCATAAACTACTTTGTTGAAGATAATATGCCCCAGACCAAGCTTAACCGTGACCTTGAAGGCGGTATGGCTGTATCGGTTGGTAGACTTCGTGAAGACACACAATACGATTATAAGTTTGTATGTCTTTCACACAATACCCTTCGCGGTGCTGCAGGCGGTGCCGTGTTACTTGCTGAGCTTCTCTGTGCGAAAGGATATATGGACTAATTTTTTTGGAGGGATTACTTGAAGCCGAAGATATTCACGGGTGCGGCAACAGCACTTGTAACCCCGATGAATGAAGACGGCAGTGTTAATTTTTCTAACCTTCGAACACTTGTCAAAAGTCAAATATTAGCCGGTATTGATGCCCTTGTTGCTTGCGGCACCACCGGTGAGAAGTCCACACTTAAATATGACGAGCATTTAAAAGTTATTGAAACGGTGGTAAAAGCCGCCGACAAAAAGGTGCCTGTTATTGCAGGCACTGGCAGTAACGACACACTTTACACGGTTGAGCTTTGCAACGATGCCGCAAAACTTGGCGCTGATGCATTTTTAATGGTAACACCCTATTATAACAAGGCGTCGCAAGAAGGGCTTATAGCGCATTACAGTTATATTGCCGACCGTGTAAACAAACCGATAATTCTTTATAATGTTCCCTCTCGCACGGGGGTAGACATTAAACCGCAAACCTATAAAGAGCTTTCCAAACACAAAAACATAGTTGCGGTTAAAGAAGCTTCGGGTGATTTATCAAAGGTGGCTGAAACGGTTTACCTTTGTGGTGATGATTTATGGGTTTATTCGGGTAACGATGACCAAATTGTTCCCATAATGTCACTTGGCGGGTTGGGTGTTATATCGGTTATTTCTAATATTCTTCCAACCGAAATTCACAACCTGTGCCAAAACTATTGGGTTGGCAATGTTAAAACGGCGACTGCGGCGCAAATCAAATATATGGGGCTTATAAAAGCTTTGTTTTGCGACGTTAACCCCGTTCCTGTTAAAACCGCAATGAACCTTATGGGGTTGAATGTAGGACCGTGCAGGCTTCCGCTTTACCCCATGAATGAAAATAATTTTTATCTTTTAAAAGAAAAACTGATTGAATGTAATTTATTATTTTAAATAAATTTTTGGATGTGAAAAAATGATAAAGGCAATACTTGTAGGTGCAAGCGGCAAAATGGGCGGTTTTATTACCGACTGTGCCGCAAATGACAGTGAAATTAAGATTATTGCAGGTGTTGATAAGGTAAATATTGGGCAAAAATATCCAATTTTTGCTAATTTTGACGGCATAAATACAAAAGCCGATGTGATTATTGATTTTTCAAATCCCGTTTTGCTTGACATCATTTTAAATTATGCCACAAGGACTAACACCGCCGTTGTTTTGGCTACTACAGGCTATAACGACGAGCAAATCGCAAAAATCAAAGCAGTTTCAAAGCAAATTCCGATTTTCTTCACCTTTAATATGTCAATTGGTGTTAATTTGCTTTGTTCACTGGCTAAAAAAGCGGCTAAAGTTTTGGAAAGCGACTTTGATGTTGAAATTATTGAAAAACACCATAATCTTAAAATTGATGCTCCCTCAGGCACGGCTATAATGCTTGCAAATGCCGTTAACGAGCAGTTTAATGATAGTTACAACTATGAATATGACCGCCATTCAAAGCGTGCTAAACGCCAAAAAAATGAAATTGGTATACATTCGGTTCGTGGTGGCACGATTGTTGGTGAACATGATGTTATTTTTGCAGGCAGAGATGAGGTTATTACATTATCGCATCAAGCAACCTCAAAAGAAGTGTTTGCAGTGGGCGCAATACGCGCAGCGAAGTTTATTTCAGCAAAGAAGCCCGGCCTTTATGATATGAACGACATTATGTCATTTTAAATTAAAAAAGCAGCAGTTAAAAAAACTGTTGCTTTTTTTGCATATTTCACCTTTTTTGGTAAATGCTATTTTTACAAAAAGGAGTTGAAATTATGTTTGATAAAATTTGCTTAATTCTTGTTATAATCGGCGCTTTAAACTGGGGCCTAGTAGGTCTTTTCTCATTTGACCTCGTGGCTTGGGCATTTGGCGGTAGTACGGCAATTATAAGCCGAATTATTTATACCGTAATTGCTTTAGCAGGTGTTTGGTGCATTTCCCTACTTTTCAGAAAAGACAGCTGCTGTAATAAGGATTAAAAAAAGGAGTCAGCCTTTCGGTTGACTCCTTAATTTTATATTACTTTGTGTACTTTTCACGAGCTACATAGCTTGTATGCAAATCGTGGTGAGCCTTATGACCGCCGAAGCCGTCATACCATTCACTGTAAAGTGTCTTAACAACGGGAGATTCGTGTGACTTGCGTAAAGCCATTGAAGCATCCTGATCGTAAAGAGCCTTTGCACGAACAGCCTTAAGGTCAACAGTATCACGTACTGATTGAGGCTGAATAGGCTGACCGCCGCCGTTTACACAACCGCCAGGACAACCCATAATTTCAATAAAGGTCCAACCAGCAGGATTGCCTGCCTTAAGCTGATCCATTACGCACTTAGCAGCAGCTGCGCCCGAAGCAACAGCAACCTTAATGTCACTGCCGTTAATGTTAACGGTTGCCTGCTTAAGACCCATTGTGCCACGAACTGCAGTAAAGTCAACGTCGGTGTTATCCTTGCCTGTGAGCCAGTCATTAGCAGTACGGAGAGCAGCTTCCATAACACCGCCGGTAGCACCGAAGATAACAGCAGCACCGGTATCTTCACCGAGAGGTGAATCAAATTCTTCATCAGGTAAAGCGGTAAACTTAATACCCGCACGGTCAATCATACGGCCAAGCTCACGAGTGGTGATAGCAATATCAACATCGGGAACACCTGCTGCGGACTGATCTTCACGACCGATTTCAAATTTCTTAGCGGTACATGGCATAACTGATACAGAAACGATATCCTTAGGATCAATGCCCATCTTGTTAGCGTAATAGGTCTTAATTACAGCGCCTGCCATCTGCTGAGGAGACTTACAGGTAGAAAGATGGTTAATCATATCAGGATAGTAATATTCGCAGAACTTAACCCAACCTGGTGAGCAAGAAGTAATCATCGGAAGGGTTCCGCCGTTCTTGATGCGCTCAACAAGCTCGTTAGCTTCTTCAACAATGGTAAGGTCAGCAGCAAAGTTAGTGTCAAATACTCTTGCAAAGCCAAGACGACGAAGAGCTGCAACCATTTTGCCTTCAACGTTAGAGCCGATAGGCATACCAAAGCATTCACCGAGAGTTACACGAACTGAAGGTGCAGTTTGAACAACAACGTGCTTTGTGGGATCAGCTAAAGCTGCCCAAATCTTATCGGTATCATCCTTTTCAACCAATGCGCCTGTAGGACAAACAACAGTACACTGACCGCAGGAAATACAAGGAACGTTTGAAAGACCAACCTCGAACGGAGTGCCGATGTTAGTATCAATACCACGATTGTTTGCGCCGATAACACCAACATACTGTTCGTTACAAGCAGCAACGCAACGACGGCAAAGAATGCACTTGTTGTTATCGCGAACAAGGTGAGGCGTGCTGTTGTCAAGCTCGTAAACGGGCTTGAAGCCACCGAATGCGCTTTCATCTACGCCGTAATCAAGGCAAAGCTTTTGAAGCTCGCAGTTGGTTGAACGTGCGCAAGAAAGACACTTTTTGTCATGGGTGGAAAGAATAAGCTCCAAAGTGGTTTTGCGAGCTTTTTGAACCTTTTCGGTGTTGGTTAAAACTTCCATACCCTCACTTACGGGGAATACACAAGCGGTAACCATTCTAAAGCCTCTGCCTTCGTTTACTTCAACAACGCAGATACGGCAAGCACCAATTTCATTCTTTTCCTTCATAAAGCAAAGGGTAGGAATTTCAATACCTGCAACACGTGCAGCATCTAATACAGTAGAGCCCTTGGGGACTGTTACGGTAATACCATTAATTTTTAAAGTAATCATATCCATTTTATTTAGGCTCCTTTCTTAAATCTTGCTGATGGCCTTAAACTTACAGTTATCAATACAAACACCGCACTTAACGCACTTGTCAGGATCAATAACATAAGAAGGAAGTTTGTGGCCGGGTGCAATGTAATCGGTCTTAGAAATAGCATCAGCAGGGCAATTTCTTGCGCAAAGACCACAACCGATACATTTATCCTTATCAATAACAAACTTGAGAAGGTCTTTACATACGCCTGCAGGACACTTCTTATCAACAACGTGAGCAACATATTCATCACGGAAGAAGTTAAGAGTTGAAAGAACAGGGTTAGGAGCAGTTTGACCAAGACCGCAAAGTGAGTTTTGCTTAATGTAGTAGCAAAGTTCTTCAAGACGGTCAATGTCTTCAAGTGTACCCTTACCTGAAGTAATCTTATCAAGAATTTCCAAAAGGCGCTTTGTACCTACACGGCAAGGAGTACACTTACCGCAGGATTCATCAACAGTAAATTCAAGGAAGAATTTAGCCATATCAACCATACAGTTGTCTTCGTCCATAACGATAAGACCGCCTGAACCCATCATACAACCGATAGCTGTAAGGTTATCATAGTCAACGGGTGTGTCAATAAGGTGTGCAGGGATACAACCACCTGAAGGACCACCTGTCTGAGCAGCCTTGAACTTCTTGCCGTTAGGAATACCGCCGCCGATTTCATCAATAATATGACGGAGGGTTGTACCCATAGCAATTTCAACAAGACCGGTGTGCTTAATTTTACCACCGAGTGCGAATACCTTGGTACCCTTGGACTTTTCAGTACCCATAGAGGTAAACCAATCAACACCCTTAAGGATGATTTGAGGAATATTAGCAAAGGTTTCAACGTTGTTTTCAACGGTGGGCTTGCCAAAAAGACCCTTAACTGCAGGATAAGGAGGACGGGGTCTGGGTTCACCACGGTTACCTTCGATAGATGTCATAAGAGCAGTTTCTTCACCGCAAACGAATGCGCCTGCACCAAGACGGATAAAGAGGTCAAAGTCAAAGCCGCTGCCGAAAATATCCTTACCTAAAAGGCCGTATTCACGAGCATCGTCAATAGCCTTTTGCAAACGCTGTACTGCGATAGGATATTCAGCACGAACATAAACATAACCTTCGGTAGCGCCAATAGCGTAACCAGCGATAGCCATAGCTTCAATTAAGCAGTGGGGGTCGCCTTCCAAAATAGAACGGTCCATAAATGCACCGGGGTCGCCTTCATCGGCGTTACATACTACATATTTCTGGTCAGCCTGGTTGGGAGCTGTTAAAGCCCATTTAAGACCTGTGGGGAATCCACCGCCGCCACGACCACGAAGACCTGAATCCTTAACTACTTGAATGACCTGTTCAGGTGTCATTTCGGTTAATACCTTACCGAGTGCTGCATAACCGTCCATTGCGATATATTCTTCAATGCTTTCGGGGTTAATAACACCACAATTACGAAGAACAACACGGTCTTGTGACTTGTAGAAAACAGTGTCACTTAAAGCTACGTTGCCTTCAACTGCAGGTGCTTCATCACCTGTATCAGCATAAACAAGGCGGTCAACCTTACGACCTTTAAGCAAATGCTCTTCAACAATTTCCTTTACATCTTCTGCAGTAACACGGCTGTAGAAGGTACCGTCAGGATAAACGATAACAACAGGGCCCAATTCGCAAAGACCGAAACAACCGGTTTGAACAAGCTTAACTTCTTCAGTAAGACCAAATGCTTCAAGGTTTTCTGCGAAAGCCTTTTGAATAGAAGCACTGCCTGACGAAGTACAGCCTGTACCGCCACAGATTAAGACATGTGCACGAATCATGTTTTTTACCTCCAATTATTTTACTGGTTAGCGCCGATTGTATATTCAACTACAACCTTGCCGCCCTTTAAATGTTCATTAGCAATACGCTTAGCTTTATCAGCATCTACCTTAACATAGGTAACCTTTTCTTTGCCTGCTTCGAAAACCTCAACAATGGGTTCGTACTGGCAAAGACCGATGCAGCCTGTTTGAGAAACTGTTACAGTTTCCATAAGGCCTAAAGCGTTAACCTCTTCAACGAAAGTGCTGAGAACGGGTCTTGCGCCTGCTGCAATACCGCAGGTGGCCATACCAACAACAACACGTGTAGCGTTAGTGCCTTCACGAAGAACAACCTTGTCCTTCATTCTTTCTTTAATTGCCTGTAATTCAGCTAAAGATTTCATTTTAAAGTCATCCTTTCCTAATACTATTTAAGAATTTCGGAATATTGTTCTTTTAAATACTCCTCTATCCATTTAATTACTTCATAAGTGTCAAGGGGTATTCCCTCAAGTGTTTCGCGAAGATCTCTCGTATCAAATGTAACGGCGTTTTCGCCGATAGTATGAATAAAGAGAAAATCGGTTTCGGGATGCCCTTGAATTAAAGTTGTGATTGTTGATACCACATCCCCAAGGGGTGTGAAATCAATATGATTTTTATAAAAAACTGCTTTTACGACTGTACCATGACTTTCAGGAAATTCGCTTTCGTGACGGGAAGTTATTGTTACTTCCCCGCCCGTTTGCTCTGCCGCCAATTTCAAAAGTGGTAGCCCCAAACCAACCTTTCGGGTTGTTCGGGTTGTTGTAAACGGGTTTGTGACCGATTCCAAAATTTCCTTTGTCATACCGCAACCATTGTCGGTGATGGTTAATACCAAATCATTTTCGGCCTCAAAAATATTAATTTCGGTAAGGGTTGCCCCTGCTTTAACCGAATTTTCGGTTATGTCAAGAATATTAAGTGATAATTCCTTCATAATAACCCCTTCAAAGCCTTGAAAAGATTTTCAACTGCGTTTTCGTCATCATCAGGTAGCATAAAATAATCCTGTGCTTCCTTAATATCCAAAAGCTGATGTGCATCTGAACTGAAAACCAATTGGTTTTCGGGAAGGCTTGCCATAACCGCATAATCGGTTACTTTTTCCTTTAAGTGAAGCTCAGCACAGGTAAATTTACTTTCAGGCGGAAACGCACCCAAAACCGCAATTACCGAATTTGACGGACGGTCAATATGTGCAGGATAACATATACCACCATAGCTTTCTACAAGCCTTGGTGCTTCGTCAAAGGAAACATTTGTCGCAAAGGACAGTGTGTTTTCCACTTCACCGACTATGTTATCATCCTCATCCATAATGAGCTGTCTACCAAATATATCAGGGCGGTTAGGTATCGGTATGCGATAACTGTCAAGCGCTTTATCAAAAGCGATGGCATCATCCAAGGTTTTAAACAAGCACACCATGTGAATATCCTCAGCGGTAGTAAGCTCCATACCCGCAACTGCGATTATACCGTAAGCCTTAGCCGCCTTAAAAAAAGCAGGACAGTTTTTTATGGTGTTATGGTCGGTAAGAGCCATAATACTTAAACCGTTAAGCTTGCCGATACCTGCAATGGAAGCAGGAGTCGCTTCATCATCGCCGCAAGGCGATAAACACGAATGAATGTGCAAATCGTAAAAATACTTTTTCATATCATACCATTTAAAATAACGGCCGCTTCGTAAATACTTAAATTTGTGGAAATTATATTTATTTCCTTATCAATAGCGGTTGCCTTGATGCTTTCATCAACTGTTACACCCTCGGCCAAAATAATGCAGGCTGTATCAGCAAGTGAAGCTACCGCCAAAATATTTACGTTTGACATAATTGTTATCCAGGCGTCATCGCTTTTGGCACGTCCCATAACCCAGCTTAAGAGGTCACCTATGTAAACGTCTTTTATTACACGGTCACCATCAGGCAAGGTAACAGATGAAAAATTTTCATTTTTAAGCAAATCGCTTACTGTCATTACCCTTCACCCTTGTCCTTATACTTTTTTATAAGACACTTGTCAATGCTTGACAGCCCTTTAACAATATCCTCCGCCAAAGCGCGGCAGGTTGGTGCCCCGCAAGACCCACAATCAAGCCCTGGAAGCTCACCCTTTATACGCTGAATGTCAGACAGCATACGCATAGATTCCGCCATGCTGTCAGAAAGACGGGAAATTGGCTGGTAAACGGGTAAATTGTCAAACAGAAAGCCGTCAGGAATATAACCGTCGCTGTCCTTAACAAAGTTTTCCGAAACAGGCAAATACCGTCTTAAAGACTGAAGCCTTGCTTTTGCGATAAAGGGATTTTGTATCGTCAAAACACCGCCGACACAACCGCCGGGACAAGCGTTTAGCTCGATAAATTCAAGATTTGGGAAATCACCGTTTTCAAGCTGGTCTAAAACCTTGATAACATTTTCAATACCGTCAGCCGCTAAATAGCTTTCATTGAAAATTGCGGTTGCTTCACCACCTGATGAAGCCCAACTGATACCAATGATACCCGAATTGGAAAGCGATTTGATATCACTAGAGTGTGCCATCACACTTATAAGCTGAAAATAAATGTCGCTTATAGGAACAACTAAATCAACCTTGCTTTTATAGTCGGCAAAGCCGTTTTTAACATAGCTCGCCTTTGCAGGACAGGGTGAAATAAAACAAACACCGATATCTTCGTCCGAAAGTTCAGGATGCTCACTTTTCGCCTTTTGACGAGCAAGGTCAGCCGCAACCTCCATTGGTGGCAGCATATGAATTATATTGTCAGTAAGGGAACGAAACCTTAATGCAATAAGTCGTGTTACCACGGGACAAGCCGAGCTTATTGCAGGCTTTGTAATAGAATCAGTTTTTAAATATTTTCGTGTGTAGGCCGAAACTAATTCAGCCGCTGCCGAAACTTCAAAAACATCATCAAAGCCAAGCTTTAAAAGCCCGTCAAGAACATAATCCACATCATCCAAATTTTCAAACTGACCGTAAAGCGACGGTGCGGGAAGAGCTATCTTCCACTTGAATTTATCCATTCCCGAAAGGGCGTTACATTTAGCCTTTTTCGCATGGTGTGGACAAACCCTTATACATTCACCGCAGTCAATACAGCGTCCCTCGTTTATAACGGCGTGACCATCCTTAACCCTTATTGCCTCAGTCGGACAATGCTTTAAGCAGGTGGTACAGCCGGTACATTTTTCGACATCTAAAAAAACTGAATGCTCGTATGTATTCATAATTTATACCTGCCGAAAATTAGTTAATATTTACTCGCATAGTGATGGTTGTGCCCACCCCTACGGTAGAGTCGATTTCCATAAAGTCGGAATAGCGCTTCATATTGGGAAGACCCATACCTGCGCCAAAGCCAAGTGACCGAATATTTTCAGTTGCAGTGGAAAAACCCTCCTGCATGGCCTGTTCAATATCCTTAATACCTGGACCGTTATCCTTTAAAACGATTTCAACATAATCCTCCGTTACGCTGACGTCAGCAACACCGCCGCCTGCGTGGATAACCATATTAATTTCGCCTTCGTACATTGCAATGGAAACCTGCCTGATTTTTTCGGGCGGCAACCCTAACTGCCTTAAATTCTTTTTCACCATTACCGAAGCGTGACCGGCCGATGTAAAATCATTACCGTCAACGTCGAAGTGAAATTTTAAAGCTTCAGACATTTTTAACTCTGTTTCCTACGAGGCCGTTGCTGTATAAAATACCGCAAGCTTCGTAAAGTCTTTTACTTGATGCCAAAAGAACAATACCGCTTTCCTGCGCCAAAGAAATCATTTCGGCAGTGGGATTCTTGGAGCGAACGAATACGATACATTTCATATCCATCATTTCGGCAGTTCTAATAACCTGTGAATTCACAAGTCCCGTAAGCAAAACTGCCTGGTCCTTAACGTAAGCTAAAACGTCACTCATCATATCACTTCCGCAAGCGGAATAAACGTGTGCGCCAAGCTCTTCTTCACAGCAAATAACCTCAGCTTCGAGTAAATCCTTAATTGTACTGATTTTCATACAAACATTATCCTCTCGGTTTATTTTGAAAAACCGTATTTTTCGAGAATACCGTCAACATCGTCAACAGTAAGACGACCGTAAACTTCCTCGTTAACTGTCAAAACAGGTGCCAAACCGCAAGCGCCGATGCAACGACAAGCAGTAAGTGAGAACTTACCGTCTTCGGTGCATTCGTCCGAACCGATGCCTAAGCGTTCTGAAAGCTTGTTAAAGATATCGCCTGAGCCTTTAACATAGCAAGCAGTACCAAGGCAAACTGAAATGTTGTAATCGCCCTTAGGTGAAAGTGAGAACTGAGCATAGAATGTTGCAACGCCGTAAACCTTTTCAAGCGGAACATCCATACCGTCAGCTATCATTGTTTGCACCTCAATAGGAAGATAGCCATAAATGTCCTGTGCTTTTTGCATTACGGCCATTAATAAGCTCTTATCGTGCTTGTGAGCATCAATAACACTTTTAAGCTGTGCTTCCTGTTCAGGCGTTCCCTTAAAAGGGAGATTGCTGATTTTTTTAAGCATGTACAAATCCTCCTTAAGATAATTGCCATATACGTCTATATATTGAAAATATATAGATTTACATATACGTTAAAATTATAACATACTTTTTCTATTTTGCAAAGGGTTTTTATTGTTTTTCAGTGTATTTATTGATAAAAAATAATACTTTTTTAAAATTCGACGAGTTTTGTTGAATTTTCGGTGACAATATAGTATAATTAACGGTACAAAAATTGAAAGGAAACGAAAAATGAAACCGTTTTTTAAGGTTATTTCACTTTTTCTTGTGTCCATAATTTTACTTGTGGCAACTGCCTGCAGTAATAATGATGACGCTTATATATATTTTCAGCTTGACGAGGTGCCAAAAACACTTGACCCGCAAACCGCAAAAACTGATATTGAGCTTCTAATATCGCAAAACCTTTACGAAGGTCTTATGCGTTATGACGAAAAGGGCGAGCTTCAGTACGGTGTTGCAAAGAGCTATAAAAAGCAAGGCTTAACCTACACCTTTACTTTAAGGGATGATGCAAAATGGAAAAACGGGGATAAATTAACCGCGCATGATTTTGCCTTTGCCTTCAAGCGTGCCTTAAGCTTTGATACGCAGGCGCCATACGCTTCCCTCTTATACTGCATTAAAAACGGTAAAGAAATCGCAAGCGGTGATTTAATAAATCTTAATTTAGGTGTAACCGCAGTTGATGACAAAACTTTAAAAATTGAACTTGTTTATGATGACCCCGACTTTTTGAAAATTCTCGCTCACCCAATAGCAATGCCTTGTAATGAGGAATTTTTTGTTTCTTGCAAGGGAAAGTACGGTCTTGATACTGATTTTGCCCTTTCAAACGGAAGCTATCGTTTAGCTAAATGGGGTAAGGAAATTTTTGGTATAAGGCTTTACAGAAACAAGGAATACACGGGCGATTTTTATGCCAAAAATGCGGCTGTGTTTATATCATATAATAAAGACCTTACTGCCGCTGAAACGCTTAAGCAAAATGATGCTGACATTGCGTTTGTTAGTTCAAACGAAATAGACGACTTAACACAAAACGGATTTAAAACGGTAGAAACTCAAAACACCGTTTGGTTTTTAACGCTTGGCGCTTCCCTTCCCGAACCGATAAGACAATCATTTGCTATGCTCGCAGGAAGTGAAGTATATTCACCCTCGCTTACTAGCGGAGTGGCGCCCGCAAATTCAATTTTTCCACCTTCATTAAACACAAATGCCGGTGCTTCGGGAATGCTTGCATACAACCTTGAAAATGCAAAAGCAATTTACACCGAAGCCATAAAGCAATTGCCCGACAAAAAACTGCCAGATGACATAAAGCTTTACTATTACGACAACGGCTTTTCAAAAAATATGGTAACCTCAATTGTTGGTCATTGGCAGCATCACTTAGGCGCATATATCAATATTGAAGCGGTATCATCCCCGCAAGTGCTTGAAGCACAGCTTAAAGAGCAAAGCTATTATATGGCGATTTTCCCCGTTTCAGCCAATTCGGTTAGCGCGAGTGAATACCTTGCAAAATTTGGCATTGATTACACTATTGGCGATTTAACCGAACAGCAAATAAGCCTTTTAAATGGCTATAGCCGCATTCCCTTAGCCTTTGAAAGCAAAACGGTTGCCTTTTCGGAAAGCATTTCAAACATTAAAATTGTTAACGGCTTATCAATTGATATGTCATTCATTGAAAAAGAAGAGGATTAAAATAAAAACCGACCTGAAATTCAGGTCGGTTTTTTGCTTTATTTAAGTGTATCGGCAATTTTATAAATAAGGTCCTTACTCTTTTCCCAACCGAGACATGGGTCTGTAATGGACTTGCCGTAGCAGTGCTCACCAATTTTTTGTGCGCCGTCCTCAATATAGCTTTCTATCATAAGGCCTTTAACCATTTTTCTGATGTCAGCATTATGATTACAGCTATAAATGATATCTTTCGCAATACGAATTTGTTCAAGATACTTTTTGCCCGAATTTGCATGGTTACAGTCAACAACACAAGCGGGGTTTAAAAGGTCGGTTTTAGCATAGAGATTATAGAGGTTTTGCAAATCTTCATAATGGTAGTTTGAAACGCATTTTCCTGCCGAATCAATATAACCTCGCATAATTGCGTGAGCAAGCGGGTTACCTGTGCTTGTAACCTCCCAACCACGATAAATAAATGTATGAGAATGCTGTGCGGCAGTAATTGAATTCATCATAACCGACAAATCGCCACCGGTTGGGTTTTTCATACCAACAGGAACGTCAATACCGCTTGCAGTCAAACGGTGCTGTTGGTTTTCAACCGAGCGTGCGCCGACTGCCACGTAGCCGAGAAGGTCGGAAAGGTAACGGTAATTATCAGGGTAAAGCATTTCATCCGCACAGGTAAAGCCGTAATCCTTAAGTGCTGCCATATGTAAATCACGAATAGCCAAAATGCCCTCAAGCATATCAGGGATTTTATCTGGGTCAGGCTGGTGAAGCATACCCTTATAACCATCACCTGTGGTACGTGGCTTATTGGTATAAATACGGGGCATAATTAAAATTTTGTCCTTAACCTCGTCAGACACATCTTTAAGTCTTCCAATGTAGTCAAGCACACTTTCCTTACTGTCAGCCGAACAAGGACCGATTACAAGAATAAATTTATCGCTTTTACCCTCGAAAATAGCTTTAACCTCGGCATCTCTTTCAGCCTTGATTTTAGCCAATTCTTCGGTTACAGGGTAACGGGTTTTAATTTGTTGCGGTACAGGTAATTTTCTTTTGAATTCCAAATTCATTTTTTGTCAAACCTCTTTCGGCGGTAAGTAGAAAGGCGCATCATTTCACGCATGCCTTCCCTGTCCTCTTCCTTAATTTTATCATATAATTCATCAAACGATTTTCTAAAGCATTCCATTTCATAAAGCAAGTAATCCTTGTTATTTAAGAACAGCTCACTCCACATTTCGTCGTTTATTTGTGCAATTCGGGTTAAATCCCTAAAAGAGTCACCTGTATAATATTCCATACCTGAAATGTTATTGCAGCACATAAGCGAAACTGCAATGCAGTGGGTAAGCTGTGATAAAAACGCAATCATTTTATCGTGGCTTTCAACCGACAATTCGGCAATTTGCTTAAAGCCTAAGGTTTCGCCCAATTCACAGCAAAGCTCAATTGCCTTGTGACTGTTTTTATCGGTAGGAACAACAATATAGTTGGCGTCCGAAAAATTAACGCCGTCACTGTTTTGAACGCCGCTCATTTCACGGCCTGCCATTGGGTGTGCGGCAATAAATTCAATGTCGGGGCGCAACATACCCTGAATTTTATAAACAATACTGCCCTTTACACCTGTAACGTCGGTTATAATTGCACCGCTTTTAAAGAGGGACTGATTCTTTTCAATCCATTCAACAAAAATGTGTGGATAAAGTGCGAAAACAACCAAATCAGCCTTACCAATTAAATTGGCATCAAGCTCGGTTGTGCCTTCGTCGATAATGCCATTTTCAAGGGCAAAATCAATGTCCTCTTCATTTTTTGTTATTGCCGACACCTTAAAGCCTTTTTTCTTTAAAGCGGTAGCATAGCTACCACCCAAAAGGCCAAGACCGACAATAAGTATATTTAAATCCTTACTAAGTCTCATTTAATGTAATGACCTCCGTTTTAATACCAAGGGAATTAAGCCTTTCAAAATAATCGGGAAAGCTTTTTGAAACCGCTTGTGCCCCGTAAATTTCGCCGCCGTAAACCGATGCTATAACCGAAAGCGCCATTGCAATTCGGTGGTCGTTATGGGATGAAAGCGGTAATTTTGGTGAATACATTTTACATTTTGGTACCACAATTTTATTTTCAAAAACCGTTATATCACAGCCAAATTTTGAAAGTTCCTCTGCCATAGCGGCGCCACGATCACTTTCCTTAATTTTAAGGCGGTGTGTACCTGTAAATACAGCACCGTTTTTAAGTGCAGCCGAAGCGATAAGCACGGGCGCCAAATCAGGACAGTCACTAATATCAAGGGTGGGTGTGCCCTCCCTGATTTCGTCCATCATTTTTTTATATACCCTATCCCCTTGTGCGCTGATTTTTGATAAATTAGACACCGCCACATTGCCGCCAACCAAATTAAAGGCTTCCAAAAAAGCGGCGTTTGAATAATCGCCTTCAACCTTTAATTTGCGGCTTTTATAGGTTTGATTGCCCTTTATATAAAAAGTCCTTTCATCATAGCGTGTAATTTGTACGCCAAAGTCAGCAAGAGCTTTTACCGTTAAGTTAAGGTAAGAAGCGCTTTCTAATTTACCTGTAATTTCAATAATGCTGTCCTGCTGTAAAAGCGGTAACGCAAACATTAAACCGCTTATAAACTGACTTGAAATATCGCCACGAACAGTATATTTACCTGCTGACAGCTTTCCGCAAAGTGAAAGTGAGGTTGCGCTTTGAGAAAAGGTAATGCCTTGATTTTTGCAAATTTCGTCATAAACCGACAGCGACCTTTCCATTAGTCGCTGTGAGCCACCCAATGTAAAAGAATGACCAAACAACAAACAAAGCGGTATTAAAAACCTTAGCGTACTGCCGCTTTCATTACAAAACATTTTATTATCATTTGGGGGATTATTTATATCAATACCGCCAATGGTAACGGTATCATTTTCAATATTAATTCTAGCGCCCAAAGCCTTTAGGCAGCCAAGTGTTGCCTCAATATCCTTTGAAAAAGCAACACCGCTTATAACACTTTGCTTTGAAAGTGCGCCGCAAATTAACAGGCGGTGCGCCATACTTTTGCTTGGTGGCGCTTTAACACGGCCGAAAGCTTGTGAAGGTGAAATTTTAACTATCATTATTTATCACCACGGTTTTTAAGCAAAACGTCAATTGCCTCGTTATAGCCGTCAAAGCCTTTACCTATAACCGATGTAACACAGGCCGCGCGGATATAACTGATTTGGCGAAAATCTTCACGGGTTGAAACGTCGGAAATGTGCACTTCAACAGTTGGCACACCTGCCGATTTTACCGCATCCAAAAGCGCAACGCTTGTATGGGTATAAGCGCCGGGGTTTATAACGATACCGTCAAATTTATTGTAGGTCTTTTGAATGGCGGTTACCAAATCGCCCTCACAGTTGGACTGAAAAAACGAAACCCTTACACCCTTTTCTTTAGCATAAGCCTTAATTTTTGCGCATAAGTCCTTATAAGTTTTATTGCCGTAAATTTTTGGCTCACGAATGCCAAGCATATTAAGATTTGGTCCGTTAATTACTAAAATCTTCATTTAAAAAGCCTTCTTTAATTCTTTTAAGGTTTGTGTTTATATCACCATCAGCGTTAATCCTTACATCGCACGACAGGCAATAGGTTGCATACCTTTCATAATAACGCTTTTCCAGAAGCTCATGGCTTGAGGAAAGGGGTCGGTCATTAGTTGTAATAAGCAAATCAAGCGGACGGTCAATAAAAATAAGCTTACCGTTTTGCTTTAGCGCTTCAATGTTTTCCCGTCTTAATATTGCGCCGCCACCCGTTGCAATTACAAGACCCTGTTTGGCTGACAATTCAACAATAACCTTTGCTTCCAGGTTACGAAAATGTTCTTCACCGAACTTATCAAAAATTTCGGGTATGGACATATTTGCCAATTTTACAATTTCTTCATCAGTATCAACAAACTGCTTTTTAAATTCAGAAGCAAGCATCTTACCAAAGGTGGTTTTACCGCAGGACGGCATACCCACCAGCACAATATTTTGCTTTTCTTTTAAAATTTCATTGAAAGCATTTGTTTTTATTTCTTTTTCTAAAAATATTTCAGCCGCCTTTACAGCTTGCATATAAAGCATATAAAGACCGCCAACCGCCTTTATGCCCCGACTTTCAGCCGACAAAACAAGCTGAGTTTTTAGCGGGTTATAAATGACGTCAACCACCGCCTGTAAATTCGGAAATAAATCCAAATCTATTGGCTTTACATTAATATTTGGGTACATACCGCAGGGGGTTGTATTAATGATTACTTCAGCATCAATTTTTTCAGCTTCATTATAGGTTATAAGCCCCTCGCCACCTTGACGAGAAACAGTGTAAACCGCACCTGCGCCCAAATTTTTGCAAACCGCATTTGCCGTTTTCGAGGTGCCGCCACTGCCTAAAATTAAGACTGTTTTATCTTTAATTTCAATATTGTTATGTTCAATTAGGCCTTTAAGGCCAAAAAAGTCGGTATTATAGCCATAAAGCTTACCGTTTTTATTAACTATTGTATTAACCGCACCAATACTTTTAGCCTCAGCGCTTATTTCATCAAGATAAGGTATAACTGCCGTTTTATACGGAATTGTTACGTTTATACCGCAAAAATCACGCTTTTGCATAAAGGCGTCTAAATCGGCTTTTGCAATTTCAAAAAGGTCATAATCATAATCGGCAATTTTAGAATGCACAACCTTAGAAAAACTGTGACCTAATTTTTCACCGATAAGTCCGTACTTCATTTAATCCACCAGTCCGTTCCGAATTTGGCGGTTAGCGCATCACAAAGGGTTATTGCCACCATACTGTCAACCACAACACGAGCGCGGTGAACAATACAAGGGTCGTGTCTACCCTTTGATTCTATGATTGCATTAACGTTTTCTTTGAAATTGACCGTAGACTGAGGCTGTGCAATTGTGGGGGTAGGCTTAACAGCACAGCGAAAAATAATCGGCATTCCGTTTGATATTCCGCCGTTTATACCGCCGTTGTTATTGGTTTTAGTAACCACCTTATCGCCGCTTATTTCGAAAGCGTCGTTTGCTTTAGAACCCAATAAATCGGCAATACCAAAGCCTAAACCAAACTCAACACCTTTAACTGCAGGAATTGAGAAAAGTGCGTGAGATAAAAGCCCCTCAAGTGTGTCAAACCAAGGCTCACCCACACCAACCGGAAGTCCTAAAACTGCAGTTTCAAGTATTCCGCCAACGCTGTCACAATTTGCCCTTGCTTCTATTATGGCTGACTGCATTTCTTCGCCTTTTTTGTCATCTAAAACGGCAAAGATCATATTATTTAAGTCATCAATTTGGGTTTCATAGTCCGAAAAAGGCGCGTCACAAACACCGCCGCATTTTGAAATATGTGTGCCGATTTTTATTCCCTTTTGCTTTAAAGCTGAAATCGCAATTGCACCCACAGCCACAAGCCCTGTGGTTACACGACCACTAAAGTGACCGCCGCCACGGTAATCCTCAAAGCCGTTATATTTTTCAAAAGCCACAAAATCAGCGTGGGACGGACGGGCTAAAAACCTATCAAGTGAATAGTCCTTCGATTTTGTGTTTTCGTTAGGTACAACAATACAAATGGGTGTGCCGGTAGTAAAGCCATTATATACTCCGCTGTATATAATATAGTTATCCGCTTCAACACGAGGTGTAGAAATTGCCCCTGAAGGACGGCGGAGTGATAGCTGATGATTTATAAATTCATCATTAACAGGTATACCTGCAGGCATACCGTCAAGCACAGCGCCAACACCTGCGCCATGGCTTTCACCGAAAACGGTAACCGTTACATTTTGTCCAAAACTGTTTTTCATTTTAAAATCACTTCTTTAAGCTCATCTAAATTCATTTTTTTGATTTCATAACTGCCAATTTCATTAACAAAAATAACTGAAATGCTATTCCCCGCTTTTTTCTTGTCATGGGACATAAATTCAATTATCTTATCAGCATCAATTTCGCAAGAGGTGGGCAAATTAAGCCTTTGTAAAGCATTTTTAATGCGCGGCTTTACCTCATCACTACAAAGGTAAAGCATACCAAGACCAACACATTCACCGTGGTAAAGGTTACCAAGGTTTACGCTTTCAATTGCGTGACCGATTGTGTGCCCGAAGTTTAACACCCTCCTAACACCCTGTTCCTTTTCATCCTCTTCAACAACCTGCCTTTTAAGGCGAAGACTTTGCTCAATAATATAATCAATATTTAGCTCGTCATTTTCAAAGTGTGCAAAAAAGTTACTGTCGAAAGTGGCGGCCATTTTAAGCGCTTCGCAAAGACCGTTATTTATTTGGCGCTGTGGAAGGGTTTTCAATGTATCGGCATCAATTATAACAGCCTTTGGCGGATAAAATGCGCCAACAATGTTTTTAACACCGCAAAAATCAATTGCAACCTTGCCGCCAATTGAAGAATCCACCTGAGAAAGAACGGTTGTGGGAATATTATAAAAATCAATTCCTCGCATAAAGGATGCCGCCGCAAAGCCGGCCATATCACCCGTTACACCGCCACCAACAGCAACAACACAGTCGCTCCTTGTAAAGCCGTTTTTAATGAGTTGTGTTAAAATTGCCTGATAAGTGTCAAAATTTTTAGATTCCTCACCCTGTAAAAAGGTGTAAATATAACCCTGTTTACACTGCGCCGCTACCGTTTTGGCATAATTTTCGGGTACGCCGCTATCGGTTACAATAAGCACCTTGCGGTCAAGGTTTAAATGTTCATTTAAGTTGTTTAAAACACCGCGGCTTATAACAATGTTATATTCCCCTACGGTTGTTTTGGTTTTAAGTATCATAAAACGACTTCCTTTTCGAAGTTACCGATAATTCTTAAATCGCTACACTTTTCTTTAAGCTCCAAAAGCATTTTCTTACCCCTATCGCTGTTAATATTACCTTCGCCTTCAACAAAGAAATAATAATTCCAAATAAGGTCTTTGGTAGGACGGCTTTTAAGCGCCTTAAGGTTAAAGCCATTTTCACCGATAATAGAAATCGCTTTACCGAGTGACCCCGCTTCATTAGTAACTGTAAACAGCAAAATAAAATGATTGTCCGCCTTTGAGGGTGCCTTTGCTGTGCGAGAAAATACAGCAAAGCGTGTTGTGTTATTACTACTTTGGTTAATGTGTGCTTCAAGTTTTACAAGACCGTGCTTTTCGGCGGCCTCTTCACTGGCAATTGCCGCAATATCAAGTCTGCCGCTTTCGGCTACCTGTTTTGCCGCAACTGCGGTGTTGACAGCTTCAATAGCTTTAAAGCCGTGCTTTTTAATATAATCATTACACTGACCTAATGCTTGCGGATGGCTTATAACCTCTTTTATGCTTGAAAGAGAAGCCCCCTTATTTGCCAAAAGGTTTTGTATAACCGAAATATCATAAACACCGTTTATGTAAAGCGGCCCAAAGAATGCTAAATCCATTACCTGACCAACATCCCCGTTAAAGCTGTTTTCAATAGGTAAAATTACACAGTCGCAAACGCCGTCAACTACCGAATTGTAAGCCGATTTAAAATCAGCATAAGGTACGGCTTCGGCATCGGGGAAAACCTTATTTGCCGCAATATTGGCAAATGCACCCTCTACACCGCTGAAGGCAACCTTCATACCCTCTAAAAGCCTGTGCTGATAACGCTTTGAAACATCCATATTATGTGTTACAAAATCAACATAGTATGATTTAATTTCCTCATCAGTAAAAGCAGCAACGTTACGTGCGAGCACTTCCGCCTCACGCTGAGCATCGTACACCTGAATGCCGTGAAGCTTCTTATATTCAGCCACAACCTTGGCTGCCTGCATTCTTTCTAAGAAAAGTTGACGCATTTGTGCATCCACATCATTGATTTTTTGCCTTGCTTTTTCAAGGTCGGTCATTTATATTCCTCCATAAGTGCCTTAAAGGCCGGTAAAGATTTTACAATTTGGTTGTAGCTTACGCAGTAGCTTATACGAACATAGCCCTCATAACCGAAGCTGTCACTTGGAACAAGCAAAAGCTCGTACTTCTTTGCCCTTTCACAAAATGCAGCGGCATCGCTTTCAGGTGATTTCATAAATAGATAAAATGCACCGTCGGGCTTTGCACATTCATAGCCATATTCTACTAAAGCGTTATATAAAACGTCACGGTTTTTCTTATAAGCTTCAACATCACCTGTAAGACCGATGCATTCCTTCACCGTGTACTGCAAAAGGCTTGGTGCGCAAACATAACCAAGTGCCCTGCCAGCACCGCAAACAGCGGCGTAAATATCGGTTGCAATATCAATCTTAGGAGATACAAATATATAACCTATGCGCTCACCCGGAAGGGATAACGACTTACTGAACGAATAGCAAACAATTGTATTGTCGTAAAAATTAGGGATATAAGGCACGTCCACACCGTAGGCAAGCTCACGGTAAGGCTCATCACAAATTATGTAAATAGAAGTGCCGAATTCAGTCTGCTTTTTATTTAATAATTCACTAAGCTTAATTACAGTTTCTTCAGATAACACAACACCTGTGGGGTTGTTGGGCGAATTAACAATAATGGCCTTGGTGTTTTTATTAATTGCGGCTTCTAAAGCAGCAAAATCAATTTGAAAATCACTTTCACGGCATTTTACAACCTTAAAGCTTGCCCCTGCCTTTTCAGCAAATACACGGTATTCGGGGAAAAAAGGTGCTAAGGCGATAACCTCGTCCCCCTCATTTACAAGTGCGTTAAGGGTTATTGTAAGGGAAGCGGCCGCACCGCAGGTCATATAAATTAAATCAGGACTTGAGGATGCACCGAAACGCTGTGTAATACTATCGCTTATTGCCTTACGAACTGTCGGGTCACCCTGAGCTGAGGTATAACCGTGAAGCTTTACGGGATCTGTTTCTTTTATTAAGCGAGCCATAATTTCCGAAACCTTTTCGGGTGCGGGAATACTAGGGTTGCCGAGGCTAAAATCAAGCACATTTTCAGCGCCGATTTCGCTTCTTCGCTTGTTACCGTATTCAAAAATTTCACGAATTACCGAACGCACCTTACCAAGCTCGGTCATTTTTTGATTTATCATTATAAATTCCTCATTTTCTAAAAAATAAAAACCCGTAATAACCATGCAAAACAAAAGCATGATAACTACGGGCTGAATGCATTTATTAAAGGCATAACTTTTAATTATGCTTTAACAGTGTACAGACAGTCCGTGCAAGTAAAATAATAAAATCGAAAATATGAATTTACGAACAACCTGTCCACTTCCTTTTTTAAGATATAGTGTATTTTACTCCTATAATGTGGATATGTCAACCGTAATATTGCACAAACTTTAGTGTTTTAAAGTGTTAAATTAAACAATTATTCACCAATTTATTCTATTTCAAGCTCTTTAAGTGAACGCATCTGATAGTCAACATTCTTTAAAAGCTCGGGCCTTTTAATTGCTACTGCAGCGCCCTTTACAACACTATGCGCTGGGTCTTCCATTTGGTGAACCTTAATCTTTAAAAAATCGGCAATTCTTTCCGCAAAGCCTGAAAGCTTTGAACCACCGCCCGTTAAATACATACCATCGTTCATAATATCGGCAACTAAATCAGGATCGGTTTTATTAAGCACCTTGCGAATAGCACCGCAAATTGAATTAATTGTATCGTCAATTGCTTCATACACTTCACCTGAAGTAATTTCAAAGCTTTCGGGAAGACCTGAAAAAATATTACGGCCTTTGGCCACCATTGCAATTTCGACGTCACGCTTTATGGCAGAACCCACCTTCATTTTAATGGCTTCGGCAGTAAGTGGGCCAATTTCAATATTATATTCATACCTTACATAACGAATAATTTGCGCATCAAAATCAAAGGATGCAATTTTAAAAGAATCGCACGCCGCAATACCACCCATTGAAATTACTGCCACGTCAGTAGTTCCTGCACCAATATCAACAATTAAGGTGCCGTGTGGCTTTGAAAAATCAAGTCCCAGCCCAAAAGCAATTGCCAAAGGACCTTCGACAACAGTTATATTTCGTCCGCCTGCGGCCTCCACAACGTTTGAAAGTGAATGGTGCTGAAGCTCGGTAAGACCTGCAGGTAGTGTTGCAATTATACGTGGTCGCAGAATGTTATTGCCAAACGCCTGCTGCATATAGTCCTTAAGCATAAGCTCGGTTAAGTCATAATCCGAAATGATGCCGTGTTCAATTGGGTAAACACTTAACATACTGTCGGGCGTTCTGCCGATTGTTTGCTTTGCCTTTTCGCCAAAATATATAGGCTCCCAGCTTTCACTATCAACCGTAACAACGCTTGGCAGTTCAACAACTACCTTCGAACTTGAAAATATTACGGTTTTTGAAGAGCCTAAATCTATACCAATGTCGGTAGCCATTATTTTCCTTCCTTCTTTTTGTTTTTTGCGGTCGTAAGACCTGTTATACAGTAAACCTCGTCAGCGCCTAAAAGCAAAAGCTGCTTTGCACATTCGTCCATTGTGGCGCCTGTGGTTTTAATATCATCAACCAATAAAACGGTTTTTCCGTTTAAATTAACCTTTTTATTTGCCAAAAATTTACCTTTCGTATTTTTAAAGCGTTCATCATAATTTAACTTGTGCTGAGTTTTGGCACCCCTTACGCTTATAATTGCATTATCAATTATTGGCAGTTTTAAAAGCTTTGAAATATGCCTTGCCAAAAGTTCAGACTGATTATACCCACGCTTAAGGTGTTTTCTGAATGTCATGGGAACAAAGGTTATAACGTCAAAATTCACATTGCTGTAACAGCTTTTAACAGTAAGTGCCATTCTTTCAGCAAAAAATTTTGCAACACGTTCCTTATGACCGAATTTAAAGCTATACATTGCTTCCTTCATTACTCCCGTATTATAAAACGGTGCGGCACAGCCGCTAAAATGAAACACGCGTTTAAAACAAAGACATTCCTTCTTAGGAAGACCGCAACGGCCGCAAACCTTTGTATAGTCAACCGTTTCGGACATTTCACTGCAGTATTCACACAAATATTCGCCTTCGTTTATTATATCCCCGCAGCAAATACAGCTATTAGGAAACAATGCTGATACTATAACCTTAAAAATCGACATTAAAAGCATTATCCTTTAAAAATTTTTGAAGTGATGTATAACGAAGCGTTTTTCGGTCATTTTTCGCCATAGCGTCCCATATGGCTTCATCCCCAACAAGAATTAGCATTTTTTTAGCACGGGTAACCGCAGTATATAAAAGGTTACGGTAAACAAGACGTGATGGCACGTCACATAGCGGTATAATTACGTAATCATACTCGCTTCCCTGACTTTTGTGCACCGTTATAGCGTAGGCCAATTCTAACTGAGAAAGGTCTTCCGAAAAATATGTAACTATTCTATCATCAAATCTTACCCTTAAAATTTGGGCACGAATGTCAATATCGGTAATGTAACCAACATCGCCGTTAAAAACACCGCTTCCCGTTTCGCCATTATCTTTTGTAAAGGTAATATCGTAATTATTTTTAATTTGCATAACCTTATCGCCTTCACGAAAGTAAACGCCCTTATATGAAAGCTGACGCTTATCCCGTGTGAAAGGATTAAGGTTAGACTGCAAAACGTTATTAATGTTAAGTGTGCCCGTGTCCATCATACGAGAGGGGCACAAAACCTGAATATCGGTTAAAGGGTCAACCCCATAAGCCGAGGGCAGCCTTTCACACACAAGACTAACCAACGTTTCAAGGGTTTGGTACTTGTCCGCCCGCTTCATAAAAAAGCAGTCAGTACCCTGAGCGTTAAATTCAGCCTTTTCGCCCTTAATAATTGCGTGTGCGTTGTTAATTATTGCGCTTTTTGCGGCTTGTCTGAAAACCTTTTGAAGCCTTATTGACGGAAAAATATCAGCCGCTAAAATATCGCCCAAAACATTACCTGCGCCAATACTTGGCAATTGGTCAGAATCCCCAACCAAAATAATACGACAAGAAAGTCGCAAGGCTTTTAGCAAATTATCAAACAAGATAGCATCTATCATAGAAGCCTCGTCCACGATAATGACGTCACATTCAAGGGGGTTTTTCTCATTACGGTTAAAGTAAGGCTTGTCATTTTCGCCCCATTCAACCTCTAGCATACGGTGAATTGTTCTAGCTTCCATACCCGTAAGCTCAGTCATACGCTTTGCAGCGCGACCTGTAGGGGCGGCAAGCTCGATTTTTAGGTTGCGGTTTTCAAAAAGCTTAATAATAGCATTAAGGGTTGTGGTTTTACCCGTACCCGGACCGCCCGTAAGCACCAAAATCCCGCTTTCAAAGGCCTCAAAAATTGCTTGGCGCTGTAAAGCCTCAAACTTAATGCCCAGTCGGTTTTCAACGTTTTCTATTTCAAGCTCGTCCACAGTTACCGCTGTATTTATAAAACGCTTTACTGAACAAAGCCTTGCGGCAATATGTTCTTCAGCGTTGTGGTATTCGGGAATAAATAAAAAATCAACCCCGTCAATATTTTCACTGCAAAGACGAAAACACTCTATAAGCCTGTCACAGCAAATTTCCACAACAGATTCTTTAGCGCCCAAAAGCCTACAAGCAACATCAACAAACTTTTTACGTGGCAAACAGGTGTGCCCATTATATAAATTCTTCCTTAAAACATATTCAATGCCTGCTGAAACCCTTAGTTCGCTTGACATATCAAACTGATAGTCGTTTGCAATTTCCTCACAAAGCTCGAAGGGAAAGTCTATCCCCTCTTCACACAAAACGTAAGGGTTTGCTTTTATAACCTCAATAGCGTTAGCCCCTAGCTTGCGGTAAATGGCTACACACCTATCTGGCGAAATGCTGTATTTTGAAAGCATCATCATAATATCACGAACACCGAATTGCTTTTGGTATTCTTCGTGAATTTGCATTGCCTTTTGCATTGAAATACCCTTAAGGGTTGCCATATCGGACGGGTGGTTTTGAATAATATCCAAAGTGTCAGTACCGAATTTTTCAACCAAACGGGTTGCAGTTGTAGGACCCACACCCTTTATTGCGCCTGAGGATAAATACCTTAAAATTGCGGCGGCATTTTCGGGGGTGCGCTGTGTAAAGGATGAAACCTTAAACTGTTCGCCATAGGTGGCGTGAACGGTGTATTCACCTTCGCATTCGACCGAATCTCCCTCGTTTATAAATGGCAAGGTGCCAACAATAATAACGTCTTCGGTTTTTGTTCTTAAAACCGCTACTGTATAAGCGTTAGTTTCGTTGCGAAAGGTTATTTTTTGAATAATGCCTGAAATTGTATCCATTTATCCCTTTCCTTTCACAACAAATTTTAAATTATACTTACTCGCTAGCTGTTCACATTCAAGGACAGTATCAGCACTTAGATTTTCAGCAACAATTATTATTCTATCGGCATATTTACTGCCAAGCCATTTAAGCTGTTCCCCAGCGAACATCATTTGCCTTATTGCCGTTTCCTCTTTAAGCACAACTACAAGAGTGGCATTCATTTTTCTCTTTGGAAAAATCATTATAAGCCTTATAAGATGCAAAAATTCGCACAATCCGAACAAGGATAACAGCAAAAAAACCAAAAAAAGTAAAAGCTTCATAAACAATGACTCCCCCCGCTTTATATTACGCGAGGAGGAATCATTTTGTTAAAAATCGGTTAAAATTTACTTTTTTGTAATGGTTGCAGTTGTAGTATAAGCGCCACAAACCCAAACATTTTTATAATTTTTAAAATTCATTATAACATTCAGCGAATGCTGACCCTCAGCCTTGTCAATCAAATCAACCTGTGCAGTCAAAACGTCGGCTGTAATTTTATTTACAGCAGCCCTTGGACCGCAAATTTTAACGTTTCTTATAGAGGTTTGAACGCTCTTAAGACCCGCCTTAAGATTAACTGCCTTAACAGTGGATACAGTAATAGTTTTTTCAATATAACCCAAAGTATCAATTGTAACAGTGAAGATTTCAAAATTGTCGACCAAACGCACACCCTCAGGCAACTTAGGTGTTACAGCAAACTGCTTATTGTTAAGTGAAATTTGCGAAACGTCAATTGCCGAAAGGTCAATTTTCGATATTTTATCAATAATATCGGGATTACCAATAATATCAACATTAGCATGGTCAATCGCATATTTTATAGTGCTCTTATCAAAGCCACCGGGAAGATTTGTAAAGTCTGCCACAACCGAAACGGTTTTCCTTTTAGAAATCGGCACTTTAACCTTAACTGCTTCGGCATTCAAGGTAATATTTTCCAGTGATATAACCTTGCCGCCCTCATCCAGAAGGTTAATATGGGCATCAAATGTTTCGGTTTCGGACAAAACACGGTCAACGTCACAAACAGCCACTACAGATGCGATTTTGTTAACCTTGCTTCTTGGACCTTTAACCTTTAGAACATCACCCTCGATACCGCTTACAATACCCGCTTCGGCAATAAGACCTTCTTTAGCTGCAGCACCCTTTGCATCGGCTTTAACGGTAAAGTCCTTAGTGTCGAAATAGTCAAACTCAACCTTAACGGTAGAGGGAGAAACTGACAATATTTCGTAATTGGTTGAAGAACGTGATGCCACAACGTCCAGCTTATATTGACCAGGCTCATCAACCGTTGCCGCCGAAACGTAAACCGTTAAATCTTCAGGTCTTAGCGAAGAAACAACATAGCTTGGTCCCCTTACAACCACACTAAACTTTTGTGAGGAAACATCACCTACAATGTTCATACCGTTTTCATCAGCAAAAGTGTTTTCCATATTAACGTTTAGTGTAAGATTTGTAAAAGTGCGTTCACGCATTGGATTTTCCTGTGTAGTAATAACGAGCCATAGCACGAACGCTAAAAAAATAGAAAGCGGAATGATTACCCTTTTATTGTAAAGTAACCCCTTAAGTGCGGATGGCTTTAATATTTTAAATTTATCTGACATTTATAACCCATCCTTTCATTGATTTTTCTTAAAGGGATTTATGTTTTTAAGTACCTTAACAACAGGCGACGACTTTTGCTGATTTTCATTATCCAAAAGAAGTCGTCTTAGTTCAGCCGCAGCAGTAACTGCGTTATAGTTACGAGTGATATTGCCGCCTTCAGCAATTGAAATTGTACCTGTTTCTTCCGAAACCACAAGCACTACCGCATCGGAATTTTCACTCATACCGATAGCGGCACGATGGCGGGTACCCATTGATGAACTAGACAAATCAAGTTGGCTTAATGGTAAAATACACCCTGCGGCATAGATACGACCGTTGCGTACAATTACAGCACCGTCGTGCAAGGGTGATTTCGGGAAGAAAATATTATTAACAACCGAAACAGAAGTTGCAGCGTCCACAATTGTACCGGTATTAATAATTTCACCGAGTTGTGTTTCCCGTTCAAACACAATAAGTGCGCCGATTTTCTTTTCCTGCATAAAGCCTGCCGCCTTACAAATTTTATCAATACTTTCAGACTGTGCGCTTTCTCGCTCGTCAAAAAGCTGACCTGCTGTAAGCTTTGTGCGGCCCACCCTTTCAAGTATTCGGCGAAGCTCGGGCTGGAATATAACCGCAGCGGCGATGATGATAAAATCAATCGCTTTTGATAGAGCCCACTGAATTGTTACAAGGTTCCACCATTTCGCAATAACAAAAACCAAAAACAAAATAACAAGACCCTTAACAAGCTGACCTGCCCTTGATTCACGCAAAAACACAATGCCTTGATAAATAACATAAGCGATAACCGCAATGTCAATAATATCAGAAATTCCGCCATTAGCAATTGCGTAAACAATTTGATTCCATAGCATATACAGTGTATCAAAAAATGCGCCCAATTTTCAACATCCCTTCTCAAGCGTATTATTATAATAATATTTCATCTTATTTTAACACATAAACAAATTTCATTCAATAGTAAATAATAAATTTTTTAAAGTTTTTTTGCGGCATTTATTGCCCTTAAAACCTCATTTTCGGTGTTGAAAACCGAAAAGCTTGCCCTAAGTGTACCAGAATCGGTTGTACCAAGCATTTTGTGTGCTGTCGGCGCACAGTGAAGCCCTGCCCGTAAGGCAATTCCGTTTTTATCAAAATAAGCGGCAGCCTCCTCACTTTTCATACCCTTCACATTAAAGGGCAAAATCGGTGCATATTTATGCATAAACGGTGGTTTAGTATAAAGAATTATATTTTCACAGCCCGAAAGTCCTTCATAAAGCATTTTTAATAGCCTTATTTCTTTTTTATAAATATTTTCAACACCCTGTTTTTCAACAAAATCAATTCCTGCCGAAAGTCCTGCGATTGCAGGCACATTTATAGTGCCGCTTTCCAGCATTTCGGGTAATGTGTTCGGCTGCAAAAATTCAAGAGAAGACGTACCTGTTCCACCCTCGATAATTGTGCTTTCAATTGGTTTTCTACAAATTAAAATACCAAGTCCCATTGGTGCATAAAGGCTTTTATGGGGCGCCGCACACAAATAATCTATGCACATTCCCTGCATATTTATTGGTAAAATGCCGGCTCCCTGCGCCGCATCAAGACAAAACAAAACCCCTCTTTTTTGGCAAATTCTTGCTACCTCTAAAAACGGTAAAATTTGTCCCGTAACGTTAGAAGCCGCCGTCATAATTACAAGCTTTGTATTTACCTTGATTTTATCCTCAAAGGCTTTTACGGTATCGTTATCATTTTCATAAACCCTTGCAACTGAATAATTTATACCCGTTTTTACAAGCGGACGCATAACCGCATTATGCTCAAGACTTGAAACAACCGCGTGGTCTCCTTTTTTCAGCACACCCTTTATAACAAAATTCAGACTTTGTGTGCAGTTTTGGGTGAAAACGACCTGTTCAGCGCCCTCTGCGCCAAAAAAATCGGCTGTTTTTTGTCGTGTTTTATACACCAAATCTGCCGCCATAGTCGATGCCTTGTGTCCGCTTCTTCCCGGATTTGCCGACAAGTTTAAAAGTGCAAAATTCACCGCATTTATAACCGACTGCGGTTTATGTCCGTTTGTGGCGGCATTATCTAAATAAATCATAAAAAATCCTCCAAAAAAGAGCATTCCAAAGGCTTGGAATGCTCTTTAAAATAGTTATTGCTCTTCGGTAATTTTAAGAATTTTTACCCCGTTATTTTTTAATATTTTCTCCGCTTCAGATACTTTTTCGCTTATTATAAGCACATATCCGCACCCAAGAGTCTTATCACCGGTAATTCTTTCAATTTTAACCGCAAAGCCGTTTTTTCGTAATATATCCCTACCCTTTATAGCGTAGGTGACAGTTCCGGTAGCTATTACATATCTTTTCATTAAAGTCACTCCGCTGTTATATAATATGCGAAGCTTTAAAAACTGACAAACCCTATTACATTTCTTCTTTGTAATATTTTATTGTGACAATTAAAATTATGGGTAAAACTATTAGTCCCACACCACCGAAAAGCTTTAAGCCCAAATACATTGAAAACAGTATAAATAAAGGGTTTATGCCCATTTGTCCGGACACAATTTTAGGTTCGCAAAAATTGCGAACAATTATAATAATTACATATAAAATTGCAAGGCCAATTGCTAAACCTGTATTCCCTGTGAGAGCGCTGTAAACCGCCCACGGTACCATTACCGCACCCGTACCCAAAACTGGCAAAAAATCTATAAACGCAATTAATAGCGCCCATAAATACGAATTTTTTATTCCCAAAACGCTAAGCCCTAACCACAACTCTGCAAAGGTTATAAGCATTAACAAAAAATAGCCCTTAATTATTTTTAAAACGCTTTTTGAAAATATTGCTTTTATGCGCAAAAATCGGTTATAAAAGGCTTCACTGCAAAGTGATTTTGCAAATTTCGAAAGCCCGTCAAAGTCCTTCGAAATGTAACACGCCGAAACCAATGCAACCACGCTGCTTAATAAAAAAGACGGTAGCGAAGTCACAATCGCTTTTACGGTATTGGTTAAAAAATCGGTAAGACTTTTTGAAATGTTTTCTAACACACCGCTTAATGAAAGCTTATATTCCTGCGGGAAATATTCCGCCAGCCACCCTTCAACGCTTTGAATGATGCTTTTTAGACTTGAAAAAAAGTCTGGCAGAAAGTCAATAAGACCTACCGAATATATAATAAGGCGATATACTAAAAAAACAAGCCCTGCGCCTACGCCTAAATAAATACCTGCCGATAGCAACACCGCACAATACGGTTTTTTTATACCAGTTCTTTTACTTAAAAAAATTGCAGGCTTTTGGGATAAACCCGCCACTATAATAGACAATAAGAACGGAAACATTCTTAAAAGCAAAAAACGGCTTATCAGTACTGTTAAAACACTAATTATTGCAACATATAAAAAATTAACTAAAAACTGCTTTTTTGCCTGTTGGTCCAAACTTTTACCACCCTTTTTTATAAAATTTATGCAACTTTTACATTTATGTAAAAAAATACTTTTAGGGGTTGATTTTTAAGGATAAGTGTACTATAATTGAATACAATAGTTTTTCTATGGGGGACACTTATGAATAATTCAAGCTATTTTTTAGTAGATTCAAGGGTTCTGCCAAGTGTATTTGAAAGTGTGGTTTTGGCTAAAGAGCTTTTAGCCGACGGTCGTGCACAAAACGCAAGTCAGGCGGCCAAAATGGCGGGCATTTCAAGAAGTGCCTTTTATAAGTATAAGGATTATGTTTTTAAATATTCCGAATCAGACCAAAAAACCCTTACACTTTTAGCCAAGCTCTCGGACAAGGCAGGAACGCTATCTTCCCTTACGACTGCGCTTTATGAATATGGCGCAAATATTTTAACGGTAAATCAGGCTATTCCTGTTGATGGAGCGGCTGATGTTACGATAACAATTAAAACTGACAAAATTACTGTTTCGGTTGATGAGATGCTTAATTCCCTTAAAGGTATTGAAGGCATTGTTTCTATTAAAAGCATGAACGGAGGGCAAAAATGATAAATATTGCCATTATGGGTCACGGCGTTGTAGGTTCGGGTGTGGCTGAAATTTTAATTAACCACAAAAATCGCATTGAAAAACGTGTAGAAAATGAAATTAATGTTAAGCACATACTTGATTTAAGGGATTTTGACGTTGACTACAGCGATAAATTCACAAAGGATTTTAATGATATTTTAAATGATGACAGCGTTTCGGTTGTTGCCGAGGTTATGGGTGGCGTTACCCCCGCTTACGATTTTGTAAAGGCTTGTCTACAAGCCGGCAAAAGCGTTGTAACATCTAATAAAGAGCTTGTTGCCGCAAAGGGCGCCGAGCTAATAAAAATTGCAAACGAAAAGGGCGTTAGCTTTTTGTTTGAGGCCAGTGTTGGCGGCGGTATTCCCGTTTTACGTCCAATGGCCAACTGCCTTGCCGCAAATGAAATTGATGAATTTTGGGGCATTTTAAACGGAACAACAAACTACATTTTAAATAAAATGATAGTGGATAATATGGACTTTGACACAGCGCTTAAGCTTGCGCAGGATTTAGGCTTTGCTGAAAGAAATCCCGCAGCTGATGTTGAAGGTCACGACGCTTGCCGCAAGGTTTGCATTTTGGCGGCTTTAGGCTTTGGAAAACACGTTTATCCAGAACAGGTTAAAACCGAAGGCATTACAAGCATTACACTTGATGACGTTGAATACGCTGACGGCTTCGGTGCAGTTATTAAGCTTATCGGCCACGCCAAAAAACAGGCCGATGGCAAAATTACAGCCTCTGTTCGTCCCACGCTTGTAAGTCGTGAACACATTTTAGCAAGTGTAAACGGCGTTTTTAACTGTGTTGTTGTTAACGGCGACCAAACCGGTGAGGTTGCATTTTACGGCAAGGGCGCAGGTAAAGAAGCAACCGCAAGCGCCGTCGTTGCCGATATTATTGATGCTATTCGCCACGACGGTTATAAAAAGTATCTTAACTGGCAGGATGGCGAAGAAGACTATGTTGTTAAAGATTTTAACGAAATCGGTAAATATTACATTACCTTAAAGGGTGATGATTACAGCACTTTAAAGACCGAATTTGTTGCAGCGTTTAACAACTGCTTTGAAAGCTACGTTATGAACGAATTCCGTCAGGAAATTGCAATTTTAACTAAAGAAATGGCTGAAAGCGAAGTATTAGAAAAGCTTCAGTCGTTATCACACCTTAAAAACTATAAAATTTTGCACACCATGCTCTAATACGGAGGTATTATAAATGTCACTTATTGTTAAAAAGTTCGGCGGCTCGTCGGTTGCCAATGCCGAAAAGGTATTCAATGTTGCCAACATAATTATTGAAGATTATAAAAAAGGCAACGACGTTGTAGTTGTTGTATCCGCTCAGGGCGACACTACTGATGATTTAATCGACAAAGCGAAAGAAATTAACCCCAATGGCCCTTCAAAGCGTGAAATGGATATGCTTCTCTCAGCGGGTGAACAAATTTCAATTTCACTTTTAGCAATGGCAATTGAAAAGCTTGGCTACCCTGCTGTTTCGCTTCTTGGCTGGCAAGCAGGCTTCCAGACTGACAGCCATTATTCTATTGCACGTATTAAAAAGGTTGAAAGCGAACGCATTAGGGCTGAAATTGCTAAAAAACATATTGTAATTGTTGCAGGCTTTCAGGGTCTTAATAAGTATGACGACATTACAACTCTAGGCCGTGGCGGTTCTGACACAAGTGCAGTTGCAATTGCAGCTTCTATGAAGGCTGATTTATGTCAAATTTATACCGACGTTGACGGTGTATATTCCGCCGACCCGAGAAAAGTTCCAAGCGCTGTTAAAATGGACGAAATCAGCTATGACGAAATGTTAGAGCTTGCAACCCTCGGTGCGCAGGTACTTAACAACCGTTCGGTTGAAATGGCTAAAAAATATAACGTTGAATTAGAGGTTCGTTCAAGTCTTGAACCCACAAAACGCGGTACAATTGTAAAGGAGATTACAAAAATGGAAAAAACTTTAATTAAAGGCGTTGCCAAGGATAATAATGTTGCAAGTATTTCGGTTGTAGGTCTTAAGGACTCCCCCGGTATTGCCTTCAAAATTTTCAACAAGGTTGCTCAGTCCAAAATAAATGTTGATATTATTTTACAGTCTATTGGTCGTGACGGCACTAAGGACATTACCTTCACCGTTCCCGAAAGCGATGCCGAAGCCGCAGTTGCCGCTGTTAATGAGCTTAACGACAGCCTTAATTTCCAAACCGTTACCTGTGACACCTCAATTACAAAAGTATCAATTGTTGGCGCAGGTATGGAATCTAACCCTGGTATTGCATCTAAAATGTTTGAGGCATTGTCTGATGCAGGCATTAACATTCATATGATTTCTACAAGCGAAATTAAAATTTCAGTTTTAATTAACGAAAAATATGCCGATGCGGCTGTCCTTGCAGTTCACGACAAATTCTTTGCATAATAATTAAACGGCGTTTAATACGCCGTTTTTTATTTAGCACTTGCAAAACAAAACAATAACAAGTATAATAGTAATAATAATTTGTAAGGGAGATTTTCCTTTGGATAAAGATGCAGTTTCAGCAGGCGTAAATAACGCAGGCGGTCTTTTCAGCACAGCTGAGGTTAGAATTTTAATTTGTTATATTTTATCGGCCTTGGATGAGGCGGTACCCGGTCAGCTTTTGGCTGACACGCTTCATTATGAGGGTATTGCCAACTGCTTCGAGGTTAACGATTCTATTGCGCATTTGGTTAAAAACGGTCAGTTACGTCCCGTCAACGAAAATGAGGACACTTACGTAATCACCAAAAGCGGCAAATACGTTGCTGAAACCCTTAAAACCACCCTTTCCTTAACGGTAAAGCAACGTGCTTATGATGCGGCATATAAAATGCTTGCACGCTTTAAAAACGCTAAAGAAACTGATATTAAAATTTCACGCGAGGGTGACAAAACCTTTATTACCTGTTCGGCAATTGATGATGAAACCCCTTTTATGAGCGTTAAACTTTTAGCTTGTGATGAGGACCAAGCTCTTCTAATTAAGGAAAAGTTTTTAAGCGACCCTTCAAAAATTTATTCTGCAATAATTGATATGCTTACAAAATAATTTAAGCCCCACATAAGTGGGGCTTATTTTTTATAATGTAGGGACTAACAGCATACTTCCATCATTTACATATTCATCTTGAAGATTATTGATTTTTATAATTTCATCAACGCTTGCATTATAAATGCGGGCAATATCCCAAACACATTCATTGCCCGACACAAAATAAACAGTTAAGGAACAATTGTTGTTTTTGGGCTTTATTTTTTGTTCATTAAGCTTTAAGTCGGTAACAAGCTCCATTCCCCTTTTTTCTAAAACGGCGGCATTTAGGGCAATGTCCGCCCGTATTTCAAGCATTGTTGGAGAATTTATTGTGTATCCGCATGAAACTACGGTAATTTCAGGCTGACATTCCGAATTTTCGCCCACATCACCTAATTGCCTAGCGTACTCAAAATCAAGCGGTTTTTCAAAAAATGTGGTTTCACCGCTTTCCAAAACCCCTACAATACACACTAAAATAACGCCCGATACGACCATTTTACCGTCTTCAAACTTAACCGTTTTGGACTGTATATCACACCACAAATCTAAAATTGAAGAAATGCTTTCATTAAGGTTTACACTTTCTTTAAAATGAAATCTTTCTTTAACATTATCGCAAACCTTGGTAAACACTACCCTGCCCTTAATGATATCAGCTTCAAATTTACGGGAAAAAGCATCGGAGATTATGGGTACGTTATCAACACAATAGGCCTGACTGCAAAGCAATAATTTTGCATTAAGCGAAAAGCTTTTACACTCCCCTGTCGAATTGGTTTTAGGTTTAACCTCTAAAAAAGCAAGTGACGATTTGGTTTCACACTCGCAGGTGTCAGTAACGCCGGGCATATCAATAATTTGACTAAACGGAATAAGTGTTTTTACCACTTCAGGTGTAGCAGAATTTTCAGCACAGTATGTAATTGTTACAGTAATTTCACCCTTAGTCATTACCTTGTCGCTTATAACCTTACATTCACTGACCGACGGGTATGCATCATACCTGATAATTTTACCAATTGGCGCCGCACCGCCCGACAGCGCAATTTCTTCCTCAACAATTACATATTTTTCATTATATGCCATTGGTGAGGTTGAGGGTGCAGTTAACCGCCGCACTTCGATATTACGGTCATCAATATCAGAAATTATGCAACAGCTTTTACGACAAAATAGCCTTAAATCAATGCTTACCGCACCATGAATGTCCACCTTACGACCGCTTACAGCCCTACAATTTATATAATCTGTCTTTGCAAAAGCAGTAAGGTTACAGCCGCTGGTTAGGGTTTCGGTTTCTTTTACCTTGCTGAAAGGATATTGGTATTCGTACGAGCATAAATTGTTATTCACATCACAGTATAAAAGCGTAATACAAATGCTGCCGTCAACTGTAATGCTCTTTTCACCCAAGGATTTTGAAGCGATTCTTGTAGCTGTTTTACATTTGAAAATTTTTGAAATGTCGGGGCAATAATCGGGTAAAGTAAATTCAACGTCTATCGGCTGCTCACAGCTGTCAGACCATACATTTTCATTGGTATAAACATCGGTTTTTAAGGCTTTGTTGTCCATAATATTTTCCTCTCTCTAAAACTTGTTATTAAATTGTATGAAGGAAAAAATGTATATATGACAAAACAAAAATTAAATTGGGGTTTATGGGGCTTAAGCCCTAAAGAATAAATAATAAAGAAGAAATAAGAAAAAATGTGTGCCTACGGCACGATATATAAATTTGTCGGCATAGCCGACACCGATTTTATTCTTTCTTATTTATTATTTAATCGCGTCAGCGATAAACTACAATTTAAACATAAAAAAAGCGGTGGTAAAACCACCGCTAAATTTATTTTATTCAAGCTCAAATGCGCCTGTATAAAGGCTATAATATTGTCCTTTTTGCTTAATTAAATCATCGTGACTGCCACGTTCGATTATTCTGCCCTTATCAAGCACCATTATTACGTCGGAGTTTTGAACGGTTGAAAGACGATGAGCAATAACAAAAACTGTTCTGCCCTTCATAAGACTATCCATACCCTTTTGCACAATTGCTTCGGTACGGGTGTCAATGCTTGAGGTTGCTTCATCCAAAATCATAACAGGCGGGTCGGCAACAGCTGCACGTGCAATTGCAATAAGCTGACGTTGACCTTGCGAAAGGTTTGAGCCGTTATTGGTAAGCTCAGTTTCATAACCATTTGGTAAGCGGGTAATAAAATCATCCGCACCCGAAAGCTGTGCCGCCTTAATACATTCTTCATCGGTAGCATCTAAACGGCCGTAACGGATATTTTCCATAACTGTGCCAGTAAACAGGTTGGTTTCCTGTAAAACAATGCCTAAAGAACGCCTTAAATCAGACTTTTTAATTTTATTAATGTTAATGCCGTCGTAACGGATTTTACCGTCGGCAATATCATAAAAACGGTTAATAAGGTTAGTTATAGTTGTTTTGCCTGCGCCTGTAGCACCTACAAAGGCAACCTTTTGTCCCGGCTCGGCATAAACGCTGACATCGTGTAGCACTTCTTTACCCTCTTCATAACCAAAGTCAACGTTAACCATTCTAACGTCACCCTTTAGCTCGGTATAGGTTATAGTGCCATCACCGTGGGGATGCTTCCAAGCCCACATACCCGTGCGTTCATCAGTTTCAACAATACTACCGTTTTCATCCTTTTTAGCATTAACAAGTGTAACATATCCCTCGTCTGTTTCGGCAGCGGCATCCATAACCTCAAATACGCGCTCAGCACCCGCAAGACCCATTACAATAGAGTTTATTTGCTGTGAAAGCTGATTTACGTTACCTGTAAACTGCTTTGTCATATTAAGAAAAGGAATAACAATACTAATACTAAGCGGCAAGCCCGAAAGACTTAAATTTGGAACGTCTAACAGCAACAAAAGACCGCCAACCGTTGCAATAATAACATATAAAATGTTACCAATATTCATATTAATAGGGCCAAGAATATTCGCATACGCGTGAGCGCGCTTACTGTCCTCACATAAAGCATTGTTAATTTCGTCAAACTGTGTTTGGGTTTTATCCTCGTGGCAAAAAACTTTAACAACCTTTTGGCCGTTCATCATTTCCTGAATAAAGCCTTCTGTTTTACCAATTGCCTTTTGCTGACGCATAAAGTATTTTGCCGAACCGCCGCCAACCTTTTTGGTAACAAGGAATAAAAAGAACACACCCACAAGCACGACAAGTGTAATCCACACACTGTAGGACAGCATTATGAAAAACACAGTAATTACAACTATACCCGCCTGCAAAATGGAAGGAATAGACTGTGAAATAAGCTGACGAAGTGTGTCAATATCGTTAGTAAAGTGGCTCATAATATCGCCATGCTTATTAGTATCAAAGTACTTTATGGGCAAGTTTTGCATACCGCTGAAAAGGGTTTTACGCATTTTGCCAAGAAAGCCCTGTGTAATATAAGCCATTAACTGTGTTTGGGTAAATACCGCCGCTAATGATACAACGTAAAGACTTGCCAAAATAATAATTTTAGGTATAATTTCCTGCTTGGCGGCTTCCCAGTCACGACTTATATACCACTGTTCAATATCAGCAAGAATTTGTTGGTTGAAAATTGCAGGGGCAGTTGCAATAAATGCCGCAAAAATAATACAAGCAAGCGCTAAAGGAAACAGCACAGGATAATACGAGAACATCATTTTAAGCACACGCTTAAAGGCCTTCATACTAAACTTTCTTTTGCCCTGCGGCATACCACCGGGGCCCTTTGGACCTCTGTAATTAGGCGTTCTCACTGCTGTCACCTCCGTTTGTTTGCTGTTCATAAACCTCACGGTAAATTTCACTTGAGGTTAAAAGCTTATCGTGTGTGCCCATATCGGCAATTTTACCGTTATCCATAACGATAATTAAATCGGCATCCTGCACCGAGCCCACACGCTGAGCGATAATAATTTTTGTGGTGTCAGGAATAAACCTTTTAAAGCCCTGACGGATAAATGCATCGGTTTTAGTATCAACCGCACTTGTCGAGTCATCCAAAATTAAAATTTTAGGCTTTTTAAGAAGTGCACGGGCAATACAAAGACGTTGCTTTTGACCACCTGAAACATTAGTACCACCCTGTTCAATGTAGGTATCATATCCATCAGGGAAAGTTTTTATAAATTCATCAGCTTGCGCTAATTTACAAGCCTCTATCATTTCCTCATCAGTTGCATTTTCGTTACCCCAACGAAGATTTTCCTTAATTGTGCCCGAGAAAAGCTGATTCTTTTGAAGAACCATTGCAACGCTGTCACGAAGTGTTTTTATATCATAATCCCTTACGTCAATACCGCCAACAAGCACTTCGCCTTCGGTCACGTCATAAAGTCGAGGTATGAGCTGAACTAATGACGATTTACTTGAGCCTGTACCACCGATAATACCGACTGTCATACCCGATTTAATTTCAAGGTTAATTCCTTCAAGGGCGTTGCGCTTAGCATCCTTATTATATTTAAAGCTTACATTATTAAATTTAATTGAGCCGTCCGCAACCTCATAAACGGGGTTTTCGGGATTGTGAAGGTTAGATTCCTCATTTAAAACCTCACATATACGCTTCATAGATTCAAGTGACATTGTAATCATTACATAAATCATAGAAAGCATCATAAGTGACATAAGTATTTGCACGCCGTAGGTAAGCATAGCTGAAATTTGACCTACGTCGACCTGTGTGCCACCGCTTTTAATTACAAGCATTGAACCTAAGAAAAGTATCATAACGGTATTAAAATACATACAAAACTGCATTATGGGGGTATTTAAAGCTACAATTCTTTCAGCCTTGGTAAAATCCTCAGTTATGCCGTCAGCCGCAGCAGCAAACTTTTGCTTTTCATATTCTTCCCTTGAAAAGCCCTTAACAACACGCATTGCACGAACGTTTTCTTCAATAGATTCGTTAAGGCGGTCATACTTTTTGAAAACACGGCGGAATGCAGGCATTGCCTTTCGCGCAATAAGCAACAGACCGAAAAGTAAAACAGGAACAACCACCACAAACGAGGTTGCAAGCGCACCGCCCATTGTATAAGCCATAATAATTGAAAAAACAAAAATCATAGGGCTTCTTATAGCGGTACGAATAATCATCATATAAGACATTTGCACGTGGGTAATATCAGTAGTAAGTCGTGTAACAAGCGAGGTGGCTGAAAACTTATCAATATTACTAAAAGAAAAGCCCTGAATTTTTTGGAACATATCACGGCGTAAATTCTTAGCGAAGCCTGTGGACGCCTTTGAACAGGTAATAGCCGCTATACCGCCACAGCAAAGTGAAACAAGCGCCATTCCTATAAGAATTAAACCCGTTTTAATAACGGTTTCAATGGGTGCTCCCGCCTTAATGTTGTTAACAAGGTCGGCAGTAATAAACGGAATTATAACCTCAATAATAACCTCACCCATAATAAAAATTAGCGTCAAAATTGAGGGAAGCTTATATTCTCTTATTGATTTTGCTAAGGTTTTAATCATTTTCGTCCTCCAAATTTGCTATAAAACGGTTAACCATACTTAAAAATTGATCAATTTCTTCTTCACTTATACCCTTTCGCAGCTTTAATTCACGCCGCTTGATATCTCTCATAATTTCTTCGTGAATTTTAATTGCCTTATCGGTTAAAATTATGCGCTTTAAGCGAGCATCACCTTCAACTCTGACACGCTGAATAAAGCCGTTTTGCTCCATAGTTTTTAAAATATTACTTGCAGTTGAACGGCGTATTGAAAAACGGTTTTCAAAATCACGCTGAAAAACCTCTTTATCACGGTTGTCATAAAAATAATTAATTGCCCAACCATTAACACCTTTAGGTAAAACAATTTTGCCCGAAGCCGAGCTTTTTTCAATATCACGCCTAATATAATTTGACAAACGGCGAATATTAAAGCCAATGTTTTTTTCGTGCTGCATAATATACCTCACAAATAAATTGTTAGTTACCTAACATTATAATACCATACTCCCCTATTGTCAACATTTATACCCTTAAAATTCATTATTTATTAACAAAAGAAAACGCCCTTTTAAAAAGGGCGTTTCAAACTAAAAATGAAATTATTTTTTCAAAGAAATTGCTTTCTTAGCTTTTTCAACAATGTTTAGTGCACGAAGGCCGAATTCATCCAAAAGCTTAGCCGCAGGGCCGGAATGACCAAACCTGTCATAAACGCCAAGCTTTACAACGGGAACAGGATATTCTTCACCAACACATTCTGCAACAGCGCTGCCAAGACCGCCTATAACCGAATGTTCTTCAGCGGTGACAATTGCGCCTGTTTCCTTAGCGGCTTTAATAATAATTTCAGCATCTAAGGGCTTAATAGTTGCAATGTTAACCACACGGGCGCTTATACCCTCTTCTTTCAAAAGGTCATGTGCCTGAAGCGCTTCATTAACCATAAGACCGCTTGCAACAATTGTCACGTCAGTGCCTTCACGAAGCTCAACGCCCTTGCCAATTTCAAACTTATAATCATCATCAAAAACAACGGGAACAGGCAAACGGCCAAAGCGTAAATAAACGGGACCATCATGCTCCATTGCGGCATACATAGCCTTTTTAGCTTCGGTTTCGTCAGCAGGGTTAATAATTGTCATACCAGGGATAGTACGCATTAAAGCAATATCCTCGTTACACTGGTGGGTTGCACCATCCTCACCAACCGAAATACCTGCATGGGTTGCACCGATAATTACGTTAAGATGAGGGTAACCGATGGAGTTGCGCACCTGTTCGAAGGCACGGCCTGCCGCAAACATTGCAAATGATGAGCAAATAACCTTTTTACCTGTTGCCGCAACACCTGCCGCAATGCTCATCATATTTTGTTCTGCAATACCGCAGTCATAAAACCTTTCGGGGAAAGCAGCCTTAAACTTACCTGTTTGGGTTGCTGCCGCAAGGTCAGCGTCTAAAACTATAAAATCGTCACGCTTTTCGCCAAGCTCTACAAGAGCAGCACCAAAAGCGGCTCTTGTTGCTACTGTTTTTACATCTGCCATTTCAGTACTCCCCCTTAACCCAACTTTTCAAGAGCTTCATTAAGCTCACTAAGTGCCTGTGCTGCCAATTCATCATTAGGTGCCGCACCGTGCCAATTAACCGCGTTTTCCATATAAGAAACGCCCTTACCCTTGGTGGTTTTGGCGATAATTGCAACGGGCTTATCAATTGTTTCGGCTTCCTTTAAAGCGACTTCAATTTGGTCAAAGTCGTGGCCGTCAATAACAATTGTGTGCCAATTAAACGCTTCAAACTTTTTATCAATGGGGGCTGCTGAGTTTACCTCTTCAATGCTACCGTCAATTTGAAGACCGTTGTAATCAACAAAAGCTGTAAGATTAGAAAGGCCCTTATTTGCCGCAAACATTGCGGCTTCCCAAACCTGACCCTCTTCAATTTCGCCGTCACCTAAAATGGTATAAACCTTATAATCATCGCCAAAATGCTTAGCCGATAACGCCATACCTACAGCGCAGGAAATACCTTGGCCGAGTGAACCACTTGACATATCTACACCGGGAATATGCTTCATATCGGGGTGACCCTGTAAAATACTGCCCTGCTTACGAAGGGTTAAAAGTAGCTCAGGGTCAAAATAACCACGCTGTGCAAGCACCGAATAAAGTGCAGGTGCCGCGTGACCTTTTGACAAAACCAGTCTGTCACGGTCGGGCTTCTTGGGGTTTTTAGGGTCGATGTTCATATGCGCAAAATAAAGATAGGTTAAGATATCAGCACAGGAAAGTGAGCCACCGGGGTGACCTGCCTTTGCACTGTGGACACCTTTAATTATCCCAATACGAACCTGTGTTGCGGTTTTCATAAGGGACTGTTTTAATGCAGCATCCATCATTTTCATCCTTTCAGTTTTTAAATTTTTCGATTAAATAATCTATAAAATCGGCTACAGCGCCATCCTTACAGCTGCCACCCACAAAATCACAAATTTCTTTGATTTCATCGGGCGCTTCGCTTGTTGTAGCGCTTATATCCGCATTTTCTAACATTTTTAAATCATTGTAATAATCGCCAATGGCAAAGCGTTTGCCATTTTCTATGTTTAATAATTTACAAAGTTCATTAATTGCAGTCTGCTTTGAAACGTTAAGGGGTACTTGTTCTAAATAATTACGCTTTGTACCCCCAATAAAGGTACAAGTACGAGCAAAACAGCTTTGCTTTTCTTTGTTATCCACAAATGAATGAATTTTATCATAATCATCTACACTGTTAAGCAAGAATACAACCTTATTCCAGTTGAATTCACACGCCCTTTCAAAAGAAACTTCAGTCGTTTCAAGCCCTTGGTCACGCTGGTGGTCGTCAGTTTCAGCAGTCCGCGAAATTGTAAAAACCCTTTCACCTGCATGAACCTCTATACCACACTGAAGTTCACTATTTAAAACATCGCTTACAAAATGATAATCACTTTTGGGTAAATTATTTTCGTAAAGCGCCTGCCTTTTGCTGTAATCATAAATCATACATCCATTTGCCACAATTGAAGGCGACAAATTTTTAAAAGCGTTAACAACAATAGAAATCCCCGTTACGCTTCTTCCCGTAGCAACCGAAAAGCAACCGCCCTCTTTTATAAAATATTCAATTTTTTCAATATTTCTTTTTGGAAGAATACCGCTTTCAAGCAGTGTTCCGTCAATATCAGAAAGTAATATGGCACCGTCAAAAATACCCATTTGTAATACCTTTCAAAAACTTAACAAAATAATCGGGTAAATCGGAATCAAATTCCATATATTCATTAGTTGCGGGATGAATAAAACCCACTCTTTTTGCGTGAAGGCATTGCCCCGAAAGCGATGTAATTGCTTTTTTAGGACCGTAAACGTCGTCACCCGCAACAGGATGACCAATATATGACATATGCACACGAATTTGGTGTGTTCGACCCGTTTCAAGCCGAAGCCTTACGTGAGTAAAATTACCAAACCGCTGTAAAACCGTGTAATGTGTTGTGGCGGGCTTGCTACCCTTATCGATTACAGCCATTTGCTTTCGTTTTACAGGGTGGCGACCAATTGGAGCATTAATTGTACCACTATCATTTTTTACGTTACCGTAAACCACCGCTTCGTATTCACGAGTAAACGAATGGTCTTTAATTTGCTTGGCAAGACCATTATGTGCAGCATCGTTTTTAGCTACCATCAATAGCCCGCTTGTATTTTTATCAATTCGGTGCACAATACCAGGGCGCATAACCCCGTTTATTCCCGAAAGTGAAGCTCCGCAATGATGCATTAGAGCATTAACAAGTGTGCCGTCATAATTACCTGCGGCGGGATGTACCACCATACCCTTTGGCTTATTAACAACAAGTAAATCGTCATCCTCATAAACAATATCAAGCGCAATTGCTTCGGGAGTAATATCATAAGATACTGGGTTAGGTAAATTAAGGACCACCTCATCCCCACTTTTTAGCTTAACATTTTTAGTGGCCGACTTACCGTTTATAAAAACACAACCGTCTGCAATTAGCTTTGCCGCACGGGAACGAGTAATTTCACCCATTTCGGCAACAAAAACGTCAACACGAATACGGTCAGTAATATCACAAATTTTAGTTATTTTCTTCATCTTCTGGTATCTTCACTGGACTTGTTGACGATTTAGCCTTTAAATCGCGTATAGTATCTATAACAAAATAAGTCATTAGCAATGCAACGCCAATTACTATTGCGCAGTCCGCAATGTTAAATACCGGAAAATCGGGCCAAAATTCAAAATGTAAAAAGTCAACAACGTTTCCGTCGCGGAAAATACGGTCAATTAAATTGCCTACGCCACCAAAAAGTATGAGCGACATTGACCAAAATACAAGCTTATTCTTGGTGCCCCACTTAAAGAGCAAAGCAATACAAACCAGCATAATAACAACTGTCATTGCTAACAGTCCCCAAGTGTGACCTTGTAAAATGCCCCATGCGCCGCCCTTGTTGTGAATGTAAACAATATCAATAAGGCCTTTAATAAAATCAGTGCCTTGGCCAAGCTCAAAATTATTCATTATAAAATATTTAGTGTACTGATCAGCCGCAAGTACAAGTGCACCAACAGCCAACGCCAAAATATATGTTAGCAAGGATATCCCTCCCTATAAGTTATAAACCTTATTCTTCAGTTGTTACCAAAAAGCCGTTATCGTCAATTTCGGGTGCTGAAGTTTCAACAGGATTAATAAAGTTTTCCGCCGGTGGAACCTCATTAAGACGGGCGGTAATTACCTGCGCCATTCTTTCGGGGTCCATTTGTACAGCATCGGGAATTTCCTGCAAAATGCTCAAATGCTCCTTATATTTTGATGTAACAGCCGACTTAAATGCCGCAACCTCAAGCTTTAACTTATCAAATAAAACCTGCTGTCTTTCCACACTGTCATTAGCAGCAGCGGTAATGCTGTCGGCCTGAAGCTTTGCGTTCTTAACCATTTCTGCAAGCTCTGCCTCCAAGTTGGTCTTGCGCTCAGCTGATTTAAGCTCGAAGGTGGCTACCATTTCCTTTTCCTGTTCAGCAAGAGCCGCAATTTTAGCCTCGGCATTGCTAATCATTTCATCGCTTTGTGCCTTAGCATCGGCAACAATTTGTTCGGCAAGCTTTTGCGCATTTAAAAGCACACTTTGAATGCTGTTTTTTGAATGCTCGGCTGTGTCGATTTCATTTTGAAGTCTTGCAACCTCAGCCTTGTATTCATTAACGATTTTTTCAAAATTTTGATAATCAGATTCAACCTTATCAAGAAAAACTTCAACTTCTTCAGGTTTATAACCACTCATTGATTTTGAAAAGCTTACATTTTTAATTTCATCAGCAGTAAACATAATTTGTTACTCCCCTAAAAATATTTTTTGTAATCCAAGACAGTTCTATCTTTTCTTGTCTTTTGGCAAGTATCACCAATAATAAACTTGCCTTTTCCCCTAACAGTTACAGCGTCACCCGTTGTAACTAGCTTTGTAGATTTTTCGCAAACGAGAGAATTTACCGAAACAAGTCCTGCTTCAATAAGCTCGTTGGCTTTTGCGCGTGAAACATTAGCAACTGCAGATACAACGCAGTCAAGCCTTAAAGACGACACCGTAACCGATGCTGTAATAAGACTATCTCCTAAAGGAAGCGGTTCATCAAAACCGATGGCTGTATTAACACCAACCCTGCCGATTCTTGTCACGTTTGAAAGTACAAACGGTAAAACCTCATCCTTAAAAAAGACCACTGTTCTTCCCTTTTCTACAAGTATGTCACCCACGCTTTCACGGGAAATCCCAAGCGCCATTAAAGCACCCAAAAAATCCCTGTGGCGAAGCTCATCGGCTCCACGATAGGTAAACGTGACCGAACTTATAGGAAAGGGTGTTTCGTTACACCAGTCAGGAAGACAGCCAAGCATAACCCGTTGCGCGCCCTCATACCCACCAAAAAGGCAAAAATTAGCATTGCGGTTTTCAAGCAGTTTTTGTGCCAAGGCGGCTTCCTCACAGCTTAAAAAACCAAAAAATTTGGGCTTTGAGGTTTTTTGCGAAATATCCTGCGTATCGCTTATGCGAGCAATAAGTATTTCACTTTCCATTAGAAATACATACGGTTTTCATCAAATTCTTCAAGCATCAATTCGCCCATTACATCAACGTCAGCAGGAACAATAATAAAGGTTGAAACTGCAACCTTACGGATATTACCGTGGTTAGCGTAAGCGGCGCCGCTTAAAAAGTCAATAATTCTTCTGGATACGTCACGGTCACAAACCTCAAGGTTTAAAACAACCGTCTTTTTAGCGTTAAGGTGATCAGCAATGCCTGTTACATCCTCAAAGCGTTCAGGCTTAACAAGAACAACCTGCATACCACTTTGCTGTGCGCTTTTTGCCTTACCTCCAATTACACGAGGTGTGGTGTCACGCTTAACCTCAGGCTGAGCCTTTTTCTTAGGAGCAACCTCTTCAACCACTTCGGTTTCTTCCTCGAAGTTATCCTCGTCCGGAATAGTCATAATGTTTTTAATGCTGTCTAAGATACCCATTTTTTAGTCCTCACTTTATTTTAATTTTTTTGTTTTAAATATAATAACGTTTTCCAAACAGTGCGGTGCCAACCCTTACAAGATTTGCACCCTCTTCAATAGCAATGTCAAAATCGTCCGACATACCCATTGAAAGAATGTTCATAAAACAATTATCAATGTTTTTTTGTTTTATATCAGTAAAAAGCTGATACATTATTTTAAAGTATTTACGGTTATCCTCAGGATTTTCGCACATTGGCGGAATTGCCATTAGCCCGCAAATTTTTACATTTTCTAAGGTTGAAATTTCGTTTATGTTGTTTAACACATTTTCGGGTGTGAAGCCCCATTTGGATTCTTCAGCCCCAACGTTTATTTCAAGCAAGATATCCATTACCATATTTTTTTTAGCCGCTTGCTTTGAAATTTCTTTTGCAAGTTTTAGAGAATCAACCGAATGGATAAGCTCTACCTTGTCAATAACATCCTTAACCTTGTTGGTTTGTAAATGGCCGATAAAATGGTGATGAACATTTATTATACCGTCCTGCTTTGATAAAAGCTCTTGTACTTTATTTTCACCAATATATTTGATACCCTTATTTATGGCATAATTTATTGTATCAATATCCACCGTTTTAGTGGCGGCAAGTAAAATTACATCTTCCCGTTTTTTGCCTACCTTTAAAAGCGCGGCATTAAGCTTATCATTAACGGCTTTAAAATTTAAATCAAACTCCTCAGCCGATAATTTTTCCATCATAAAGGTTTCTTCCTTTCACAATAACTTGATCATACAGCCTTAGCTGACCGTCAGCATCGTTTTTTTTGCAAATCATCATATTATCAGTAGAATATAAAATTTCAACCGGAACAAATTTGGCTTGCATACCCTTTACAATGTAAACACCCTTTTGACCGTCAACAACACGAAGCGCTCTTTTCGGCACTTTAAGGCCGCTGTATTCACGGCTGACAACCGTCATCGGACCGCTTCGAAGTGACGCGAGCTCGGAATTCATTTCACTACATGCAAAAACGATAACTGCTTCAGTAGAAGCGCTTGAGGTGTTAATACGCTTAACTGTAACGGGCAATACAGGAGACGATTTAACCGAGGTATAAATTTTTAATGTGTCACCTTCCTTATAGTTGTGTGAATCATTAATTGAAACCTTGGCGGCAATATACCATTCATAATCCGAAACAATTTTACCCACAACGTTTCCGGCAGTTTTTTCGGATTTTAGCCCGTCTAAAAATTCAGGTGTAATTCCTTCAAGATTTTCGGCATTAAGAACTCCCTCATACCCGTCAGTTTTAGAAAGAAAATAACCCGACTGCACAGCAGTAACCTCGCCCTGAACGCCCGTAAGACTAGAGTTAAGAGTTTCAAGCTGTGAATTTAAAGCGCTAAGCTGTGTAGCAAATGAAGATGTATTCCCAAGGGCTGCCTGACGGCGATTAAGAGCAAACAAAAGCTCTTCGCTGGTTTTTGGAATATCACCAAAATTGCCTGCTGCTGTCGACATAATAAGCGCATTCAAATTATCATTCACACGGCTGTTGATAAGCTCTAAATTGGCAGCCTCAAGGTCGTTAAAGGAAAGAATGCTGTTAATGTCGTCAATTTTATGCTGCACCGATTCAATTTGGCTAAGCGTTATTGAAGCGGCTTCACTGCCGTAAATGTTGGCAATTGTACCGTTTTTAGAAACACGCTCACCGTCGGAAATCAAATAATGCAAAACGCCGCTTTTGTCATTTGTAACTAAAATTTCGTTTCTGACAATTACGCCTGTAATTTTAAAACCGTTGTTTGCGGTATAAAAAACGGCGCTGTCGGTGGTAACAGGCTTATAAAACATAGAAACCGCTTGATTTATTAAAAAAGCCAAAACCAAAAAGATAAGGGCAATTTTTATCAGCGTGTTCTTTTTCATAAGCTTATACCTCCTTTAAAAATTCTTTAGTTAAATTTAAAGCGTTTGTTAAATAGTTATTGTCCTCATCAGGATAAAACCAATTGATACGCTCATCCCGATTAAACCAGGTAAGCTGTCTTTTGGCATAGCGCCTGGTTTGCTGTTTTAATTTTTCCGCGCAGTTTTCAACAGTGTCCTCACCCAAAATTGCGGGATAAAGCTCCTTATGGCCAATTGCCTGAAAAGCACCTTTTTTATTGTTACTAATAGTTTGACCCGCTTCATTTAAGAGCCCATTTAAAAGCATTATATCAACCCTTTTATTTATGCGGTTATATAAAAGCTCGCGGTCTTTATAAGTAATACCAATAACAAGTGGGTCAATTTCCGATTCATTTTGCCGTGATAAAGCATTTTGTTCAGTTATGCTTTTGCCCGTTTGCAAATAAACCTCAAACGCACGGATAATTCTTCTTCGGTTATTTGGGTGTAGCCTTGCAGCACTTTCGGGGTCGAATTCTGATAGTTCTAAAAGCATTGCTTCAGCACCGATTTCGTTAAACTTTTTTTCAAGCTTTTCACGAAGCACGGGATCAGCATCCTGCTCGATATATTCAATATTATCAAGCAAAGACGACACGTAAAGCCCTGTACCTCCAACAATTATGGGAAGCTTTCCCTTTTTGGCAACCTCTTTTATTGTTGTGCGTGCAGCTTTAACGTAATCAGCCACCGAATATTCATCATCTAATTCCAAAAATTCAAACAAATGATGCGGTACACCGTCTTTTTCCAATTCGCTTGGTGCGGCAGAAGCCACGTGAATACCCTTATAAATTTGCATTGAATCGGCACAAATAATTTCACCGTTTAATGCTTTTGCAAGAAAAATACTAAGGTCGGTTTTGCCCGAAGCGGTCGGGCCAACAATGAATAATGCCTTTATCACTGTATACGACCGAACTGTTTTTCAAGTTCCCTTTTCTTAATTTCGTAAGCCACGGGTCTGCCATGGGGGCAATACATAATATCCTTAGAAAGTAAAACCTTTTCGGCCAAGGCCTTCATTTCAAAATTACTTGTTTGGCTTCCCGCTTTAATTGCCGCCTTGCAAGCAACTGTGTGGAAAAGGTTTTCTTCCCTTTCAATTTGTACCGATTTTGTGTTTTTAAGACTTTCAGCCATTTCGGAAAGTAGGGATAAAACATCCTCACCGATAAGGGTTGTGGGTATTGCACGAACTACAACGGTTGATGCACCAAAATCCTCAATTTCAAAGCCCGCCTGCGAAAGTAAATCCAAATTGCCGATAATGGCATTATATTCATCCTTTTGCAAATTTGCGGTTATTGGGGTCAAAAGCGCCTGAACTTCAATTTTGTGCTGTTCCTTAAGCTTATTAAACAAAATACGTTCATGTGCGGCGTGCTTGTCTATCATAAAAATGCTGTCACCCATTTGGGCGATAATATATGTGTTAAAGGCTTGACCGATAACCGTAATAATGGGCTTGTCCTCGTCAATAATGGCTTCAATTTCCTTTTCAATTAAAACCTCTTTTACAGGAACTTTCGGTGTATAAACAGGCTCGGTCTTTTGCCCGTTTTGGTCTACATAGGAATAAGTATCCGCAAAGTCAGGCTTTTGTGACGTCTGGAATGTAAAGCTTTGCGGCTTTTTATCACTCACATTTTTAACCTCTACACGCTGTTCTGCCTTTTTTTCATAAACAGGTACCGTGGGAGCTTTAGGCTCCTCTACCTTAATAACAGTTTGTTTAAATTCATCAACCGTCATTCTCTCAAAGCGGTTAAAGGTGGGCTGTGTCATTTTTATTTCAGGGCGTGTATCCCCTTGTGACAGAGCATTTTTAACCGATGCATAAACACTTTCAAAAATACGTTTTTCGTCCGAAAAACGCACCTCGGTTTTAGCGGGGTGAACATTAACGTCCACCGTATCAAACGGAACGTTTACATACAATACAAATACGGGAAATTTACCTATCATTGCACTGTTTTTATAAGCCTGTTCAACAGCGGCAATAATTGTACCAGAACGAACAAGGCGTCCATTCAAAAATGTAAATTGGTTATTACGTGTGGGTTTGCAGGCAACGGGCTTGCAAATAAGGCCCGAAACAGTAATACCACCGTGCTCACCCTGACAGCTTATTAAGGAATTTGCAAATTCACGCCCCAAAACGCTGTAAACAGCGCTTTTAATTTGACCGTCACCCGATGTATTAAGGGTTTGCTTTCCGTCACGAATAAATTTAATTGAAATTTCGGGGTGAGAAAGCGCAATACGGTCAACCACAGCGGCACAGGCGTTAGCCTCTGAAACGTCCTTTTTAAGAAATTTCATACGGGCAGGGGTATTATAAAACAAATCACGAATTATAATTGTTGTGCCTTTTGGACAGCCTGCCTCTTCATAAAGAACCTCCTGTCCGCCCTCTATCATATAATGGGTGCCGATTTCTTCATTCTCGCTGCAGGTAAGCATTTCAACACGTGAAACCGACGACACAGCCGCCAAGGCCTCCCCTCGAAAGCCCAAGGTTGAAATGAAGTTTAAATCGTTCCCCTCTTTAATTTTGCTGGTTGCGTGGCGTAAAAATGCCAAGGGGACGTCCTCGCCCAAAATACCACAGCCGTTATCGGTAATGCGCATATAAGAAATACCGCCATTTTGAATTTCAACAGTAATTGTGGTTGCGCCTGCATCTATTGAGTTTTCAATAAGCTCCTTTATAACAGATGCGGGTCTTTCAACCACCTCACCTGCGGCAATGAGCTCGGCCACGTTTTTAGGTAAAACATTAATTTTTGGCATATTTACACCTCACTTTTAAAGTTCTTTGGCTTTTTTACAAATATCAAATAAAATTTGCATTGCTTCAATAGGTGTCAAGGTATTAACGTCTATTGCCTTAAGGTCCTTTAAAATATCCTGTGCGGACTGCATTTCAAAGGACATTTGCATATCGTTGTCAACAACAGTCTTATATGTTACGAGACCCTCGCTTTCGGTTAGGCGAAGCACCTCTTTTGCTCGTTCAATAACCGCATTAGGTATACCGCTAAGCTTTGCAACCTCAATACCGTAGCTGTCATCAGCCCCGCCGCGAACAATACGGCGAAGAAATGTGATATCATCGCCACGCTTTTTAACGGCAATATTGTAATTTTTAACACCCGTAAGCTCATTTTCCATTTGGGTGAGCTCGTGATAATGTGTAGCAAACAGCGCCTTTGCGCCCAGCTTTTTCTTATCGGCCACAAATTCGAGCACGGCTCTGGCTATTGACATACCGTCAAAGGTAGAGGTACCGCGGCCAATTTCGTCAAGAATTAAAAGGCTGTGCTTTGTTGCATTTTTAAGTATGTACGCAACCTCGCTCATTTCAACCATAAAGGTTGACTGACCAGACGCCAAGTCGTCCGATGCACCGACACGGGTGAAAATTGCATCAACCACGCCGATTTCAGCGCTTTTTGCTGGAACAAAGCAACCAATTTGCGCCATTAGGGTTATAAGCGCCACCTGTCGCATATAGGTCGATTTACCCGCCATATTAGGACCTGTGATTATTGCGCAGCGGTCGTCTGTCATATTAAGCAGAGTATCGTTAGAAACAAAGGGTGTGCGCAAAACCTGTTCAACCACAGGATGACGACCGTCGTTAATGCGGATGGTGCCGCTGTTGTTAACAAGCGGGCGGCAGTAATGATTGTCAGCCGAAACGTTTGCAAACGAACACAAAACGTCAAGCTTTGCAATTGCACCTGCAGTTTTTTGAAAACGAACAACCTCAGCCGCTGTCTTTTTACGGATAGTGTCAAACAGCTCATATTCAACCTGCACAATGCGGTCCTTTGCGGTAAGCACACGCTTTTCAATGTCCTTAAGCTCTTCGGTAATGAAGCGTTCGGCATTGGTAAGTGTTTGTTTTCTTATATAATCCTCGGGAACTTTATCAAGAAAAGAATTTGTAACCTCAATATAGTAACCGAAAACCTTGTTATAGCGAACACGCAGGTTTTTAATGCCCGTGCGTTCTTTTTCTCTGGCTTCAATTTCAGCAAGCACGCTTGTGCCCGAATTCATATCGTGGCGAAGTGTGTCAACAAGCTCGCTGTAGCCATCCTTAATTAAGTTGCCTTCCCTAACTGTTGCAGGTGCTTCGGTGTTAATTGAAGCATCAATTAATGCGGCAACATCCTCTAGGGTGTCAATTTCGTTATAGATATCCTTAAGCATACGGCAATTTGCATTTGCCAAAAGTGCTTTAAGTGCGGGGAATTTTTGTGCAGTAAAGGAAATGTTTAATAAATCCTTCGCATTGGCCGAGCCGTAAACCACTTTTGTCATAAGACGTTCAATATCACGAATACCGCTTAAATTTTCCACAATTTCGCCACGCAGAATTATGTCAGATGCTAATTCATCCACAGCGTTTTGCCTAAGTTCAATTGCAGGAATGCTTAAAAGAGGCTGTGAAACCCAATTTCGTATAAGGCGCTTGCCCATTGCAGTTTTGGTTTTATCAAGCACCCACAAAAGCGAGCCTTTTTTAGCCTTTGTGCGCATTGTTTCGCAAAGCTCTAAATTGCGGACTGCCGTTGTGTCAAGCTTCATAAACTGACTGCCTGTATAAACGTCAATTTCATTAACCGAAACCTGACCGTTCACACCCGTTTCGTAAAGGTACTGCAGTGCCGCACCGAAAGCACAAGCGGCGGCCCCGTTCTTTGTAAGGCCAATGTTTTCAACACTTATAACATTAAAGTGCTTTAAAATAAGCTCTTCGGTTTTTGAAAAGTCAAAGCTTGCCTTTTCCCTAACCGTAAGCATACCCTCAAAGCTTTGCTGTAAATAATCAGAAACGGTGGGGGCTTTTAAATTAAAATCTTCACTTACAAGAATTTCACGTGGCGAAAAGCGTGCAAGCTCATCAATTAAACGGGTTTGGAAATTTTCCTCAGACAAGGCGGTGGCATGGCATTCACCGGTGGATGCATCAGTAAAGCAAAGACCGATTTCACCCTCACACAAGGCAATGGATGCCAAATAGTTATTGCGGCCTTCATCAAGCATACTGTCTTCTAGCACCGTACCGGGAGTAATGGTGCGAACAATATCACGCTTTACAAGGCCCTTTGCGGTTGCGGGATCCTCAACCTGTTCACAAATTGCAACCTTATAACCTTTTTCAACAAGGCGGGCAATATACGCTTCGCAGCTATGAAAAGGCACACCGCACATTGGGGCGCGCTCTTCTAAACCGCATTCCTTACCGGTTAAAACTAAATCTAATTCTTCGGAAGCCTTTTTGGCATCTTCAAAAAACATTTCGTAAAAGTCGCCCACACGGAAAAACAAAATTGTATCTTCATTTTGCGCTTTAATTTCGTTATACTGCCGCATCATCGGCGATAATTCAGCCATTTTTAACTTCCTTTCTTAAAATTTTTATAAAGCTTAGTGGCAACCGCCGCAGGTAGAACAGCTACCTGTACAAGCACTGCTTGCTTCACAGGTGTCAGGGTCTTCACCATCAAGGCACTTTGAAATAATTGTGTTAATTTCGTTTACCATTTGGTCAAGCATAGCCTTAGCGGTGTTATATTCAACCATAGAAGGACTTGCCATTATATTGCCATAGCTTTCACGAAGTTCTTCGTTAAGCTTTTTAACCAAAACCTCATCCTTAGCGTCTTCACTAACGGCTTTTTCAAGCTCCATTCTTTTAATGTTAAATTCGCCAATAGCGTTTTGTAAATCAACATCGTTATCGTTAGCTAAACGAGCCTTTGCATAGCGAACAAAGCGTTCATCCTTTTGAATAGCGTGTCCTAACTGTCTTGTTACTTCAATTACGTCCATTTTTAAAACCTCTTTTATAAAAATTAATTATTAATAATTTCACCGTAAAGGCCGTTTTCATAACCTAAAACCTTTACCTCAACAAACTGACCTAAAAGATTTTGCTCAGCTTTAAATTCAATAACAGCCGTACCGTTTGTGTGGCCTGTCATAAAGCCGTCACGACTGCCAAAATCATCACACAAAACACGGTAGGTTTTGCCTAAATATTTGTTTATATTTTCCTTTGCAACCTCTTCCTGCGCTTTTAAAAGCTCATCAAACCACTTGCCCTTTTCTTCACGGGTTATTGGGTCGTCCATAATTGCGGCAGGTGTGCCGTTGCGTTTTGAATAAATAAAAGTGAAAAGGGATGCAAATTTAACCTCTTTTACAAGGCTTAGGGTTTCCTTAAAGTCCTCGTAAGTTTCGCCGGGAAAGCCAACGATTATATCGCTTGTCAAATCAGCATCGGGAAGTCTTTCTTTAGCATTTTTAATAAGCTGTAAGTAACCTTCCCTATCATAATAGCGGTTCATTCGCTTTAAAATTTTACTGCTGCCGCTTTGGAAAGGTAAATGCAAATGTCGGGTAACCTTTTTACAGTCCCTTATAGTATCCAAAAGTTCAACCGTACAGTCCTTGGGATGAGAGGTCATAAACCTTATAACAAAATCACCCTCAACATCGTTAAGCATACGAAGCAGCTTTGCAAAGTTTATGCCGTGTTCACAGCCCTTACCGTAGGAATTAACGTTTTGACCTAAAAGGGTTATATCCTTACAGCCGTTTTTAACCATTTCTTTAAATTCGGCAATTATCTTTTCGGGCTCACGGGAACGTTCCCTGCCCCTTACGTACGGCACAATGCAGTAGGTGCAAAAATTATTACAGCCGTACATAATGGGAAGCCAGCCCTTAAAGGTGCCGTCACGCTTAACGGGGATATCCTCCACAATTGTATTGTTATCCATCGAAAGCTCAAAAATTCTAGGGGAGCCCGAAAGACGTTTATATAAAAATTCGGGTAAGCGGTGAAAAACGTGTGTACCCATTACAATGTCAACATACGGGTAGCTTCGTTTAAGCTTCTGTGCTATATGCTCCTGCTGGACCATACAGCCGCAAACAGCAACAACAGCATTTGGGCGTTCGGCTTTGATTTTTTTGGTCATACCAATATTGCCGAAAACACGCATTTCGGCATGCTCACGCACAGCGCAGGTGTTAAATATAATAAAATCAGCATCATCCATATGGTCAACAATTTCATAACCACAGGCTGACAGCATACCCTTTAAGCGCTCGCTGTCGCTTACGTTTTGCTGACATCCAAAGGTGTTAACACAAGCCTTGGGTATGTAACCGTATATATTAAAGACAAGCTCTCGCACCCTTTTGGTGTAGACGGTTTGCTCGGAAAAATCGGTAGTAATTGCAATGTTTTTCACTTAAGAAAGAATCTCCCTAAAATATAATCAATTTATTATACTATATATTTAATAATAATGCAAGTAAAAAGCCCGATGAAATCCATCGGACTATAAATATTTTTTATTAAGTTTATTTTGTCTTTTTAAAAACAAAAAGCTTACTGAAAACATAGTTTAAAATTATGACCAAAATGTTTGATAAAATTTTTATAAAAAGGTCATTAAATTCCAAAACATCAACAAATAAAATCATTATAAAAACATCAAGCGCACCCGTTAAAACACGCATTGAAAAAAAGCCGAAAAACTGCTTTAAAAAACCGCTTTTTGAAGCCTTAAACACATATTTTCGGTTTGTAAAAAAAGCAAAAATTACCGAAATCAGCCACGCTAAAATCGTCGCTATTGCAGTGCCCAAGGGCAACTTTGATAACAAAAAATAAGCGATAATATTAACTAAGGTTGTAGCCGCGCCAAAGATAATATAAAGTATTTGTTCCTTATATTTTTCAAAAAGATTATTCATCTTCATTATGGATCAAAAGCTCCTCAATATTAAAGCGGGGGCGCTTTTTGGTTTCAAGATAAATTTTACCGATATATTCCCCCACAAGACCGATAGAAAACAGCTGAACACCGCCCAAAAACCAAATGGAAATCATAAGTGAAGGCCAGCCCGCATCGGCATTACCGCCGAAAAATGACACTAAAACATAGACAATTGCCAAAAGCGAGCAAAGGATTATAAAAAGGCCTAGTGCCATTATCATTTTAAGGGGTTTAACCGAGAACGAGGTTATACCCTCTACAGCAAAGGAAAGCATTTTTCTAAAGGGGTATTTTGTTTTTCCCGCCATTCGTTTTTGGCGTGAATAATAAACACAGTCGGTTTTATAGCCAAGCTGTGTTACAATGCCACGTAAAAATAAATTGCGTTCCTCATACTGTAAAAGTGTCTTTACAGCACGGGTGCTTAAAAGTCGAAAATCGGCGTGGTTATCAACAGTTTTTGCGCCAAGCCATTTCATAACACGGTAAAAAGCATTTGCGGTAGTGCGTTTAAAAAAGCTGTCACTTTTGCGGTTATTTCTAACGCCATAAACCACGTCACAGCCACTATTAAACTTATCGATCATTTCTTCAATGGCCTGCACATCATCCTGCAAATCGGCGTCAATAGTTACCGTAACATCACACAAGTCAGCCGCAGTCTGAAGACCTGCAACAAGTGCATTTTGATGACCGACGTTACCCGCCAAATTAACAGCGTAAATGTGGCTGTATTTTCTGTAAGCATCGGTAATTAAACGGCGTGTATCATCACGGCTTCCGTCATCAACAAACATAATACCGCTGTTTTTTGCAATTTTGCCCTTTTTAATTAGGTCAAAAAGTAAATTTGACAATGCTTCAAGCGTATTTTCAAATACCTCTTGCTCGTTATAGCAAGGAACAACTATCATTAAGCGTTTCATTTAAACACCTCTTAAATTCTATTATATCCCCTATTATGTTTTAGGTCAACAACAAAAAATCTCCCCGAAGGGAGATTTTAGAATATTAACCTATTGCATTGTTTGAGCCAACGGTTATTGTGGTGGTGTAATACCTGCCGCTGCGGTAAAGCTTAAGATTAACCTTTTGGTTTGGCTTACAGCTTGACATAAGCTTTTCCAAAACGGTATATTCAGTAATTTCAGTACCCGAAAATTCAGTAATAATATCACCCTTGCGAAGACCGGCTTCATAGGCAGGACTACCGCTGTAAACACTTAAAACAACCGCACCTGTTGGGTAACCGTAGAATTTAAGCACCTCGGCAGTATATTTTTCACTAATGGTAATACCAATATATGGTTCGGGTGAATTTTCCTTAGCAATTATTTTTTCACAAATTTCAACTGCTTCATTTGAAGGAATCGCAAAACCCATACCCTCAAATTCTTCCGATACAATTTTAGAACTGTTAATGCCAACAAGCTTGCCTGTCGCATCAACCAAAGCGCCGCCCGAATTACCGGGGTTAATTGCAGCGTCAGTTTGAATAAGACCAATATCACTATCGCTTGAAACGACACGGTCAAGACCGCTTATAACACCGTAGGTAACGCTGTCCATAAACTCAAGACCACCTGGGTTACCAACAGTTATAACATACTGCCCAACCTTAACCTTATCAGAATCAGCAATTTCAATTACGGGAAGACCCGTAACGTTTATTTTAATAACAGCAAGGTCGGCTGATATATTATATCCAACAACCGTTGCGATGTATGAATTTTCAGCCGAAGAATCTAAAAACACTTCAATTTTGGTGTTGCGGGCATTGGTAACGGCATCCTCAATAACGTGGTAGTTAGTAATTATATAGCCGTTTTGCTTATAAATTACGCCACTACCCTCACCCGATTCCTCCTGCTGATTACCGAAGAAGCTATTAACCGAGGTGGTTGTACGAATACCAACAACACAGGGCGTTACCTTTTTTGCAACTGCTTCAACAACCGAAAGCGCCTGCTCTTCAACATTTATATTAACGGTGTTGTTTTCCAAATCAAGATGGTCGTTTGTTTGGTTTTCGTCTTGATTCCAAAAATAAGCCGTTGTAATTGTTGCGCTTGCAACACCCACTGCACCGGCAACAATAGCTGCTACAATTACAGTTAAAAGACTAAACCTTGCCTTTGACTTTTCCCTTTTGGGCGGTTGATACACAGGATTAGGCTCAGTCTGATTATTTTGAAAATCGTTATTATAAAAATTATAATCGTTCAAAACGGTCACTCCTTTTGAAGTGTATTATACTGTTATTTTATTGCAAAAAAGTAATTAAAATGTGAATAAACGGTAAATATTTAAGCCCCAACAAAGCCGTTGGGGCAAAAATTTATTTCGATAAATAAATAAGTAAAACCGTAACGTCTGCAGGGCTTACACCTGAAATTCTTGATGCCTGACCAATATTAACAGGCCTTATTTTATTAAGCTTTTCAATTGCTTCTAAACGAAGTCCCGTAATTTTGCCGTAATCAATATCGTTAGGGATTAACTTATTTTCAAGGCGAAGCATTTCACTGATTTGCGCTTGCTGACGGCTTATATAGCCCTCATACTTAATTTCGGTTTCAACCTTTTCGGATACCACATCCGAAAGCACGGGGCGGTCCTTATCAAAGGGGGCTAAATCGTTATAGCTAAGCTGTGGGCGTTTTACCAAATCGGCTAGGCGCATACCCGTGGTCATAGGCGCAGTGCCACGTTCTTCTAAAAGCTTATTAAGCGCTTCATTAGGGCCTATAAAGGTTGAATTAAGCCTTTCAATTTCCGCCTCTTTTTGCTGTGTACGAAGGACAAATTCGTTATAAACCTCGCTTGAAACAAGCCCTAATTTATAGCCTATAGGCATTAAGCGTTCGTCGGCATTATCTTGCCTTAATACAAGGCGGTATTCACTGCGGGACGTCATCATTCTATACGGGTCAGCACAGCCTTTTGTTACCAAATCATCAATAAGTGTGCCGATATAGGACGATGCACGCGAAAGCACAAGAGGTTCTTTTCCCTGCACCTTTAAAGCGGCGTTTATACCCGCTACAAGACCTTGAGCAGCGGCCTCCTCATATCCTGATGAGCCATTAAACTGACCCGCACCGTAAAGGCCGTCAAAGGCCTTCATTTCAAGGGTTGCCGTTAGGGCTGAGGGGTCAATACAGTCGTATTCAATAGCGTAAGCGTTACGAATAATTTTAACGTTTTTAAGGGCGGGAATAGTTTTATAAAACTGCACCTGCACCTCTTCAGGAAGAGATGATGACATACCTTGAAGGTACATTTCTTCGGTGTTTTCGCCGCAAGGCTCAACAAAAAATTGGTGACGCTTTTTATCGGCAAAACGAACAATTTTATCCTCAATACTGGGGCAATAACGAGGGCCTACACCCTCAATTTCACCCGCATACAAGGGTGAACGGTCAATATTTTCTAAAATGACGCCTTTAGTGTCATCATTAGTGTAACCAATGTGGCAAACAACCTTGTTTTCGGGGAGATTTTTAGTTTGATAGCTAAAGGGTACGATTTTTTCATCCCCAGGCTGTACTTCAAGAACAGAAAAATCAATACTATCCCTTAAAACACGGGCAGGCGTACCTGTTTTAAAGCGGCGAAGCGGAACGCCAAGCTGTTTTAAGCATTCGGCTAAGCGGTTTGCAGGGAAAGCCCCGTCGGGACCGCTTTCAAAGTTAACTTCGCCAACATAAATGCGGCCGCCCAAAAAAGTACCCGTTGCCAAAATAACTGTTTTAGCAATAAATTCAGCACCTAAATTTGAAACACAATGCCAACCGTCATCCCCTTTTTCAAGGGTAACGATTTCGCACTGCTTAACGTCCAAGTTGGGCTGTAATTCGACAGCGTGCTTCATATATTCGCTGTAAGCACGGCGATCAATTTGCGCACGAAGTGAATGTACGGCAGGGCCTTTACCCAAATTAAGCATACGGCTTTGAAGAGTAGTTTTATCGGCAGCCTTGCCCATTTCACCGCCCAAAGCATCAATTTCACGCACTAAATGACCCTTGGCAGTACCGCCAATCGACGGGTTGCAGGGCATATTACCTATCCAGTCGGCCGTAATTGTAAACATAATTGCATTACAACCAAGCCTTGCGGCAGCCAAAGCGGCTTCAATACCTGCGTGACCGCCACCAATAACGGCAACGTCATAGCTGCCGGCAAAATACCTTTTAATTTGCAATTAAATCCCTCTGTTTTCCTCTAAAGACTTTTGCTGTCTTACATCATTACCAATAAATTTATTGGCGTTATAGCCACCTATAAGGCGAGATACAATACGCTCACCATAACGGTCGGCAATTTCCTTCATAGTAAGGTTTGTGTTAATAATAGTCGGCTTTTTAGAAAGCAAACGACTGTTTATAAGATTATATAAAACCGACCTCGAAAATTCGTTAACATATTCGGTGCCAAGGTCATCAATAACTAGCAAATCACAGTCAAGCATTGCATTATAGCCACCCTTGTTTTCACCCGAAAAGCGTTCACTTGAAGCAAGGGAAAAAAGGGTTTCGGCGGGACCGTAAAATGGCATATAACCCTTTTCTACCACGCCCGAAACAATAGCCATAGTTAAATGTGTTTTACCAAGACCTGGCGAGCCCATAAACAAAAGGTTTTGTGCATTTTCAGGGTTAAAGCTGTCAACATATTCCTTACAAAGCTTTAAAATATACGTCATACGCTTGCGGGGATTTTCCCCGTCCTTACTGTAATAATTTAAATTAAAGCTTTCAAAGGTACAGTCATCCAAAGGCATTTGCTTTTTAAGGTCATCTAAAATAACCTGTGCCGCAAGCTTTTTAACACAATCACAAATTTTGCCGCCTAAATAACCGCTGTCCTTACAAAGTGGGCAGTCATATTCAATTTCAGGCACCATTTCTTTTTTGAGAATTGCGCTTTTTTCCTTTGAAACTGCAACTGATTTTGCCTTTAAAACCGCAACCTTTTCACTATTGCCCGAAAGTGCGGTAATGGCAAGCTGAGCGCCAATAGAAGACAACTCACGGTCAATTTCCAAAAGACGCGGATTAGTCGAATATGCCGCATTTAAAAGCATATCACGACGAGCGATTTTCTGCTTTAAGGCATTATTTTTAATTTCAAAAGCTTTTTTGTATGTAAGCTCCCTAGTTAACATTTATTTCATTCCTTTGAATTTAACATTTTTTCAAATAAATCAAGGTCGTAAGCACCACCGTGCTTTTTATCGGGCTTCTCTTCCTTCTTAATATCCAAAACAGTTTTAAAACCACTTTTATGCCAGTTTTCAAGTACCTTGTTAATGTAAGAAAATGACACACCCGAGGTTGCATCCACACAAACGTCATAAGCGGCTTCAAGCATTTCCTTAGACATTTGCCATTCATTCACCCAAAGGCAAGCCAATTCGCTTTCCTTTTTGGTGGGCTTCCTAAGTCCCAACCCAAAAGCAGAACGAACCATTGACCAAGCAAGGTCTTTTGTTGCCATTGCGCAAAGCTCCTCATCAGCGGCTTCAACGGTATCAATACCCTTTTCAAGCCATTCTACAGCTAGTGACTGCACAAAAGAAATTTTTAGCTTGTCCACACTTTTGGCGTGGTTTAAAATAAGGAAAAGTATGTCAATATCAAGCCCTAAATCATCATAAAGCCAAACGAGTGTTTGTGTTTCATTTTGCTTTAAGCTTCTGCCAAAAACAAGCTGTGACTGGTTTAAAAGCCACTTAATTTTGGGGTCCTCCTGACTTCTAAGCAGTATATCCTCACGGCTGGGCTTAATAATTTTTTGGTATGCCTTTTTATCGTCTTTGACATTATTTTTTGCTGTGTTAGACATCAAAATACCCGCATCTGCCCAAAAAAGCAAGGCTTCCTTTACATCATAAACAGAAAGAGCCAACGCTTCGGCAATAACATCCTCTGATAAAGAAAGCGTATTGTTTCGCAGCATATAAAGCAAAACCTTTATGTGCTCCCCTTTTGCAAGCTTTAAATACTTATCGCAAAGGTCAACAGGGACCGCAAAGGCTGAAGAAAAACAGGAAGGGTTTACAAAATAGTCCATACTTCACCTCACATACTTATTCATAATATTATACCATATTTTCAGCACTTGTAAATAGTAATATTTATAAAAAATGTTTGCTGCTTTCTCTTAATTTTCAAACAGATTTGCATTGTAGCATAAAACTGAAATAATTTCAAAAAATTTATATTTTAATTATTACTTCCTTGTGGTATTATTTGTATGGTGATTATATGAAAAAAACATTTTTAAAGCTTTTTATAATTAATTTTATAATGCTTTCCCTTACGGTAAATGTTTTTGCGGCAAATAATGCACAAAGCCTTTACGACGGGGTTACATATAATGAAGAGCATATCATAAACACCGACGGTAAAAATGCCGACGTTTTTTCACTAACAGTTGACCTTACAAAAGCCTATACAATATGCGGTTTGCCCGATAATATAAAGGCGCTTCAGGTTGGCAGTAAGGGTCAGCAAACCTTAAGTGAAATGGTGGCTGCCGCACAGCGTGACGGGTACACCGTTTATGCCGCAATGAATGCCGATTTCTTTTGTCGCTTTGATGAAAACAAAATTCAGCCCGAAGGTATGGTAATTCGTGACGGTAAACTTTTAAACCCCATTGGGTCATATAATTCGTTTTACGGGGTTATGAAAAACGGTAAAGCATTTATCGGTCATATTTACGATTACACTAACCATTTAGGCGAATTTGACCAAGCGGTTAGCGGTGACTATGGCGCACTTATAAAAAACGGCGAAGCCATTACCGAGGATAAGCAAGGTGGCTGGCATGCCGTTGGTGACACTGAACCCCGTGCCGCTGTCGGCATTAAAAAGGATGGCACTGTTTTTATGGTAGTTGTTGATGGTCGAAGTGATAAATCGGACGGCCTTACCCTAACTCAGCTTGCAAATTATATGAAAGAAAACGGCTGTGTAACAGCAATTAATCTCGACGGCGGCGGAAGTGCACAAATGGGTATTTGTGACCCCGAAACACAAGAATTTAAAATTGTAAACAGCCCATCCGACGGGCAAGAACGTCCAATTGCAAACGCTATTTTAGTTGTTTCTGACCGAGAGCCAAACGTTCCTGCAAAAGCACCTGTAAGCAATACGCCAAAAATTATTGTCACCGTTATTGGCTTTACACTTGTTGCCCTGCTTTACGTTGCGGCATTTGTAATAAATTTAAAAAATAAACGCCCTAATAATTAGGGCGTTTTTCTATTTTTCAAACTGCTGTGCAACCTTTTTAAGTAGGCTTCGTATTTCTAAATGCTGTGGACAAACTGTTTCGCAAGCGCCGCATTCAACACAGTCACTTGCCTTTCCTGCACTGCTTGTGTGTATTTCGTAATACATGCCGCCACCCCAGCCGCCATAGGCATTATGCGAATTAAGGCAGGCAAACAAGGTGGGAATTGGTATATTAGCAGGACAACCCGCCACACAATATTTACAGTCGGTACAGCCGATAAGGTTTTGCGATTTTAAAATTTTACAAACCTTTGAAACGGCCTGAAATTCGGCTTCGTTTAAAGGCTTAAAATCCTTCATATAGCCAATATTATCAAGCATCATTTCCATATTACCCATACCAGAAAGGGTCATAATAATATTATCAAAGCTTGCGGCATAGCGTATGGCATAGCTTGCATTACTGCCGCCGTTTAAGCTGTCAAACACCTTTTGAGCTGCAGGTGGCAATTTAACCAATGCGCCACCACGCACGGGCTCCATAACAATAACAGGCTTTTTGTGCTTTAGACATACCTCATAATTAAGGCGACCTTGAACAGAAGCATCATCATAATCAAGGTAATTAAACTGCAGTTGAACAACCTCAACCTCTGGGTATTCGGTCAAGATTTAATCAAGCACAGCGGCGCTGTCGTGAAAAGAAATACCAACACATTTAATTTTGCCCTCTTTTTTAAGCTCAAAAGCGGTTTCATAAGCACGGCATTTTTTAAACTTTTCAAAATAATCCGCATCCTGCGCGTGCATTAAATAAATGTCAAAATAATCAACACCGCACCATTTAAGCTGGTTTTCAAAAAGCGGGCGTATATCCTCATTACTTTCAAAAAACGGGCCTGACAGCTTGTTTACAAGAATATACTCTTCCCTATTATAACGCTTTACAAGGCATTCCCTAAGGGCAATTTCGCTTTTTCCGCCAATATAGCCGTGCGCTGTGTCAAAATAATTAAAGCCCGCATTCATAAAAGTGTCTATCATTTCGGAAAACTGTGCGTAATCAACCTCTTTTTCCTTCATAGGAAGTCGCATACAGCCAAAGCCGAAATTCTTTTTAATTTTACCGTCAAGCAAACACATGGCGTTCTCCTTAAAATTACTGATTTTATTATAAAGCAAAGGGTCAAAGCAGTCAATATTTTTCCGTTTACCGCTTTAAAAATACCGAACACCGCAAAATACTTGAAAAAAATTTAGTATTTAAGTATTATGATTTTGCAAGGAGGGTTTATTTTGAAAATAAATGTTTTTATCGATAAAAACCATGAAGAAGAAATTCAAATTTTTGCGCACGAAAAAACCGCGCTTATAGAAAAAATTGAGGAGCTTGTAAACGACTTTTCAATCGAAATTATCGCCTATAATGACAAGGAAATTGTTCGCCTTAATTTAAGTGATATTTACTGCTTTATAACCGAAAGCAACAAACTTTTCGCAATAACCGAAAAGGAAAAGTTACTTGTAAAAAGTCGGCTATACAGCATTGAAGAAAAGCTTTCATGTGATTTTATAAAAATAAATAAATCCTGTATTGCAAACATTAAAAAAATTGACCGTTTTAACGCTTCAATATCGGGTACTCTAGAGGTTAAATTCAAAAATGGATACACCGAATATGTTTCCCGCAGAAGCATTAAAACAGTTAAGGAAAGGTTGGGCTTATAATGAACAAATATTTAAAGACGTTTTTACACCGTGGGCTTATTTTTGGCGGCTTTGGACCCGTTGTTATGGCAATTGTATTGTTTATCATATCTAAAACAGTTGATAATTTTTCGCTGTCGGGAAATCAAGTTTTGCTTGGCACCATTTCGGTATATTTACTTGCATTTTTACAGGCAGGCGCAACGGTATTTAACCAAATCGAGCATTGGCCGATAACCAAATCGCTTTTGTGCCACTTTGTAACGATTTATTTGGCTTACGCGCTTTGCTATGTTTTAAATTCATGGATACCCTTTGAGCCTTTGGTGCTTGTAATTTTTACCGCAATTTTCGTTATAACATATTTTATAATTTGGATAAGCGTTTATTTTTCGGTCAAAGCCTTCAGTAAAAAAGCAAATCAAAAATTAAATTAAAAAACACGGTAGAGTAAAAACTCTACCGTGTTTAATTTTAATTATTCATTTTTTAGTGTAAATACAGTGCCAACGGGACCATATTTTTCAGATTTAATTGATTTAACAACTAAAGTACCGTCACTCAAAAGTGAAAGTGTAGCAATTTCATTCTCGTCATCAGACAATATAATTGCATTATCGGTAAATTCGGAGTTATGGGCTGAGCCGCCGCCATAACCGTCGATATAATAATACTTTACACCTTTAATGGTAACAATCTGATTTTCTTCAAAATCTGCTTCATCAAATTCGCTACCCCAACCTTGATAAATTTCGATGCAACGCTCTTTGTTAAAATAGGGTGATGCACTATAGTCATAGCTATAACCCCATTCACCACCGTCGTGGAAAGCAAATTGAAGCCTAGTGTAGGTTTTACCGTCAGTACTCAAAAACTCACCGGCATAGTATTTATCAAGCTTTATGTTGGTTTTTGGGTTTACGACTGTGGGACCAGCGGGCTTAGTGGGAGTAGAGGGCTTGCTTTCTTCCTTATCTTCCTTCTTATCTTCACTTGAAGTTGCGTCGGAGGATGTGTCAGAATCGGTCGAGGTTGTGTCACTTTCAGGTGTGCTTGTGGGTTGGCTGTTATCGGGTGTAGAATTCACATCACCCTTATCACAGCCTGCCATACAAAATACCATACATAACACAAGTAATACGCTTAATAAAGCGGAAAGCTTTTTAAACATCTTAATGCCTTCTTTCGGTTATTAAATTGATAAATCTTCAACTATAAGGTTGCGGGGCATTGTTTCAGCGTCACGTACCTTGAAGAACTTTTCAGCAACCTGTGGGAAGAGCGCATAGCTTAATACATCCTCTTCACTGCCATTGCCAAGACCCTTTTCTTCAAGCTCTGCCTTATATTTAGCAAGCTCAGGCTCGATAAGGTCAGCAGGACGGCAGGTAATAACCTCGTCATCACCAATACACTTCTTGCGAACGTCTTCATCCACAGGTGCAGGTAAACGGCCGTATTCGCCCTTTAAAAGACCCTTTGATTCCTTAGGAACCATCTTATATCTTTCACCTGCAATAACGTTCATAACTGCTTGTGTACCAACAATTTGGCTGGTTGGAGTTACGAGCGGAGGATAACCGAAGTCCTTACGAACACGCGGAACTTCAGCAAGTACATCGTAATATTTATCCTCTTTGCCTGCTTGCTTAAGCTGTGAAAGCATATTGGAAAGCATACCGCCGGGAACCTGATAAATAAGGGTTTTAGTGTCAACATTTAAAACCTTGGGATCTAAAATGCCGTCAGCCTTCATTTTATCAGCAACTGAACGGAAGTGCGCTGCAACGTCGCTTAGCTTATTAAGGTCAAAACCTGTGTCACGAGCAGTACCCTGAAGGGTAGCAACCAAAGCTTCGGTTGCAGGCTGTGCAGTACCATTTGCTAAGGGTGACAATGCGGTATCTACAATATCAACACCTGCCTGAGCAGCCATTAAATACACCATATCGCCTGTACCGGTGGTGTTGTGGGTGTGAAGATGAATCGGAACGTTTACGTTTTCCTTGAGCTTTTTAACAAGTGAATATGCATCAAAGGGTAAAAGCAGATTTGCCATATCCTTAATACAAATAACGTCAGCGCCCATTTGTTCAAGCTCTTTAGCAAGCTTTACAAAGTATTCCTCGTTATGAACGGGGCTTTCGGTATAGCTCAAAGCGGGCTCGCAAATACCGCCGTATTTCTTACAGCTTTTAATTGCTTGCTCAAGGTTACGGGTATCGTTAAGGGCGTCAAAAATACGGATAACTTCAATACCGTTTTCAATTGACTTACCAACGAAGGAATCAACCACATCATCAGCGTAATGCTTATAACCAAGAATGTTTTGGCCACGGAAAAGCATTTGAAGCTTGGTGTTGGGCATATATTTTTTAAGTGTGCGAAGTCTTTCCCAAGGGTCTTCGTTTAAAAAGCGCATACATACGTCAAAGGTAGCGCCGCCCCAGCACTCAAGTGACCAATAACCGATTTCGTCAAGTCTTTCAAGTGCGGGAATCATATCGTCGATTTTCATTCTGGTGGCAGCTTGTGATTGGTGAGCGTCACGCAAAATGGTATCGGTAATTAATAATTTCTTGTTGTTCATTTATATTCTCCTTTAGCTTAACCAAAGATTGCTATAAGCGCACCGGCAGCAATTGCTGAACCAATAACACCTGCAACATTCGGACCCATTGCATGCATAAGCAAGAAGTTTGAGGGGTTTGCCTTTTGACCAACGCTTTGTGAAACACGTGCGGCCATAGGAACAGCAGAAACACCTGCCGAACCGATAAGAGGATTAATCTTATTCTTGGTAAAGAGGTTCATAAGCTTAGCAAAAAGAACACCGCAAGCGGTAGCAACACCAAATGCAACAACACCCAAAACTATAATTTCAAGTGTAGGAAGGCGAAGCATATTGATTTCGGTGCCGCCAATGTTAACCACTTCTCTTGTAGTGTTAAGGAAAGTGCCTGCAGTTGCAGTTGCACCAACCGAAATGCCAAGGAAAATGGTAACAATGTTCATAAGCTCATTCTGTGCAGTCTTGCAAAGACGTTCAGCAACACCGCATTCTTTCCAAAGGTTACCAAGCATTAAGCAGCCTACAAGCGGAGTAGCCGAAGGAACTAACAATGCAACGAAAATTGTAACAACAATGGGGAAAAGAATTTTTTCGGTTTTAGAAACTTCACGAAGGGGCTTCATAACAATTTCGCGTTCCTTCTTAGTTGTAAGAAGCTTCATAATCGGAGGCTGAATTACAGGAACAAGCGCCATATAGCTGTAAGCGGCAACGGCGATAGGTCCTAAAATATGGGGAGCCAATTTTGAAGTAACGAAAATAGCTGTAGGGCCGTCAGCACCACCAATAATACCAACCGATGCCGACTCAAGACCGTTAAAGCCAAGAAGCTTTGCTCCAATAAAGGTTGCAAAAATACCAACCTGTGCAGCAGCGCCTAAAAGAAGTGACTTAGGGTTTGAAATAAGGGGACCAAAGTCAGTCATAGCGCCAATGCCTATAAAGATAAGGCAGGGGTAAATACAGGTTTTAACACCAATGTAAAGGAAGTCCAAAAGACCGCCGTTTGCAAGAATGTAACCGTAGTCGTGATAATGGGCATTACCCTCGGTCATAAATGCATTCCAAAGGTCCTGATTATAAAGACCTGCGCCGGGAAGGTTGGTAAGCAGCATACCAAAAGCAATACCAATTAAAAGTAAGGGTTCAAACTGCTTTTTAATTGCAAGGTATAAAAGCACAAGGGAAACCGCAATCATTACAGCATATTTCCAACCGCCATCAGCAATAAAGCCTGCACCAAGCAAATAAAAGCCTGTTTGTTTTAAAAATTCAATTATTGCGTCTAACATTTTAAAATCTCCTTAAAAGCGAGAGCTTAAGCGATTACGCAAAGAACAGCGCCGGTTTCAACAGAAGCGCCTGCATTAACGTTCACAGAAGCAACAACGCCGTCGCAGGGGCACATAATTTCGTTTTCCATTTTCATAGCTTCCAAAATCATAAGAACATCGCCCTTCTTAACTGCAGAGCCGTTCTGTACATTGATTGAAAGTATTGTGCCGGGCATGGGGCTGTTTACGGTTTCACCACCTGCAGCAGCGGGTGCAGCTACGGGAGCAGGAGCTGCGGCAACGGGTGCGGGAGCAGCAACAGGGGCAGGGGCTGCAGCGGGAGCAGCCTTAACATCAGCAGAATCAACAACCTCTAAAGTAATTTCGTAAGCGGTACCGTTTACAGTAACATTATATTTTCTCATAATTTAACACCTTTTTCTTAGATTTTTTTGAAAGATAAAATTCTTATAGCGGAAACATCGGTTCCCAATTCCTCAGCCACAGCGGCTGAAACTGCAGCAATAATTTGCTGGCGGTTTTCAATAGGTTCAGCAACAGCTGCTTGCACCTTGGGTGCTTCTACAGCAGGCGCAGGCTTTTCTTCCCTCTTGGCTTTGCCACAAATTAAACCGACAACCTTGCAAAGCAAAACAATACAAATAAGACCGGTAAAAACAGCGGCAATACCGATAAGCACAGTATATGGCATTTCCATTCCTGTGCCGACAAAGTCAGCCTTAGCTAAAAAAGTTTCAAACATTAAACAGGCACCTCCCTTAAGCCTTTAAAAATAGTTTTATGTTTTGAAATGTTGGTTTTTAATAAAATTCCCAAATTTCGCCTATTTACATATATTATATATTAAATGTCAACATTTTACAATATATTTTTTGCGTTTTTTTACATAATATTTCGTATTTTTCAGTAACATTTTTTGAAGCAATAAATATACTGTAAAAGGACAAGCGAAAAAGGTCCGAAGGGAGAAACAAAATGGACAGAAAAATGTTTGATTTTAACGATTTTCGTAACGGCACCGCAAATAACGGTGACGATAACACAATGCCTCAAATATGCTTTAATACTGATGTTTGCAACCAAACGCCTACACAGTCTGCCGATGGCGTTTTAACAATGGCATTTGTTAATATGCAACCGCTTGATTATGTTTATGACGAAGCACAGGCTTTTACAAGCGGCACACTTTTTCCAAATATAAACAAGCCGTTTTATTATGGGAGAAATTATAAATGAACAAAAAGTTTGAACTAAAAAAGAAAATACACGCGCTCGATTTTGCCATTCACGAGCTTGTGCTGTTTTTAGACACCCACCCCACAAACCAAAAAGCAATGGCTCTTTTAAAGGATTACCGCTTTAAACGGGCGGAGCTTATCAAAGAATATGAAGCACAGTTTGGCGATTATATCGTAACCCCTGCCGACGTAACAGCAAACGGCTGTTGGCAGTGGCTTGACGGCAAATGGCCTTGGGAATATAAGGAGGTATAATTTTTATGTGGCAATATGAAAAGAAATTACAGTTTCCCGTAAACATTAAAAACCGCAACCCCAAATATGCGCAAATAATAATAAGCCAATATGGCGGCGCTTAGTGCGTTTAGATATATTTCTATTATACAATGTAATAATAACACGCATTATGTATAAAAGCAATACTTTTTTGTAAAAATTTGGTAATTTATTGCCGTTTATCATTATCATACAATATTTTGAGATAATATAAAAACACCGCCCATTCCTTTCGGAACAGGCGGTGTTTTTATAAATATTGTTTATCCTGCATAGCATAAAAACTATGCTATATGATCCTCGCTCAAATGATTCATGTAAAACATAATAATACCTCCTATTATTATTCTATGTATATTATACATTAAAAAACAACTAAAAGTCAATAGTGTCACACTATTTTTTGTTCATTACTATTGATACACCGTCATCTGTAAATATCCAATTATCAAATCCAAAACGCATGACATTGGTTTTATGACTGTTTTGATATGCAGATGCTGCATCCAAGAAGCCAAAAGCGCTGCCCGTCAATTTATATTGTTCCTCTGGTTCCACAGTATAATTAACAATAAATTTTTTACATGGCACTGACGCTCTAAATGTAGTGGTAATATCATCAATTGGACACCGTGTAATATAATTACTTACTATTTTCACCGGATTATTTTGAGAAACCATTAACCTGTTTTTAAGATAATATTTAATTTTGAGGTTATACCCGTTTTTATTGTCCAACTTATTTTTATTCGCCACTTTTTCCCATTGAACCTCGCTATTAGAGGCAAACTCGCCATTATTGTCCCTGACGATTTTAAGAGGCCTACCATTGATTTGTACGTCTTTTAATTCATAATTAAGTAACCCATTAATATTCTTAATATTAATGGTTGTTAGCGGAAATTTTTTCAAAACTTTTTCTTTTTCGTAAGGCACAATTACTATAGTATGTGTAACGGTTTTTTCAAAATATTCATCCTTTACATCTGCAACAACTACATATTCACATTCTGAGTAGTAATACTCTTTTAAATTGTTTTTGACTTTTTCATTCATATAATTATGCATTTCATAAGCCGTCTCGTTGCCATCAAAAACACGCCTCAACTCTATGTTTTTTAGAAGTGCGGTTTGATTTTCATCTGAAAGGTTTGCATAAACACTTTCTGATGACAACATATCATTAACCAGAAACTCAGTAACAATATTATTCTTACTGTTTTTTTCAACTAGTACAGATAATAACAAGTTTGTCCCCAAAATAGACACGATAACAATTAATATATCTGCAACAATTTTGCAAATATGTATAAGCATCTTCTCGTTGACAGTAATACCATCATTAGAAACACTATTAATAATATGACTATTCGTGCCAATTAACACCAAAATAACAACACACAAAAATGCTGTGATACCGGTCATCAACATTGTGCTTTTCTTTACATGATATAACTTTAATTTTTTGGATTTTTTTGACATTTGCTCACCCCTATAAGTTTATAATACCGCTTTTTTCGACAAAAGTAAAGCAAAAAATAAAACACCGCCCATTCCTTCGGAACAGGCGGTGTTTGTTATTTTATTCCTTAATTTCGGGTAAGCCCGCAAGTGAGGTTAATATTGAATAAATAAATGCTACAGCTGATGCAGACAAAACCATTGTCCAGTTGATTTCACTTATAAGTGCGCCAACTGTCACAAGGGAAGCTGCGGTTTGTGCAAAGGTCTTAACAGCACGAATACCTGCAGCCTTTAACCATTTAATTGCTTTCTTTTGGCTTTTAAGCCATTCAACAAATTTTTTCATTTTTATTTCACTCCTAATAATTTTTTCCAAGTAGCAGGGCCAACAGAGCCGTCCTGCGCAAGTCCGTTTTTCTTTTGGTAAGCAATTACCGCTTTCTTAGTAGCAGGCCCAAACTTACCGTCAACGTCTACACCTACCATACGCTGAACAAGCTTTGTAAGGTTAGGGTACTTATGTGTAATGCGTCTTTTGCATACTGCTTTCTTAGATACGCTTACACACTCGCTACCCCACTTGCCATCAGCGCCACATTTAGGGAACTTAAAACCGTCGGCAATGGCGGCAAGCTGCCACTGCTTAATTATATTAGGTGTATTGTCAAATTCTTTTGTTCCCTCAAGGTAAGGCGCAGGGTCAACATATTTTCCATTGACATTAATATCGAAATGGAGATGAGCTCCAGTGGAGTTGCCAGTAGAACCCATATATCCTAAAACTTGTCCCTTTAATACCTCATCTCCCACCTTTACGGTACGGCTACCATTTTTCATATGTAAATAACGGGTAAGATTTCCGTTGCCGTGGTCTATTTGCACATATTCACCGCCTGAGGACGAATACTTCGAAATCTTAACCACACCGTCAGCGAAAGCAATTATGTGGTCTGTTGCGCTTTTACCGTTCTTTAGTGCAACAAGGTCAATGCCGTTGTGTTGGCCTGTGGTGGTTTTACCGTTAACAGTAATTGTGCGCTTACCAAATTTACTTGTTACTTTGTGCTCACCGCACGCAAGCACTGGGTTTTTATATTTTGCCATTTTAATTTCCTCCTTTAATTTGGTTGATGATATTTTTCTAATGAATCAATACGTTTGTGTGCCGACTTTACCGAAGCTTCAACAAGTGCAAGTTTCTGAAGAATAGACATATCCTGCTCATCTTTCTTCTCAAGCTTATGCTTAATCTCTTCGGTCGTGTTTTTAATATGGTCCAATTCCGAAAGTATAACACCTTCCTGCTCACCGGCCTGTTTATCGTCCTTCTTTTTATTACGCAGAAGCACAACGAATGAAATTATCAGGCCAAATATACCCACCGCCATACCAGAGATGCCAAATATAACTGATGCCATTATATACTCACCTCCTCATTTTTCTTATTAATTGCTTCTTCAATTTCCGCAAGGTCACTTTCAATCAATACACCTTTTGAAAGCCATTCACCCGAAATGAGCCTAATTTCATATTCGGGCTTATTACCAATCGCCAAAAGTAACCCTTTTTTAATATAAGCTCTCAAATTAAATTCCATCTTAAACACCTCCTGTCATAGCAACAGCAACGTTAAGGCTGTCTATATATTTGTCAATATCACGACAATATTGACATTCTAATATCACACCCGAAGTATCGGGTATAAGTGTTATGGTATTTGGTGTACTGTCAAAAGTTTCGCCAACTTCGACTGGCTCTTTGTAAGGCTCATAATCCGTGGCAACTGTGCCTATTTCCAGTTGTGTATCTTTCCAATAAAGTGCACCATCTGTATTAATCAATTTTTGATAAGTGAATGATACACTAGTAGCATTCGAAGGCACAATACCAGTAGCAACTGAGCGTTCCTCCCCATAACCAAATATATATTTAGTTGTGCCATCTACCACGTAGTTAATACGCACACGCTTATCATATTCACCCGCCGATACTTCTCTGGCTAATGTAGCACTCAGAGATATCGTTACATCTCTTGGGCATATATCCGTTATATCATAAGTTGGCTGTTGTGTATTTTCGTTTAAATTATCTGGCATATTAATTAAGTTTTTACCATATCTATAAACCTCAATACCGCTAAAGTCAGTTATATATGGAGTATAAGCAGTTTGGGTTGCGCCTTCTTCTAATTGGAAAGTATCAACGTCAATATAAAGCCAAGTTTTGTACGATACGCTGTCGAAGCCAATATGAGTTATGGTACCGCCTCCAGAAGTCGTAAACGTATATTGCCTCCAAGTGTCAACATCATCATAGCCACCGCCAACTGAGATAATACTTCTCGTCCCATCAGCATAATAAAATGTTAGCACGCGAGTACCATAGTCGCATGGGTCCATTCGTTTCGTACGTTTATACCAAAACGATAACGTATACTGAGTTTTTTCTTTAAAATGGATACCGGTGTATTTAGGATCACCCGCATCTACAAACCTTACACAATTACGTTCATCTTCTACAAGTTCGCTGTAATTTGAAGTATTTTTAAATACCTCAGTAGCCAAAGCCAAGTTCTTACTTCGTTTGCTCACACTTACCTTATGTGGCACAGCAGACATATCATCAATGCGGATGACTTCACCGCTAACGGTAGGATAAATATATTTACTTTCCTTGACAAGTGAAAGTTGCCCAACGCTATAAACATCATTTATTTTATTTGCAATTTCACCCGACTTTATAACCTCGGTATCACCTGTTTTTTCACGAATAGCGTCACAAGCGGCGACGTAATCAGCCTTGGGCATTACTGCATAATCAGTCATTGTCCCACCTCCGAAACGTCGGTAAAGTTAGCAAGTACACTGGCGGCTATTTCAGCTTTATCGGCTTCAGTAATTACATAAGCATCGCCCTTATCACCCTTATCACCCTTATCACCCTGTATTCCTTGTGGGCCCGTGTCACCTTTGACCTTCAGACCTTCAAGTTGTTCCGCAGTAAAATCAGAATACACAAACGGGTCGCCCTTTTTGCCTTGGGGACCTCGCCACCAAGAAAGTTCATTCCAAGGCGTAACTCCGTCACCAATTTTTACTTTGTCTGTTTCATTGCCGTCAGTTACTACACCAAATTCACCCGAAAGCAATATTGGATTTTTCTCATTCCAATTTGTTAAAGTGTCACTTCGAAATTTAAACCGCGCAGCAGCTAAAATTTTTATAATATCTTTTTCATTCATAATCTAATCCCCTTTTTATGAAATTCGTTTCCAACAGTAAGCCACTTCGTAAGGAGGTATATTGTTATGAGGTTGAGAATTACCTATGTCAGAAGAAACTTTGGTAGTGTATGTGTTATTGTTGACTCTTAATAGTTGACCACTAAATTCTACATCTTCATAACTTAATGTTGCGCCTGCACTTGTATTAACTGCCGATGACATTAAATCGCTATGACTATGACTCGGCATTTCGTCAACTTCCAAAGTATGACGGTATTCGCCGGTATCATTCTCACCAGCCGCAAATGTGCGTTCCTCGCCGTTTTTGTCAGTATACGTACCGGCAGCAAGAATAAATTTGCCTTGTACTTGCTCCCAAGTACCTCCAAAAAGGGTTGCGGGCGAATCGGGTTGAGAGCTCCAATAATAAGAGCCAACGGGGTGTGCGTCTAATTTTGCCTGCTTTTTTGCATCGTTAATCAAGTTGTCAATATATTCTTTAATGACTTTATTCTTAACTGTGTTTTCGCTCTCATCAGACATCACGTTATCGACATTGTTAATTGAATCATCAACATATCTTTTAATTACTCTGTTTTTAACGATATTTTCACTTTCATCAGACATCTCGTTATCGACAACAATTTTAATTCCTGCAGTATTTGCATCGGGTTCGCCATCACCGTCTAGGTCAACAGCGCCGTCGGCATCGCCACCATCAAAAATCCACACCGTTCCGTTTTCAAGCGCCGCACGGGCAGACTCGGTTTTTTGGGCATTTTCTTTAGCTCTTTCAACCATTGCTATAAATTCGGGCGTGGCCTCACCCGGTTCACCCTGCTCACCCTTTAATTTGCCGCTATCGTAAGCCTGTTTTACCTCAAGTGCCGCAACTGAAGCCTCAAGCGCCTTGAGTTCCAACTCCGAATACGAAACACGGTTTTTGCCGTCACTTGCAACACCTTCGGGTAAACTTTCAACCTGAAGCAATGCGGGGAAGCTGTATGATTCCATTACCGTATCAGTACCGTCAACGACTGTGAGCACGAGCACAACCTTCACTATACCGCCGTACCGGGTGTCGCGTTCCTGCAGGGTGTAATAAATGACATAGTCCTCATAGTTTTCCATAACGTCTTCAGAAGACGTTCTAAAAACCTCACCGGTGCCATTATAGATTTCGAATCGGAAAAACACGCGTTTAGATGCACCGCTCTCTAACGCCGCACGAAGTGCAGGGTCCACTTCAAATTCAAGCCTGACCATATTGTGATGTCCTTGCATACCAATCCGCTGCCTGCCCGACGGTGTAATGCCATCAAACCTTACTTGGTAAGTAATTGTTTTATACGCCATATTATGACCTCCATTTTTTTTAATTTAAAAGCGCCTGACCGTGCGGCCAAACGCTTATAATAAATATTTCTTGATTTAATTTTGTGACTATGTTATTATTTGGTTGCGACGTATCTGAATAATTATCCGTAATCAGCGCATTTTACAATGGTAAAAATGCGTTTCTTCGCTTTTGCGTTGATACGGAAATGAAGGATGCGTCGCGGCTCCCGAAGTTACGCATTTTTCGGTACGTAGCTTCGGCTGCGTACCTTTTTTATTTTAGGGGGATTTTTATGGAACTTTATAAATTCTTTTCTTCGCCAATTTTTTTGGTTGTATTATTTTTAGCAACGCTGTTTACTATTTTCGACTTATATGAATTCATAAAATCATTTATAAAAAAGCAAGATATCCGTATGCTTGCCGCCGATATTTTTCAAGTCCACCTATCGTTTAAAACAGCAAAAATCATTATAGTTATAATTGATTTAGTATTAGCTATTGCGGTTATATTAGGCAGTAATCAGTTTTGGCTTTGGTACGGAAAACGCGATATTGTAATTATGCCAAGCGGGACATATTGTTATTATGTTTACGCCACCAATGAAAAAGGTCAAACCTACACCCTGCCCGCAAATATTGAAAAAATAAACAATAACACTTATTGCGTTTATAACGTTTATTTTAAAAATGGCGGTTATTTGTACTTCTATGATTGCGAATATTTTGATTTTGAGGATACTGAATATGTAATCGACCAAAACGGAAAAGGTTGGCATATTGAACTTACAAATGAAAAAACCACACACCCGAAAGTAGAGGAAACAGAACCAATTAAACCTTTTGGATTAGTTCTTCCAATTACCGTTTGTGCGTTATACTTATTGTCAGTACTTTTCCACATAATACATTTAATTCAGCACTACAATATAAACCGTTATAAATACTTCCCGCCCCTAAAATAAGGGGCGGTTTTTTTATTTCTTCTTAATCGCCAAATAGACATAATAATCTATAGCAGAACCACCGTTCTTTTCGCGGTTTGTAACTGTTTTATACTGTTTATTCAAATCGTAATCAGAAACCGTTGTTTTCGCTTTTGCGTTTGCATACTCATAAAGGTTTTCAATAACCTCTGCGCGTTCGCCATCTCCAAGACGCTTATACACGCTGCTATTTACAAATTCGTAAATATAATCGAACGCATATTCGCCCTTGGCTTTTGCGTATGTAACATATTCATCCGCAGTGAGTTGCTTTGTTTCACCGTTGACTTGAAAACTCTTTGCGGCGGTTTTCGGGAAAACTTTTGCGCCCGTTTCAACAAAAATACGTTTCAACTCTTCGCTAACCTCGTCATATTCAACCTTTGAATAATAACCGGGTGAAACAAAGTTTTCGGCAACTCTTTCACCAACATTGCCACGGCTGACCTCTCTGCCCCAGGCATCAATTTTCGGTATCTGCAGATAAGAAAGCCCAGGTATTTTCGAAGCAACGTTATTCGCTAACGTCTGTGAAAACGCATCAAACACCTTATCGTTTTTATCAACATACCAGCTGCGCTGTTTTGGGTCAATTGTGCGGGAAACGGCGCCCGATAACGAAGGTATAACCTGCATTGCATACGAAGTAAGTGCATCACCGGCAATCGAGGCAAGAATTTGACTTGGTTCGGCATATCTGCCTGATTCAATAACTCCCTGTAGCCCGCTGAGCATCGAAAGGTTTGTTATCGGCTCTAATGAATTCCACACTGCATTACCAATTTGCGAAATTGAAAAATCTTCACCTGCATTTATAGTGTTAACTATTTCCGCACCGATGAAGAACGGAATTACACTTGGCGCCGCCCAGTCAATTGTGTATGAATTACCGAAAATTTCCACAGCATATTCTTGTTTGCCTAAAAGCTTTTCAAAAGCCGATAAGTCGTCATCGTCTTCACCGCCGCTTATACAACCGAGTGATGCTAGGAACATTCCCGCAAGCATTATTCCAGTACCGGTAAAACCCGATGCTAAACCGTCAATAAATTCAGTCGGGGTTATTTTGCCTTTTTTGATGTCAAAAACGCCCTTTGTAAGCGTTTTGGCTAGACCTATCGGGCTGTATTCGATACCACGCTTTACAATATTTATTGGGGTACGCTTAAACGGTAGCACACCTTCAACGGCCATATTAGTTGCAATATTTTTATTACCAAAATTTTGCACCCAGTTTGCCAAAGCGCTTTCATCATTAAAGGTTGCTTTTCTTGCTTCATTGACTGCATAAATACGAGCTTCGGCAAGAACGTCTTCCGAAACGTTGTTAAGGTCAACGTCCTTTGCTTGCAGGTAACCCGCCAAAGCGTGAATATAATGCTTGTTTTTAAACAACATATCTTCAGCTTCCAAAGCGTTGCTGTTAAAGGTTGTCAAAAATTCAAGAACCTCGTTTTTAAAAATACGTTGTTTTTCCTTAATGGCTGTTTTATCGTTGTACTTATTGCCCTTAAGCAACTGCACAACCTCCTTGCTTTTGCCGTCTTTTTTGGCAAAGTTGGTATATTCCTTTTTGATTATAAGTGACTTTGTCGCAGAATCGGCTTTGATAATACCTGTTTTAACTGCCGCCTGCTCCATTCCGACAGCCATCGCATACCTTATCCTGAAAGCAGGAACAAATATAAGGTTGCCCACAACGTTACGTATATGGGTTTTAGGGTTTGAAAGCATTGCAAAATAACGCCACGCATTCCATTTATCAAGGAAGGTCACGGGCATTTGCTCGGCGACCTCTTTCAAAACTTCGTCATAAGCATGCTGAATACCGTTTTCGGTTTTTGCATTAACCAAACGCTTTGCGGCGGCATCACTAATTTTAATGGGTGCTCGGTCCTCACCATACTTTTGCCGCAGGTCCTTGTTAATGGTCCTTACCATTCGTTGTGCGCTTACTAAACGTCCCGCACCTGTCATTTTCTTTAAAAGTCGTGCCGCCTGAACAATTTGACCTGCGCGTGTGAAAGCGTCAGCAAGCTCAGCCGAAAGCTCAAGCACACGTTTGGTATCACCGTTTTTTATTGCATCGGCAAGCAACTGTTCACCAATTGCCAACTGATTTTTATTAAAACGCTTACCGTCATTCACGGCATCGGTCCAAATATCTTCAGCAGTGCCGTTATTTACGGCTGCTTCAGCTTTTTTGGTTGCCGCTTCATCTGATATTACCGTATAAGCAAAATCACCAAGTAACACCTTTTCTTCCATACCCTGAAGCATTTCATCACTAAGCTTGCCCGTTTCAATAATTGTACGGGTAAAACGTTCGGTCGGTTTATCTTCCGCTACCGCTTTAGGTGTAGCAATTGGTGCTTGTGCATTTTCGCCTTGTGGTAAAGCGCCAAATTCCTCGTTTGACTTGCCCCACAGCTCGTCATTGGTTTTTAGATATTCCTCAAGCGTAATTTCTCCGCTATCGTACTTTTGACGGTTTTCTCTCGCTTGCTGTGCCGGCGAACCCAAAGAAAATTGTTCCTTAATATCACTAATATCGGAATAATTTTCACTCTCTTCGGATATATTATTCTTGACAGAATCCTCGATATGTGGTATTTTGTTAGTAGGAACAGATTCGCTCACGGTATCTACGCTTAATTGCGGTGCCGTCATGATGGGCGAGTCTGTTTCTATTATTATAGCTTCATGTAAATAAAATTTTGCATTCTGATTTTTTTGTTTCGGGTAAGTTTTGATTATTAAACCAACATATGCTGGTTTACCATCAATAATACCCTTGGCGGCCATAACATATCTGTCCACACCGGTATTGTTATAATTTTCCGTCGTTTGAATGATATTACCTTTTTCTATAACATCCTTTATAGCTTTTGTTGCTGCCAATTTTTCAGCACCAAAGCCATGAAAAACCGTACTTTTAGCGCCGGATTGTACCAACTCGACTTTACCGAGTTTAGAATTAAATGCCATTTTACCTTGTGTCTCAAAAATATTTAGCACATATTCCGATTTTTTTAATTCATCAGGTATTTGTTCTCCCTCAACGGAAAAAACACTTTCATTAGATATTGCACTGATATTATCGTTTATGGTCTCAATAATAAATCGACTTTCAGAACTATTTGCATCACCAAAACTAAATTGCACATTAGGCGCCATATCGGCGGCTTTTTTTGTATCCTTCGAAGCGTAAACACGGCTTAAGCGCTGTTCAATATACTCAAGGTCTTCCACAAGTGACTTATTCTGCGGTACGTGTTTAAGGTTATTTATAAAATCCTTAATAGCGTCAATAACCTTTTGTAATAAAGTACGGTTATCGGTTGCCATTTCACCGAACAAATCAAGGTCACTTTGCATATCCTTTACCGAATCAATATCCGCATCAGACAATGCCTGTGCAAGATCTTGAATATTTTCCTTGCCTTTAAACAAGGTTTCACCAACAAAATCGGCAACAATTTCACGCTTCGCATCGGCCCAAGTGAAGCTTTTACGGATATTTGCAGGAATGGTCGTATCACTTTCAACCCTGTGGTAATAATCTTCAATAAGATTTTCAAACACGTCGTCGCGGGTTTCAAAATTTTCGTTCGGGTAAATAACCTTTAACTGCGCACGTGCATAGTTTTCAAAAGCAACACTTTTTTCAAACAGATATTTTTCAAAGGCTTGATACGCTTTTTTACTTTCAAGGCGATGCACAAACTCATGCTTAAATACTTCGTGATACATTTGGGCAATACCAATATCTTTTGCGAGATAAATTGTATTGGTTTCACGCACGTATTTACCGTTCTTACCGTGAAGCTTATCCGAATTCTTTTCACACCAAATAATCTTAAGGCCGCTATCAAGCTTCTTTGCAATATCATTAATATGCCGCATTTTGTTATCAAGACGCTTACCCGTCAAAATACCTTCAGCAGTTTCCTCATCGGTTGATTTACGATATATCGACTTACTGTCTGGTTCCCTGAATCCCATCTCGCCGCTATCGTTATCAGAATGATTTTCAGGCGAATCGGAATAATTTTCACCGTTGTCGGATATACTACTATTGACTTCTGTACCTTCTTGTGGTACAGTATAGTCATGAGATACCGTTTGCAGAGCGTATCCCTCATTTGGTTTGGGGCGCTCCACACCGTTAATTCGGTGGGCGGTATCTCTTATTTTATTTGTAATATCATAGATATGGTACTTTCCATCATTTATACCCTTACCAACATTCAAATACACCGGTACGATATCTTTGCCAACACGAACAAATGCACGATAATAGCAAAAATAATTAAACTTATTATGTTCAACATTGTTGTCTTCGGCATATAATTCAGCTTTCTCAATTATTTCCTTTATTTTGGAAATTTGAGATATTTTTTTGCGTGCGGCTTTGTTGGCGATATGTAAAGCGTCACTTTTATCTACAATAGCATTTTTGCCGTCGCTTAATGTGATTTTTTGACCACCTAACAGCCCTAAAACATAATCTCTGATTTTGTTATATTTGGGTGCGCCAGTCATATCTCCAAGCAACTGTGCTAGTTCATTATCATTCGATAAATCAATAACTCGACTTTCATCAATAACACCGTTAACAGCGGTGTTATTATTTTTTGCCGCTACCGTTCCCGAAAAAGTATCATTTGTTTCCGAAATGTTACCACTCGTTCCAATATTGGTACCATTTGTTCCCGAAAGACCACCACTCACTCCCTCAGGCTGCGCATTTTCCCCGTTTGCACTTGACTGCAAAACAGGGTTTTGTGATTCCTTAAGCGTAATCGCTTCACGCACCTGTGTTTCAACACTCTCAACCTGTGACAGCTCAACCTTCATATTATTTACCCATTCGGCATTGGATGTATAATCTTCCTTAACCGAATTAGCAAAATTGTTTTGACTAATAGTCCTCAATTCTAAAGTGCTGATTTTTTGATTTGAAGCCGCCTTAACAAAAAAGTCGACTGCTGCCTTCACTTCTGACGGTTTAAAATTCATTTGTGTGGCACGGGTTTCTAAGAAATTTTTAATAGTATTCCCTTTTTGAGTTGAGGCATCCGCTAGAATTTGTGTTGCTAGTCCTCCTAAAGAAGCATTACTTGTTTTATTGCCGTTTTGTAATTTTTTGGCCATTTTATATGATTCGGAATTTTTGTCCATTGATAAACCGACTTGAATTACCGAATCCTGCGAATTGTTGTCAACGATTATTTTACCAATTGAAGATGCATTGTGACGGCTTACTCCACCACCAAGTACACCAAAGCCAAAACCCATCAATGCGCCAGAGGCCGCTGCTTCAACAACCTGTAGGCCCAAGCTGCAGGCCGCTTTAAATTGTGCCTTTCCGAGCGAATAGCCTTCGTCTTGATATTGACTTACAAGATTTGTGTAATTTGAAATATCGGTATTTACAATTGTATCATATAAAATGTTTGCAATTTCTGTTAAACCTTCTTCCGAAGCATTAACAAGCATTGATTTACCTATATTTTTAACGACCGATTTTAAAGACGTTTCGGCAATTTCTTTAAAAGCTTGTAAATTACCAATTGAAAGTTTTTCAAAAAGCGATTCAAAAGTACCGGCAACCAAACCGCCCCAAAACGCTTGTGAAGAAGTGCCTCCGCGTTTCAATATATCATTAGTGGTGTCGGCTGCAGCCGAAAGGCCCAAGGTTAACGCACCGGCCCAACCTGCAGGTGCAACAACTAGAGAATCAGCGCCCGACATAACTGTATTATAAACAAAATCGAATGCATCCCAGCCCGCAATTTCGATATCAACAGCATCACTAACGCCTGCTCTTAAAGCTGAACTGTATTCGGAACCGTAATTACTCTCAAGCTCAACATTCTGGCCTAAAACTTTCCCAACGCCATATTCAAGCATATTAACGCCATGGTCCAAACCGCTCGCTAATTTTAATGGTACTGATACAACCGATGCCGCTATCGCATTAAAAGCATTGTTCCCACTTGTTTCTCTAACCTCGTCCATTTCTATGGCGCTATTAACTTCTTTGGCAAACTTCTTTGCCGCTTCAAGACCGTTTTCACGATACTCACTTGCTAAACGATTCTTTTGCTCTTGAGTCCATTTAGAAGTTATTTCATACGGCTTGGTATCCAATTTTGCAAGCTTGCGGGCATTAAAATAATTATATACGCCAATACCTGCCATAGAATCCGGTGCCATTAAAGCGCCCACCTGTCCTTGATTAACTATATCGGCGCTCGCTTTTGCGTTGTTTTCCTTTAATGCCGCAATTGCTGTAGTATATTCCGTGATATATGGTTCCGATTCTTTGGCATCAGCCTTTGCTGCGGCATATTCGTGATTATACGAAGCAGATATAGGACTTGATAAAAGAAAATCACGTTGTTCTGTTTCTTTTTGGGCTTTTATAACCGGGTCAGTATTCGGAATAACCGTTTCGCCTTTAGAATTGGTAACATAATTAAGGCGGTTACGAGAAGCACGAATATCAGAAAAAATATTTTCTGTCATGATTTTTTTATTTTGCACCACTCCGCCAGACATTCCCGCTTCCATTATAACGTTTCCGCCGTTAACGTTTGTCGTTGCCTTATTATCAACAGTATCGCCCAGCTTTCCGCCGCTTGCACCTGCTTCTAATATTAATTTTCCCATATTTACACCCCCTACCAAATTACTTGGTTACGTGCTTTCCATTGATTATCTTTTAAATACACTTCAATATAGGCATTATTGCCACGGCTCCAAACCCAGTATTTTTTGTTGCTACCTTCACCGGTATAAAAAACATTTTGGTTTTGCCCGAACGCTTTCCACGCACCCTTGTCGGCCAACTTTAATTTTTCGCCCTTAATATTGTTGGGCTGGTATCCGTTATCAAACGCACCATTTTCAACATCATTGTTTTTAGTGTCGGTATAAGGGTTAAACTTACTGTTAATTTTTTTGGTGACGCCCGTAGCATAATCCGTGTAAATCGTATATCCTTCTTCGCTCGTATAATCAACCGCGATACTGTTTTGCCCTAGACTTCCTGTATAATACGGATTCAAGTTTCCCTCAGCACTCATCAATAAACCGGTTTTACCTGTAGGAGTTTTAATAACGGCCGCCTCAGCTGCAGCTTTTGCCTGTGCGGCTTCATATTCAGCCTCTAAACCGTCATAGGTTTCATCCACACCGGCGGTGGCTGAAATACGGTTTTGCTCAATGGTGGAAAGCTTGCTGTCACGGTCAAGATTATATGCATTTATATCCGCCTGCTTCTGACGGTTTAAATTATAGGCCGCATTTGCCGCTGAAAGCTGTACCGCTGTTTGCTGGGTTCGGTTAAGGCCCGAATCGGTTAAACCCAAATTAGCCATACTTTCGGCAACCTTACGCTCGTTTATAAGCTTTTGCACCGCTACCGCACGCTGCTGGTCATCATAAGCGGTACCGATTTCTTTAACACCTGCAGCGTGTGCCTTGTTAACCTGCTCGGCCTGCAGGTCATGAATATCATTAACCTTCTTTTTGGCTTCGGCCCTTTGTGTAGAATACACCGCCATTATCTACTACCTCCTAACAATCGAAATTTTATTTCCATACCGTCAACCGCCACAACACCCTCGCTTGATATCTCAAGCCCGACACGAAGGACGTTGCGAGCACACGGGAATATAGCTTTACTGTCAATATAACCGGGTGTGTAGGCTTCGGTTTGGGTACCGTTTAAATAAATATCGTGTTCCTCTTCGCTTTGGTCGGTTATTACCTTAACGGTTATGCGCTCCCCGCCGTTATTACCAAGCTGCAGGTTGATTTTATCAACGCTCTTTCGGGTACTCGCCTCCCCAAAATCAAATAGTTTTGTACGAAGAACCGTTTGGATGGGACGTTTCTCAAGCGCAAATTCCCCGTTTTCGCTATCAAATACGTAAACATTATCAACCGTTCGGTTATCGGGCGAAAGCGCATAGCTTAAAGCAACACATTCGGCGTAACTCTCACCGTCGTTATAACGTGTAAAAAGAATATCACCATCCGATTCGCACATCGAAGCTTCAAATGGCAGTTCCCAAATATACCAAGGTATGCGGATGTTTGCATCCTCGGTCTTAGAGTAGCCTGCAATATGGGTATAACCGTAGCAGTTATAATCCATAAGATAAAGCTTATTGCCGCACCTAAGGCAGTAATAACCGTTCCAGTCGCACGCTGTCGGCATTCCCGATATACTTCGTCTTAAATCACGCCTTACCATTTCTGAAACGCAAAATACACTGCGCTCGTTATATTGGCTTTCATTAATCAATGTGTAAACGTCGCCGTTATCGCCAAGCCACACAAGGCGGTTACGGCAGAGCTGTATCGTTTCGGGATATGAGCACCCAACATTTGGGTTTACCTGCACCAATGGAAAATACACGCTTGACGCGACGTAATCGACCACGTTTTGATTTATAAGGTCCTCGGCGGTAATATCGCCGTTTTGCTGATATTTGGTATAATAAATGCCGCTACCGTTTTCTTTGAATATAACAAGCATATCTGCCTGTTTACCAAAGCCGGTAACCGCACTTGAATTTTCACCCACACGGAAATAATTGTTTTCGGGAAAATATAGCGGATTATTAAGGTCAGACCATACAACAAGGTTTTTATTTGCTTCTTCGGTATTGCCACCCAAAAACAAACGTGTACCACCGGCAATACCCTCAGTACCGCCGCCGAACCATTCACATTGAGTTGCACCGAAAACCTTTGCTCGGTCTTCACTACTGCTAACAAAAGGAATTATTATCTCAAGATTGTTAAGAATATAATCTGACTTCGTTAGCTGAGCCGTATCATCGTTTTCATCATAAAAAACAATTTGTCCGTTACTTCCGTTGCAAAACACCTTTATCTTTAACCCATCTTCTTGGCATGCGCTTTCATAGAACAAAGATTCATATTCAAGCTGACCGTCATACTGTGTGGCGGTGTGTGTCACAACACTTCCGTTCAAATGAGTGACTGTAACTTCAAGCAGTTGCGGTATCAATGTTCTATTTTCACCTAAATACGGAATATCGTAATGCATATACTGATTAGGACTTTCATCGGTCAACAAATCCAAATTAACTGTTGAGTAAAAAAATTTGGCCCTATTGCCAATTAAATTAAATCCGTTTATCATTGTCGCACCAGCCAACAACATTTCGGGCGCTTCACCGCCAACGGCATGTGGTCCGCTATAACAGTTAATAGCAATCGTCGGCACATACATATCTTTTTCTTCTAGCTTTACAAAATCATTAACATCGTTAAGCAGTGAATACTCAAGCTTGTATATCTCACAATTCGAGGTAAAAACATATATAGCGCTGTCATCCTGCGTAACAAAATAACTAACCTCTTCATCAAAGGTTAACCAAGTTATATCTATGGTTCCTTTATTGCTTTGCCAGTAAAACTTTAGGGCGGTTCTATATTGACCGCTATAACCAACATTTTCATCCTTTTTTATAACGGTTAATACATATTCCTTGCCGTTCGCTTTATATTTCACCTTCGGCCACATTTTTTGACTGACCTTCTGCTCGGTTGCTCTACCGACAAATATTTCACTTAATCCACTAATTCCCGGCCTTGTTTTAAGAACACCGTCCTGCCACCATACGTTTTTAGCTTGGGTGAGTTGGTTATCAAGCACTTCGGAAACACCGTCACGAAGGTTTAAGCCGCCTGCAAGGTCGGGTACCTTTAACGTTTTAGGTGCAGGCGGTTGTAATTTTGGAAATCTCATTATTTTTAAAACCTCCTTTATGAATTTAATCAACAGTCGGAATAACATCTTTAATCTCACCAACCCTTGAAAGCTTTGTTCGGCGCTGTTGGAATTCATTCATCCATATGTACTGCTGCGCATCATCACCTTCACTGCCTGCCAAATACCCCGCAACACCACATTTAAGCACGTCAATTGCGTTTTCAGGCAGTTCAATTTCATCCGAAAGTGAAATAATCGGCTTATGCTTAAGCCCGCACACTTGACGAAGGTCGTTATATACCAAATTAAAAAGTGGAAGCGCACGGTTACGAATACGCTGTGTTAATTGACTGTTACCGTCATTGTCGCTGTAGCCAAGAAGCGCTGTAGCTTCTCTTATAATATCGTTTGCGGTCATATAATTACCTCCTTAATATTCTTCAGGAATAAGCTCTTGGGCGGGCATTTGCGGCGGCATATTCGGTGGTACAACTACGTCGCTACCGTCATCCGTTGGTGTGGGTACCGGTGCGGGTGCTTGCATTGCCGCTTTAATATCATTCAAAAGGCCTGTTTTATCAGGAATAATGCCATCTGGCAGTCTTTCAAGATACTGAATCTTATCTAACATGTCATTAGCATAAAGCGCATCCAGTGTTGCAATGGTGGTAGGTACATTCCACAGCGGGCTTGAGCCTACGTCAACACGAACACTTATAAGCAGATTTTCATATCTTTTCGCATTAAACGGAACGTAATAAACCCCGTCCTTGTCTTCAATGCGAATACGACGGTTACCGTAATTGTGAAGCCACATATCCGCCCATATGCGAGCAATATCCTCAATACAGCTGTAAAAATTGTTTTGATAAATCTGCATTGGCTGCATTGAAGCTTCTCGGCTTTGAATAATTGCGGCGGCATTATCAGGCTTAAGGGTACCAAGCGCCGCATCGGTTGCGCCGTTATCGGTTAACATATTGTTTGCATGGTCGTTAAGCGCATTTATAAGCTGACCCGCAAATGCAGGCGGTGAAATGTGCCTTATTGCCCCTGCAACGTCCTCTGTCGTGCCGTACACCTTAATTATTTCACCGGGGTTGTTGGTAATTTCCTGCCGAACAATATCCGCATTTACCAACGTTTTCGGCATACCTGACTGCATAAGCGCCCAAATTTCCGATGATGTTGCACGGTTAAGCGCAATTTGGTTGGGAATCTGGTATGTAATTTCACTATCGCCGTAAATACAGCTGTTGCGGGTGTTCCAAACCATCTTCGCAAAGGGATAAAGGGTTGTCCCTGTGTCCCATGGCGCACGAACGGTCGCTTTTTCGGTAACTTTTGTGCACATTATTCTGTAACCGCTACCGTCATTTTTCCAAGCCTTATAAAACTTTGTAAGCACGGTTACACGCTTGCTGTCGGTAGGCTCGTTTTCACCTAGTGTACCGGCATTAACCTGATACTCATCTGCGCCATCAGGTATAATGTTTTCAATTTCTTCAGCTCTTCGCTTGTTTCTTTTTGCTTCGCGGCGCACATCCTCAACCTGCAAGCGCTGAGAAATAATAATAAACGGTTGCTTTTGTATGTCCTGGCAGTTCGGGTCACCGAATACAACGTTCTCAATGTTTAAAATTTCAAAATCAATATCACCGTTAATTGGGACTTGTCGCTTTTCATCAGCATAAAGACCGGTCCTTATGTCGCTATCCCAAAAAGTATATGCAATGCCCGTGCCGGCAATATATGCATTACGAAGCAGCATTTCTTTTTTGGCATCAAATTTAACACGCTCACCGGTTGTGCGGAAATAATCCGACATAATCGACATTATTGTTGATATTTCCACATCATCAGCAATAGCTGTTTCAAATTCTTTGCCTTCCTTCAAAGCCTTGCTAAGCTCATTGGCTCTATCACGAAGGCCCGTATTATCAGGCACACCGTCAGCGCTGTAGTTAACCGCTATCGGCGCCGATGCAATGGTTGATATTTTATAATCGGCAACACGCTTAATAAGCGGTCGACGGACAAGCGGCCTGTAATTACCGCTTTGAACACCGTGCCAATGGTCCCCAACATAAAAACGCTCGTTTATCTTGCTTTGCTCGGCAATACCCTTGTCCCCTATGCTGTTTTTGTATTCGGTACCGTTTTTATATTCAGAAAAAATCGCCTTAGGTGCGACTTTAATTTTCAAATTCAAGCTCATTTTTTCACTCCTTAAGGGTGTATTTTTAATGTGTCGTTATATGCGAAAAAGCGCCAGGGCTTCTGGCGCTTTGTTTCTTATCAATTATTCTTCGGATTCTTTTTCAAATTCCTTAATTTTTGCAAGCTTTTCAGGCTTAGTTTTACAACCGGTAAGGTCAATGCCCTTTTCCTTTGCATAAGCTTCAAGCTGCTCAAGCTTCATTTCGTCAAGTGTTAAAGGTGTGCCTTCAGTAGTCGCAGAAACAACCTCATAACCCAAATCGATTAAGTTATTTCTTTGACGTTCAGTTTCAACGGTTTTAATGATGTTACCGTATTTGTTTTTTAACGTAAACATTTATTTTCCTCCTACAAATCGCGGGGAAGCTTCTGCCTCCCCGCCTTTAAACTACTGAGAAATTGCGGCAGCAATATGTTCAAGGTTGCTCTTCTTGACAAATGCATCGTAATACACACGATAGTCAAACTTATAGGCGTCTGCCTTAATGTTGTTTTCGGGTGTGAATACACGAATTTCCTCAGTCTTTTTAACAAGATGTGCTGCGGTTTTAGGAAGTACAAGAATACCGACATCCTTTGCATCTTCGGTAGGCTTAAGACCACCATTTTCTGCATCGTCGGTATATTTTGTTTTCATTCTTCCACCAGCTACAGGGATTATTGCAACACCGTTAATTGCATTAACCTTAAGGTCGATTTCGCCCTGTTTGAAATTAGAAACAGTGATATGACGCTGAAGCTCTGTTGAATTCATAAACGCGGCATAAACCGCAGGATTTACGAAAGAAACAATTTCGGTATCAAAACCGGTTTTACCCTGAACCTTATTTACGAGTTCCACAAACTGTGCGTACGCTTTGGTAGCATCAAGAGTAATGGTGTTTTTCTTGTCGATAGCAATCTGCACAAGTTTCGAAAGAATATAACTATCCATTTCGGGGATAACCTTTGTTTTTACATACTCGCCCATTACCTGACCCGCAAGATTTGAGATACCTGTTTCGTCCATATCTTCACGATCGATTTGCAAAGAACGTGCACGGTCCTGTGACAAAGTAAAGGGCTGCTGCGCAACAGTGATTGCACCGCTTGTAAAGCCATTATCGCGGTCGTAATCAGTTAACCCAACAAAATCAATGTCGGGCACAATTACAGTTTTGGCGCCAACAAATTTAGCACGCATTGTATTGTCTGCCATAAAACCGGTAACAGATTTCTGTACTACCATTTTGTCAAGTTCGCCCGAAAACTTTTGAGCGAATTTTAAAGTATTAATTGCCATTTTTATTTCCTCCTATATTTTGACTTTTTATTTTAAATGGCTATCAGCCCCATATTCCTTTTATTAGGGCCGATATGCTTGTGTCGGCGGTATCGCCACTTGTGGCCATACTGCCTGCAGATTTTGCCGCGGCCGCTTCTTCTGAAGCTTTGGCTGCAGCGATTTTTTTGTTTTCTCGATGCTGGTGTAGTAAATAAGCGTGCGTAAGGTCTTTGCCTTCGGCGGCCGCACGACGAACCGATTCGGGAAGGTCGGCAAACTCCTGTAACTCGGGAAATTCTTTTTGCAGTTCAATAAACTCATTAGCCAAGCGGGTGTTTATGTTCTGCTCAGCTGTGGCTTCATCCTGCAAACGCTTATTTTTCGCAGCATCAATTTTCTTGCCTTTTTCGGCTTGGTAATGTTCCATCATAATATTGATGGTTTCTTCATCATTACCAAACTTCTCGGCAAGCTCGCGGCGGTAAGCTTCGTCCTGCTCGGTTTCAATACTGCTGACAAAGTCCTCCACCGACATTCCTTTGAGTGCCGCTACTCTTTCAAGACTTTCACGCACTTCTCCGTAACGCATACCGATTTCAGCGAAATTCTTAGCTTCTTCTTTTGATAACCATTTTGGTTCCTTAAAAAACTTAGTTTCGAGAAACCGCTCATCCGTTGTCGAAGTATCGTTGTTCTCTTCGGGCGGCGTTGTGGTCATATCAACATCGCCTTGCTGTGCCTCTGGCTGGGTGTCAGCTGCAGCGTTGTCAACTGTTTCCTGTTGTGTCTCCGGCTCACTCGATATGGCTGTCTCGTTTGCCGCGTTCATGGTTTCATCCATTATCAATTACTCCTTTTTCTTATCCCTATGGCTGGGGAATTTTTTATTACAAACAAAAAGAACGCCTTTAAATCCTTTTCCTCTAAAAGCCTCCATCATAGAGGGTGGTGGCACGGCAAAGCCGTGTCGGAGGGAGTTTTAAGCGCTCTTCTCGTAATGTATTAAATTATTTCATCTTGGGCTGTACCGTCATAATCCCAAAAGTTTTTCATTTCGCGAATCATTTTCTTTTCTTCGCGCTCTTTTTTGGCCTTTTCCTCATTGCTTAAAGGCGGTGGTTCGTTTTTCTTCTCTTTGGTAAGTATCTTGTTGTAACCAACCAAAAAGCCCGCAACGGCGAAAATAAAGCACAATGCGAATATCATTACAAACAATATTCCGCACAGTGCAACCGCAATTATCACGTTTAACATATCTGTTTCACCCCCAATTTCCGTTCATATCATCAGCGCTGATACCGTTGTTTCTTTCAAAACGTTCCTGCGCCGATAAATGCTTTTTGCTTTTCGGGTCTTCGGGCCTGAAGAACCGTAAATCATATATCGCATAACGAAGGGCGTCCATAAGGTGATTATTCGCATCCTCCGGTACGTTAAGCCCGTTTTCGTTCTTATCCTTCTTCCAGGTGTAAGCCGAAAGCTCTTTTATTGTGTTTTCACACCGCGGATGAACGAAAATTTTATATTCCTGAATCGCCGTTATACCGTTTATAACGCTATCCTTACCCTTGACTGACGGAATGACACGACTTATACCTAAACGCCTTAAATCATCAATACTCTTCGGCTCGGCGCAGTCGGCGCGGATACGCTCCTTCGCATAACCTTTTTTCTTTATCATTTCGGCTATATCCGAATTAAGCATTTGTTTTTCATAATGCTCGTCATATATGTAAATTTCTTTACTTATCGGGTTAGCCGCTATCGCAATAAAAGCGGTTGGGTCGTTCACGTAACCGAAGTCAAGCCCCTGCAAGTAGGTGTATTGCCAAGAAAAATCCTTTTCGTTACCGTCATTATCAATAACTTTACCGAGCGTTTTCGGGTCGAACGCCAAGGTCTGCCAATTTTCATATACAAGACCTTCAGCAATGCCCCATTCGCCAAGCCCTGCGACGGCATATTTGCGGTAATTTTCCTTTTTCATCCTTTCAAAAACCGCTTTATCGGTTTCATCCAGGAACTCGTTACACAAATAATTGGTTGAATAGGTCGAAACGTCGGGCGATTCCTTATCAAAAAAGCGCTTTTTCAGCCAATGCTGCTCACTCCAAGGGTTGAAGGTTAATGTTGTTTGCTTAAAAAGGTGTGGCGGTATATTACCACGAGGCACCGAAAGGTCGAGCTTATCAAAATCGGCTTCAGTGGCAAGCTCGAAGGCTTCCTCTATCCATACCCAACACAAATAACCCTTTGATACGGTGGTGGATGCGAGCTTTAAAACGTCGTCGAAGCCGCGAAACAATATCTTTTGTCCCGTTGGCTTATAGGTCATTTCCATTGGCGACACCGTATTGTGCCATAAATGCGCCACACCAAGCTTCTGTTGCGCCCATTTAAGCTGTGCAAAGGTGCTGTCTCGGTGGGTATTCATTACACCACGAACGACAAGCAGGTTACTGTCAGGGTATTTCATAAGGCGGAATATACAATTTAAGGCGGTTGTGGCGCTCTTTTTTGAGCCCTTACCGCCTTTTAATGCTCTATACCTATGTTTATCTACCCAATAGTCACCATAGCCGCTACCGATAATCTCGGGCAAATGAAGCTTTATCATTTTGGAATCTCATCTTCCCCGGTGAAAATAACAACATTGTTATTGTTGACCGCCGATTCCTTCTGAAGCTTGCCCTTGACTTCCAAAAGCATTCTGATGGCTTCCATATTGCCTTCGTCAACCTTCTTACCGATTTGCTTCCACGCTTTAGGAATAATGCTTGTCGTGTAATGGTCCACAAGGCATTCTACGTAGCCCATAAACTCACTGTCGTGCTGCCAATTATAGAAGGTTGTTCGCGAAATATCGAAATCTTTACACAGCTCACTTACGCTGCGGGTATCTTCAGGGTCTACAAGTGCCTCTGCGACTGCCCTTTGCTTTGATTTTAACTTTGGGTACATTCCCTTCAAAGTGTTCACTTTTGTCAACTTTTCTCACCGTCCCTTTATTTAGAGTCTTGCGCACACGCACGTGCACGCCTACGCGCAAGTTAATTGGCTCCATCTGATGAGGGAGCTGTCACGAGTAACGAGTGACTGAGGGAGAGATAATTTATATCCGTCGGCATCGACGACACCTAACCTCTTACCTCTTCACTCTTACTTTTTACTTCTGTGCGCAAAGGCACAGTTTTCCCACCGTCACCACCCACCGAATTTTCCTATATCGGCGCAAAATAAAAAATCAGACAGTTCGGTTCTTCTTTAAACCGCTTGCCTGATTTTTTACAATATCATTTTAACACAGGAATTATGTTAAAAGTTCCGCTCTTTTTCCGCTCTTTAGATTTTAATGCATTTGTTTTCCCACTTTTTATAAGCGTCAAAATAAATTTCTTGCTTATCGCCGTTATAGGTCAATTCATAGTACATACCATCGCAAAGTGTTGTGCTGGCGAGCGCTTTATTATTCTGCAATGTTTTACATTGCCAAACAATAAAAACTTCGTTTTCGCCTATTTTACAATTATCAGTAATGTCTGCGTGTTGGTTAGCATATTCAGCAACAAGCTGCTTAACCAATTTTTCAAACTGTTCCGAACCCACAATATTCACCTCCTTTAATCAAATTTCAACGGTACCGTACATCGCAATAGTGAACTTGCGAAGAGCATCGTTTCTGATTTCGTAAAGGCGAGTTTTTTCAAAGTGCATTTCCTCACAAATGCTGTTTACGTGGTTATCCTTAGGGTGAATATAAAACCCTTCGAGCACCTTTCGTTCTTTGGTATCGAGCTCGGCGAGGCCCTTTTCGGTAAGCTCAACGAGTGATTCAACCACCTTTAAGCTAAATTCCAAACGCTGACGCTCGGCGATGTTGTCGAGCATCTTTTCTTCCTGGCGGCTAAGACCACCCTTAACCGGCTCAGAGGTTGATATTCCGCGAAGCGAAACAAACTGCTCTTCAAGAATCATCATTCGCTCCTTAAGGTTACCCTTCGCCTTAAGCCGCTGTGGGTAGGTTTTTAAATCTTTAATTGCTTCTGCCTTCCAATTCATTCATTTTTCACCACCCCGATTTTTATTTTCCCGGTATGTAATCCCGAAACAAACTGCCCGTAACTGTATTTTGTGCCGTGGTTTTTGTTGTAAAGCTCAAGTAGCTGCATCATCTTCGGCAATGGAATATTAACCGGCACGGGCTTCGGCACTTCCACTATCGGCTTTTTACAGTTTTCATTGTTTTGCTGCCATCTCTCTTTTTTACTCTCACCCTTACACAAAGGGCAAAGACGTGCTAATTTGCTTTCACTATAAAACTTCCTGCCGCATTTACACTTGCGTCTATATAACTCAGCCATCGCCACCACCCCTTATTTCAAACGTTTCGGCATTATTCCACCCGCAAGTGCAAGTGCATATATCTTTTTCCGGAATCCAAGTAATTCCATCACTTTTCTTGCATATAGGGCAAATCCCTATCGCACCTTTGCTCCCTGTCTCACAATTTTGAAATTGATCCTTTTTTACGCGCTTTTTACCACAGTTATAACAGTCATAGCAATATCCACCATCATCGTTTATATACTCGCACCCGGAGCAGTCGTTTGAAAAGATGTTTTCAATATGGCTTGTAACCTTGAATTTTTCGAATTTCTCATTGAACTTGACCCAATATTTAGGATGACAAAAAATCACTCGTTCGCCGCACAAATCAGCCACAACCAATGCACTGCAAGGTTCAAATATTTTTCCATACTTCTTAAGCCACTTCTTTTTAATGCGCCGCTTTTTATGTTTTCTCCTTGCAACAAAACTTCCACAACTTTCAGTTATGAACACTTTAATGCCTGCAATGATATAATTAGGCGTCAATTTCTTTCAACTCCTTTAACTTTGCTTCAGCTTCCTCTTTGGTGAGAAATATGGTTTTGCCGAAATTCGCAGCAACCAAATGCCGATAAGCCAAGCCGCTTTCATAACAACAGTGCGCCCAAAGTCCATCGGATCGTATTAAAAAACTGTCAACCTTGCCAATTTCAATATTGAGCTTCCCTTCGCAGTTTTTGTCAATGAGCTTAGCAACCCACCAAACCATATCCCCCACCTTACACGGCGGACACATAACACCGTTTTCTAAAAGGTGTTCGGCAAATTCACTAGCAAACCTTGAACTATGCAAATCTCTTGCGGTAATATTTTCGGTAAAATTATCAATTAAACCTATCAGTTTGTCTCTGTCACTCATCCCCTACACCTCACGCTTGTTGGTAAGAGCAACAGAACGCTTGAGGGAAATCTTCCCCCCCGAACCTGCTTTCATATCGACCTTACCGCCCGATGAAAGACCGAGAGTAATTTTATAAATCTTATCTTCGGCAATTAAATCGACTGCGCTGACAAGAAAATCAAAAATAACCTGCTCAACAGCTTTAACGTTATGTACATCGTCATCCTTCAATAGCATATCTCGAAGCTCGAGCTTTGCGGCTTGGGCACGTTCTCTTAACTGCTGATACGCACGCGCCTGAGCACAACTGCACGCCATTGTACCTTCTTCTATTGCCTTTTCCTTTGTTTCGTATTCCTCAGCTATTGTCTGACCGCAAAATTTACATACTGCTAATTCCATCATAAAACCTCCACTTTATGAATTTTTAAAATATATCCTTCCCACCCGGGAGCTGCGCCCCGCTTTCAACGTAGCACCATGATTGTGGGGCCTTACGCAATGGCTTGAATTCATCAGTAGAAAAACAAGCCGAACAATCATCCTCAACATTGTACCCGTTACCCTCGTCAAGATAAATACAGCCTTTACATTTTCCTTCGTTTGCGCATCCAATTTTTGAAGGCACAACAAACTCGCTCAACTCTCTCGGCTTGTCGTAGATTACAAGGTCGGATATGTGCCAACCATATATCATTTTACCTTTTGCATAATCTGATAATTGTTTTGGCGTCAACCTTATTGCGTCAAATGATGGTCCACAAAGTTCTTGATTCTCTTCGGTAAAGTTATATGTGAATTTACACACAAACTCACCTATAACTTTGCCACTAATACAAGAGCTGTCATTTTTACCAACACTGCTTTTGTGATAATACAGCCCATCATAACCTGTATGAAGTGAGCCGCGATTATTCGTGCAATAGATATAAACCTTAAACGGTGTTTCAAGCTTCGGCTTGGTCTTTCTTACTTCAACTGTCTTTTTACCGTTTGCTATAAGCTCACACCATTTTGGTTGTATACTTATTAAAACTGATTTCATTTTGTCACTTCACCCTCAAGCCATTTTGCAATACACGCAGTGCAGTCCTGCTCTTCATAAGGGCAGGAATATTTATTTTTCTCACACATCTCAAAACAAATACATCTCGTGAATCGTTAATAACCGCTGCGAGCTCATCAACGTTCATTTGCTTAATTTCTTCAAAATGCGTCATTCCAATTCCCCCTTATAAATCGGATGGGTACCGTCAAGCATCATCTGCTCTTCAGAGCTCAGCTGATAACCAATATCCTGCAAAAACGCATAAACACGCTTTAAGTGCACATTTTCTTTATACTTCGGCTTGTTTACGCCATAGGAATAATCAAAGCAATGTAAATCTTTATTATCACCATACTCGGCCCAGGTAAGTAAAGCTGGCATATTTGTCGGTGACTGCTCAAGTGCTTCCTTTGCCTTTCCTGCGTTAATATTCCATTGTCCGCCGTCACCACCCGTAACCTTATTTACAACTTTAGCATTAAACGTCGGTGCCCAATTCATACCGTGACGGTAAATAACCGCATTAATTAAATGCTGATATATAACGTCCTTATACTTCTTAGAAGCGTTAAAGTTTAAAATAAACTCTTTGCGAAGTTCATAAGCGCGAGTATGTAATTTTTCTAAAGCATCACGCAGCTTGTCCGCTTCAATTTCAGCCTTTGACTTTTTCGGTTTTTCGGCTTTTTTCTTTGATGCTGGCTTAAGTAAATATGCCCGATACATAGTAATTTCCCAAACGCATTTTTCCAAAACCTTTGCATCCAGCTTCTCGGCCGCTTTTTTGAATACGCCGGGTTTAAATTTCTCAATTTCAATTTCAACAACCGTTTCATATTCGTTACTCCAACGGTCGCCATCCTTACCCTGCTTGGCAAGCGATTTTAATTCTTTCTTTATATCGGGCAATTTTTCTTTTCTCTTTTGTTTTTCGAGTGCAGATTTATATTGCCAATTAAAACTGCTTGTTCCGGCAATAGCAATAAGCGACGCCTGTTCTTTTTTATCCTTAATTTCGGAAATTTTTATGTAATCTTCCATTGTAAGCTGTGCATCACCGTCACGCTTATTA
>JAGAQV010000031.1 GCA_017622555.1 Clostridia bacterium
CAAACGAAACCGGGTATAACACCAACTCTACAAATTCGGGTAATGCTTCACCTGTAAGAACAGGCACTGCACTGGGCTTTAGAGCAGCAAGAATTCCGACAAATGCTAATAAAGTTCATTTTGAAATTTATGACTATAGCAAGGGCTTAGGTGCCGACGGTAAGCTTCAAAGCTTTGTGCCGAAAAACGGTTCTACCTATACAATAAAATTTGATTATAAAATTGCAAGGTCCGGAACACAAAGCCTTAGCATTAACGTAAGACCGATTACTGTTGACGGTGAAAATAGGACTTTAGGTGACATTATTGCTACTGCAGTTAGTATTCCTAAGGGCGATTCAAACCATCCCTCACCTGCTATTTGGAAAACTGCAACAGTTAACGTTCCTATTACTGAGGATATTGCAGGCTTGGCAATAGTAGTAGAAACTACCGGTAACGTTACGGCATATACCTTCTTCGATAACCTCGAGGTGTTAGAGGTTGTTTCCGAGTCCGGCGGTGAAAATGAGGAAGAAAACGCATATATAACCAATACCTATGAAGAGGCAGGGCTTGGCTCAATTAGTAACGGCTCGGGCACAAGTAAGCTAAAGGGTAAAAATATCTACCATTTAGGCACAAAAACTGCCGCTGCACGCGAAGGCAGAGTTTTACAGTTTAAATCTATTACAGGTCAAACAAACGTGGCAGCAGGCAACATAACCCACGTTGAGCTTTATAACCCCGCAAATGCAAACTTTGCTAGCTTTAAGCCAGAGGTTGGCAAAAGCTATGAAATAACCTTCGATTATAAGGCTAAAGCAGGTCAAACCGCTTATATTTCCTTTAATGTTCGCGGTGTTACTGATGCAGGCCTCGGGGATATACTTGCTAATGCAGTAACCATACAGCCTAAGGACCCCGGATATGTAGATTATACTTGGGGTACAGCTACCGCATATGTAACTATTACAAAGGAATTATCGGCATTGGCTATTTCGGCAGAAATTTCCTCTGCGGGTGATGCGGGTACACTTTATCCATATCTTGATAATGTTAAATTTAGAGAATTTGAAATTGCAAACGACTTTAAAAACACCTATGAAGAAGAGGGGCTTGGTTCCATATCTAATGGCGGCGCAGGCTCTCACAAGCTTAAGGGTAAATATATTTTCCACTTAGGCACAAAAGCTGCCGCTGCACGCGAAGGCAGGGTTTTACAGTTCTCTACAATTTCGGGTCAAAATAACGTAGCTAAGGGTAACATTACCCATGTTGAGCTTTATAACCCCGCAGATGCAAACTTTGCAAGCGTTGTTCCGCAGAAAAACGCTACATATAAAATTAAGTTTGATTATAAGGTAAAGGCCGGCACCACCGGTGATATTTCCTTTAATATCCGCGGTGTTACCAAGGACGGCATTGGCGACATTCTTGCCACCGCAGCAACAATTGAAAAGGGCGACCCCGTATATGCTGATTATACTTGGGGCAGTGCTACGGTATTTGTAAAAACCGGCAGCGAGGACCTTTCTGCTTTGGCAATTTCGATAGAAACTTCTATCGCTAATAATGCTACATTCTATCCTTATATTGATAATATTGCTGTTAGTGTTATTCCTAACGGAAAAACCACACTTACATGCCATAATTTAGGTAATACCACACAGGTTACCCTTCCTAACGATGCTCTCTTTGCAGATATTCCTGTTGACTTTGTAAGCGGCAAGAAGTTTGAAGGCTGGTATTTAGATGCTAACTTCACCACCCTCGCGCAAGACAATGTTTACGGTCATACTGAAATTTGGGCAAAGTGGAGAAGCACAGGCGACGTTATTAAAAACACCTATGACGATGCCGGGGTATACTTTGGTATTGACGAAAAAGGATACATAACCCGTTATTCCGATAAAGCACTTACCCAAAAAATAGATAGCATGGCTTATTCTTATTTTGGTAAGGGCGCAATTGTAACCGATGAAACTCACGGTACTGCAATGCAGTTAACAGATGCTGCAATTATCAGCAACACTAACCCCGGTGTTATTCGTATTTATGATAATACCAAGGGCGATAAGACATTATATGTACCCCGTTCAAATACTGTTTATAAAATATCCTTTGATATTAAATCAACAGCAATTCTTGATAACGATGCGCATATTGCCGTAAAGGCACATAATTACTTGGCTTCATCCTTTGGTAAGGGCGAATTCTTGAATTATTTATATACCGTAAGAGACGGTGTTACAGTTAGAGATTGGACCAAGGTAGAAGGTTACATTACCGTTCCCGACGCTAAGTTTGATTTCCTTGCTATTTCACTTGCAACCGCAAAAAATACTGCAAATGTAACCGGTGCTCAGGTATGGATAGACAATATTGTTCTTACCGAAGTAATGGATGTTAACTATTTGATAATTAACCCCGAAAACGGTGAAAGAGCTACCGATATACCCTTTGTAGCAGGCGAAAAGCTTCCTACCATTCCGCAGGTTAAAAAGGACGGTTCCGTTTTTGTTGGTTGGTTTACCGATGCTGCTAAAACGGTGCCCTTTACCTACAACAAAATGCCTGCTGAAAATATGGCAATTTATGCAAAATATGCAGCAGCTGCACAGAACGCAACAGATTTTTCTACAGGCTTCGAAGCAAAAGACTTTAACAGCGGTGTAACACCTTATACAAACACAGGTGCTAATAATAAATACACCAACAATATGTCAATTCACGCATCGGTTATAACTGATTCAAGCGAAGCCTATACAGGTGATAAATACTTGCATTTTGCACTTGAAACCAATTCGAGTAAGCAAACAATGGATATGGCATCGATTATTGCCATCAATCCCGACGGAAGTAACTTCCAGGTTAAATCGGGTGAACGCTATCGCTTTAGTCTTGCTTTGCGTTCCGATTATGACTGTTACATTGTTCCTGTTGTAACCGATCAGGTTCCCACAGGTAAGGTTAACTTTATAAATTCTACAGAAATAAGCAGAATTTATTACCGTTATTCGATTTATCATTCAGCTGATACTTGGGGCGAAATGGAAGCATACTTTACACCCAGCGTTTCGGGCAAGGTTTCCTTCCTTGTTTACCTTGCAGGTGCAACCTATTTTGATGTTGATGATATGAGTATTGAGGTTATGGACAGCAGTGAGGCTTCTTTAGTACAGTTCTATAATGAAGCAGGTAACTCGATTAGAACTAAAATGCTCGGTGGTGTAGGCGACTGGTTATTCACACCTGTACCTACCGCAAAAGCAGGCTATGTTTTCGACGGTTGGTATGATAAGGACGGAAATCGGTACGTTCAATCTGTATTCCCGTCAGGTGATTTAAATCTTTATCCCCGTTACCGTGAGGCTGAGGATTTATCTAACCCTGACACCTTTAAGGAAGGTACCCTTAATATTGACTTTGAGGCTAATTCTGCTAATGCGCAGGCCTTCTATCAAAGCAATAAGAACAGCCTTATTGATAATAAGGACGCTATTTTTGTAACCGGTGATACATCAGGTGCACATAGCGGCGGAAACTATCTTAAGTTCCATAATGCAGGCCAGTGGACCAAATCATTATACCGTCGTTTCAGACTATATGATGATAATACGGTTGGTAACCGCGTATACCTTGAACCCTTCTCTGTTTATAAGGTAGGCTTCTGGCTTAAGGTAGACAAAACAAAGGCTGCGAAGCTCCTACTTGCTACCTTTGATAATACTGATAGTATGGCAATAGTTGGTAGCCAGGCTGTTGTATCACTTACTGAAGCAGAATCCGAAAGCATCTACGGCGAATGGATTTATTACGAAGGCGAAATCACTACAGGTGCTGAAATTTCAACTCTTGGTATTATGCTAAGCGGTGGCTTTACAACTGCATCTATTGATGATGTTACAGTTCGTAAGCTTGCTATGATGACTGTAAGCTTTGAATCAAACGGTGGCTCCAGTGTGAATTCAATCGAAACACTTGAGGGACAAAATATTGTTGCTCCTGTTGAGCCCGAAAAAGAAGGCTATGTATTCGAGGGTTGGTATACCGATACCGAGCTTACAAACCTCTTTGATTTCAACGAAACTCTTATTAACTCTAACATCAAGCTTTATGCTAAGTGGACTAAGGCTAAGGAGCAAGAGTATGAGGAAGTTACTACCCATGTTAAGGAAGAGGTAACACAAAAGAACGAGATTGAGGATTCTCATCTTGATGAAAAGCTTAACATTCTTAAGAATGATATTATAGGTAAAATGAGTGATGGCGGCAACATCTTGTTGACTGTACTCATTATTGCAGGCGCACTTGTTCTTTTGGCAGCAGTTTTAGTGGTTGTAATTGTGCTTATTAAGCGCAGAAAAAAATCAAACTGATAGGGGGATATGAATTATAATGAAAAAAATATTATCACTCCTTTTAAGTGTCATTTTAGTTTTTATTTGTGGCTGTTCGGCAATTAATTCCGGAAAAGCCAAGGGTGAGGCGCAATACGTTATTGCGCTTAACCCTGCGGTTATGTTGCAGGACGGTACTGTATTCAGCTTACGTAACAGCGTTGCCAACGCAATGCAAAAAGACGTTGGAAAAGATACTACCTCGCTTTACGATTCTTCATCGTGGCGTTGGATTTACAAAGAAAATTCCAAGGAATATGACTGGTATCAACGTGAAATTCGTGAATTATCACTTTGGGAAGATGTTAACGGCAAAACCGCTTCAGGTGCGCCGTATGCCTATAAATTCAGTGATGATGGCGTAAGCTCACTTGCTGTTTATGATTCCTCTAAAATGGATATAAGCGGTTATAAGGATGCAAAAATCAATAAAAGCGGTGTTCTTTTCTCCTTCACGGGTGAAAAGGAAGAGGGTCTTTGCTATACTGCCGATGAAGACTGTATGATTGAATTTCAGGACCGTGATGCAGGTAATGTGTCTATAGTTGATTCAATCGTTGGCTTGTCTTCAGCCTTTGCAAAGGGTTCGGAATATGGTATTGTTTTAAGAATATACAAAAACAACCGCATTTACTGGCAGGAGGTTGTATCCTCGAACACCGTAAACGTTCAGTTCCCAACCTTTACCGCGCTTTCTCTTAAAGCGGGTGACTGTGTTATGATAACTGCGCAGGCTACTAAGGATTATGCAGGCTTGGCACTTGGTAACTGTGATATTCCTCCCGAATACATAACCGTTACGGTTGATAAGCCTGTAACAAGCTTAGTTCCGGTTGAAATTCCTAAAGACAAAATTACCGCTATCCCACTTGTTAAGGATAGTATGAGTAACTTTACTATCGTTTGTCCTGAAACTATTACACAAGCTGAAGAAGCTAAACTTAATGATCTTGTAGCTTATTTAGAAAATAACCTTTCAATTTATCCAGAGGTTGTAAGCGACAGTGAAGTGGAAATTGATGAGGACAGCTACTATATCCTTATTGGTAAAACCAGCTTTAAGGAATCAAAAGAAGCTAACAAGGAAATAATTAACGGCCGCAAGAACAATGCGGCAGACTTTATTATCCGCCAGCAAGACAACAAGGTTTTAATTGTTGCTGACAACAGCTATTCCTTAGGCTATGCAATGGACTTCTTTAAGAAAAACTATTGCAAGGATAAAAAGTCGACAATTGAAGTTGGCCTCAATTACGTTTCGGCTAACTTTAATGCCGCAAAGGATATAACACTTGGCGGCGTTTCTATCGCTGATTATACTATCGTATATCCCGCTTACGGCTCGTTTATGGAAGTAAGCGCTGCTGATTACTTGTTCGACAACATTATTCGCCTTACAGGCAAAATTGTAAAGATGGTTGACGATAAGACCGCTAAGGCTAAAAACGAAATTTTAATTGGTAACACCAACCGCACTTCATCAAATTACAGCATAACCGTTTCAACCGAGCTTAATGAAAATTACACAATTTCAGTTGAAAACGGCAAAACCTCTATTTTAAGTGTCAGCAATTCTGCTGTTAATGCAGGTGTTATCGACCTTGTTTCAAAGCTAAAGGCAGGCGCGGTAGCAAACGGTACATATACCGGCAGCTATGATGGAAGCTATTCTTTAACAAATGGTTATAAGCTTGCTTGGTCTGAGGATTTCAGCGGCGATAAGCTCTCTAAAACCTGGAAGCTTAAGGGTGCAGGCGGCTATGAAACCTGCCACGGCGGTACAACCTACAGCCGTATGGAAAATGGTTCTGTCGGTGACGGCGTGTATAAGGCGAAGGTAGAGCTTATCGGTAACGACAGCTACGGTGTTGATATACAAGCCGCAGGTGCAAATTCAATGTACTTTAAGTACGGCTTTGTTGAAGGTCGCATTAAAATGTCCGAAATTCAGGGCTATCTTTCGGGTCTTTGGGTATGTACCTATACAACAGGTGAAACAGGCGAATTCGATATTTATGAAAACGCAGGTAAAACCAATAACTTTAAGCCGAATTTGCATATCCACGGCTCAGAGCATAAGGTGCTTTTACAAAATAATGCAAATGTACAAAGCGGCGTAGCACCGCAGGTTACTATTGACGAAAACTTTGGTGATAACTATCACAACTTCGGTATGGAATGGACCAATGATTATATCGCATTCTATATTGACGGTATCCGTTATTACACCTTTGACTGTACCGCTTCTGATGAATATGACGTATTTGACCAATACTCTACCGTTGTATTCAGTGCTTTCTCAGACAGAGGTTATACAAACCTTCCCGTACCTGATGACCACAAGGTTTCCTATAACTATATTGACTGGATCAGAGTATGGCAAAAGGATGAGCCCGGTTACGGAATAAATATTAAATAATTTTATGAACAATAACAATTATACACAAAAGGCTAAGGAGCTTATAAAACAAATGACCCTTAAGGAAAAGGTGGGTCAGCTTTCCCAAACCGTTGGCGGTTATCGTTGTTTTGAAAGATTCGGTGAGGATTTCATCTTCACCGATGACTTCAAAAAATTTGTTAATGATTACGGCGGTATTGGTGCTATAAGCAACATCCTTAGAGCAGACGGCTTTACTCAGCATAACTATGGTACAGGTATTGAACTTCGCCATCGTGTAAAGGTGGCAAATGCACTGCAAAAATATGTAATCGAAAATTCGCGGCTACATATTCCCGTGCTTATAGAGGTTGAAGCAAACCACGGACTGCAAGCCCTCGACAGTGAAATGTTTCCTACGGGTATAGGTATGGGATGTACCTTTAATCCAAAGCTTTACGGTGAGGTTATGCAGTCAGTCGGTAAGGAAATAAGCCTTTCAGGCAACCATATCGGCTTTACAACAATGCTTGATATGGCCCGTGACCCACGCTGGGGCAGGGTAGAGGAGTTTTTTTCCGAAGACCCATACCTTGCCGCAAGCTTTGCTGAAAGTGGGGTTCGGGGTATAAAGTCAGGCGGGGCACTTGCGTGCTGTAAGCATTATTGTGCAACGGGCGACTGTATGGGCGGTATAAATACTGCAGAGGTAAATATTGGTCAGCGTGAGCTTCACGATATTCATTTACCTGCCGTACAAAGTGCTGTAAATGCAGGGGCCGACATTATAATGGCCGCCTACAATACCATTGACGGCATTCCATGCCATATGAATAAATTTTTGCTTCGTGATGTTTTGCGGGACGAACTTGGCTTTGATGGGGTAGTATTGTCGGATGGCTTCGGCGTTGGCAGGGCAATAAACCAAATGGGCTATGATAAGGTTACAGGCAGTGCCGCCGTGCTTAAAGCAGGTGTTGATGTCAGTCTTGCTGATGGCGGCTGGTATCTTAACCTTATTGAAGCGGTAGAAAATGGTATTGTGGAAGAAAGCCTTGTTGATGAGGCAGTGCTTCGCCTTCTTATTAAAAAGTTCGAGCTTGGTCTTTTTGATAATCCTTATATTGAGGATGAAGCTGCGGTTTGCCGATATGTTGAATCGGGCTTACAAAAGGAACTTTCTTATAAGGCGGCGGCCGAATCGCTTGTACTTCTTAAAAACGATAACATTCTTCCGCTGAATTCTAATATAAAGATTGCCCTTTTTGGTGAGCACGCCTATAATGTTTATTATATGCTTGGCGATTATACCGCTTTTCAAAATGTGGAAAAGCTAAAAACTCTTTGTGCAGCCTTCAAGGAAAGGTTTGAAAGTGTATCCTATGCAAAGGGATGGGATTTCGAAGGAAAAACCGACGATTTTGACAACGCTCTTAGCATTGCCCATAACTGCGACGTTGCAGTTGTAACCGTTGGCGGTAATTCGTCAACGGCCATCAGCAAAACTGTTTTTGATAAGAATAACGGTGCCGCAACAAGTGTGGCAGGCTTTCTTGACTGCGGCGAAGCCCACGATGTAGCGGCTTTAAAACTGCCGGGGAATCAGCTAGAGTTTATAAGGAAGCTCAAGGAAACAGGCAAGCAGGTTGTTGCGGTGCTTATTGGCGGCAGACCTTATGAATTAACCGAGCTTTCAACCCTTGCAGATTCTATCATAGTTGCATGGTATCCCGGTGCGCAGGGTGCATTAGCTATTACCGATGCGCTTATAGGAAGGGTTAACCCTTCAGGTAAGCTTTCGGTGTCGTTGCCATATTCTGCTGCAGTGCTTCCTGTATATTACAATAGCTTTTTACCTCCTCCAACCAATGGCTATGATACAAATGCCTACTGTGACTTTAAACAGAGGATTTTATATCCTTTCGGTTATGGACTTTCGTATTCCGAATTTGAATATTTAGAAATGAGCGTTTGCGAAAGTGAAAAAAACACCTTTAAGGTTAAGGTGACGCTAAGGAATAATTCCAACATAGGCGGCAGCGAGGTTGTACAGCTTTATATTCACGGAAAGGGTAATTCCGTAAGGCGAAGATATAGAGAGCTTAAAGGCTTTAAAAAGGTATTTTTAGAGCCCAAAGCACAAACAACTGTTGAATTTACTTTAGGGTATGAAGAATTAAAGGTTTGGACGGTAAATAACAAATACGAGCTTGAAAACGGCATTGTTGAATTATTTGCAGGGTCCAACCCGAAGCTTCTCTTAAAGACAGAAATTAAAATCGAAATATAAAAATGTTTACTGCCATTCTTGCGGCGCAAAGCCGTAAGAATAGGCGGTTAATATAAGTCAATATATAAAATGTTGGTTTATATCAACTGCCTATTCAGGTATAAAAAAGGTGTGGTGCACTATGTTAAGTGAAAAATATAAAGGCTTTTTAGGCTGGGTGGTTTATCAAATATATCCACGCAGCTTTAAGGACACAAACGGTGATGGTATAGGTGACCTTTGCGGTATTATCGAAAAGCTTGACTATTTATGCGAGCTGGGTGTAAATGCTATTTGGATTTGCCCCTGTTATAAAAGCCCCAATGTTGATAATGGCTATGATATTGCTGATTATTTCGATATTATGGATGATTTTGGCACCATGGATGATATGAAAAACCTTATAAACGAAGCACATTCACGTGGAATTAAGGTTATTATGGATTTGGTGCCTAATCACACCTCAGCTGAGCATAAGTGGTTTAAAGAATCCAAAAAAAGCAAGGATAATCCATACAGCGATTATTACTATTGGTTTGACGAGCCGCAAAATGACTGGAAAACCATTTCCGGCGGCAACCCGTGGGAATATTGTGAGGAACGCGGACAGTATTATTTTCACCATTACGATGCAACAATGCCCGACCTTAACTGGACAAATCCCAATGTTCGCGAAGGCATAAATGAGATTGTTGATTTTTGGAGCGGTCTTGGTGTTGACGGCTTCAGGTGTGACGTAATTCACGAAATTTCTAAGGATTTCAAAAACGGTCTTATGTCAATGGGCCCGTATATTCACGAATACATAAACGGTCTTTTTGGAAGACCCGAATCGAAGCATCTTTTTACGGTCGGTGAATGTTGGGTATGGAACGCAAATTCCTTTTTAAATCTTACCAAAGAGGAACGCAACGAGCTTTCAACTATGTTCCAGTTTGAACATATTAGCTTTGGTAGAGAAAGCAAATATGTCCCACAGCCGCAAAGCCTTACCGTGCTTCGTGATGTTTTACTGCAGTGGCAAGCCTTTACCGGCGAAAATGATTTGCTTTATACATTGTTTACCGATAATCACGACCAGGCCCCCTTTATTTCACGTGTTGGCGATGTTTCAAAATACCGTTATGAAATTGCAACCTGCGTGGCGGCAATGCTTTACACACTCAGGGGAATACCGTTTATATATCAGGGACAGGAATTCGGTACACTTTCTCCCCATTGTGAAACCTTGAATGATTTCAGGGACTATGAGTCATTTAACTATTACGAGCTTCATAGGGCTGAGCTTGGAGAGGAAGAAGTGTTAAAACGCTTGAATTTCGGTAGCCGAGATAACGCACGACATCCTATAGCTTGGGATGGCAGCAAATATTGTGGTTTTTCGGAAGTGGAGCCGTGGATATCTCCTAACAGCCATTATAAAGCAGTTAATCTTGAAGCTGACCGCAACAGCGATAAATCGGTATTTAATTTTTATAAGTCGCTACTTAAAATACGCAAGGAAAGTAATGCAATTATTTTGGGCTCAGTAAAGGCTTTAAATGGGGAAGAGGATAAATACTCTATTGTTGAGCGTGAATACGAGGGCGAAAAAATTGTAATTTGCTGTAATTTTGAGGAAGAAAGCAATATTGAAATTCCGTACAGCAATTTAGAACTGTTACTTTCCAATTCTAAATGCAGAAATAATAACAGTTCGGCGTACAAACCATACGAAATAGCTATTTATAAGGTTATTTAAAATTATAAATCGGTGATAATATGCTAATAGATAAAAATATTGAAATACAGGGCAAAAAGCTTTGGGAAACAGAACCCGGTCCCGTTAAGGAATTAATTCCTCTTTGCCGTAGGCTTGCGGCAGAGGGTAGTGTAATGCTTCATAATAACGGTGTTTTGCCGTTTGGAAAGGGCACAAGAGTTGCACTTTTTGGCAGAACACAGGAAACCTATGTTAAAAGCGGTACCGGCTCGGGCGGACTTGTAAGAGTAGTAAAGAACCCCTGTATTTTAGAATCGTTTCGTGAAAACGGTGTTTTCAGCATAGATGAAGAATTAGCACAAGTTTATGCTGAATGGATATTGGAAAACCCGTTTGATAACGGTCACGGCTGGGCAACTGAGCCGTGGTCACAAAAGGAAATGCCCTTAAGCGACGAGCTTGTAAAATCCACAGCCGACCGCAACGATGTAGCTGTTATTATAATCGGCAGAACTGCAGGTGAGGACAGGGATAATTCTAATACTGACGGCAGCTACCTTTTATCAGCCGAAGAAACCGAAATGATAGAAAAGGTTACTGCTGCCTTTAAACAAACGGTGGTTGTGCTTAATGTTGGCAATTTAATTGATTTATCATTTATGGATAAATATAATGTGTCGGCATTACTTTATGTTTGGCAGGGCGGACAAGAGGGTGCAAACGCCCTTGCTGATATGCTAAGCGGTAAAATAAGCCCCTGTGGTAAGCTTCCCGATACGCAAACCAAAAAGGCTGAAGATTATCCTTATTTTGAAAATTTTGGCGACCAAAACGAAAGCATCTATGAAGAAGATATTTACGTAGGTTACAGATATTTTGAAACCTTTGCTAAGGATAAGGTTCGTTATCCCTTTGGCTTTGGTCTGACTTATACTCGTTTTGAAACCGACTACACTGTAAAAGAAGTAAACGGCAAAATTACTGTTACAGCGAATGTGACTAATGTTGGCGGTTTTGCTTCACGTGAGGTAGTGCAGGTTTATTTCGGTGCGCCTTGCGGAAAGCTCGGCACCCCTGAAAAACAGCTTATCGCATATAAAAAGACAAAAGAATTGCAGCCGAATGAAACAGAGGTATTAGAAATTACTTTTGATGTTAAGCAAATGGCTTCTTATGATGACGGCGGTGTTACGGGCAATGAATTTTGCTATGTTTTAGAAGCGGGCGATTATGATATTTACTGCGGTACCGATGTAAGAAGCAGTAAATGTGTGTTTACATATAATATGGCACAAACCGTTGTTACGCAAAAATTGGAACAAATTATGCCGCCCGAAAAGGAATTTAAGCGTTTTGCCGCAACACTTGATTCTAACGGTAACAGGGTGCTAATTAAAGAAATAGCACCGCTTAGGAAATTTGACCTTGATGAAAGAATAAATGACCGCAGACCAAAGGAAATTGCCTTTACAGGCGATAAGGGAATTAAATTAATTGACGTTGCCGACGGCAAGAATACGATGGAAGAATTTATTGCTCAAATGAGTGATAACGATTTAGCGGCAATTGTTTGCGGTGAAGGCATGAACAGTCCAAAGGTAACCCCCGGCACAGGAGGTGCCTTTGGTGGTGTTACAGATTCGCTTTTGAATCTTGGTATACCGGTTTGCTGTGTTACTGACGGACCTTCGGGCATTAGAATAGGTGCCGATTTAAAAAGCACATCGCTTCCAAACGGATATGTGTTTGCAGCTTCCTTTGATGATGAGCTTGCCGAGCAAATTTTCGAACTTGAGGGAATAGAACTTTTTGCATACAACATTGATGCGCTTTTAGGTCCTGGTATGAATATTCACCGTCATCCGCTATGCGGCCGAAACTTTGAATATTTTTCAGAAGACCCGTTACTTTCAGGTAAAATTGCCGCAGCACAAAGCCGCGGTGTTGCAAAATCAGGTTGTACAACCACAATAAAGCATTTTAGCTGTAATAATCAGGAATTTGCGCGAAACTCGGTTAATGCTGTGGTGTCCGAAAGAGCGCTTAGAGAAATTTATCTTAAAGGCTACGAAATAGCGGTTAAAGAGGGAAATGCTACTGCTATTATGACCTCTTATAACCCTATAAATAATTATTACAGTGCCTCTAACTATGATCTTACAACAACGGTGCTTCGCAAGGAATGGGGTTATACAGGCTTTGTTATGACTGACTGGTGGGCGCTGTGCAACTGCAAGGATAAAGCGGGCAGTAAGGAAAATTTAAAGGCTATGGTAAGGGCCCACAACGATATTTATATGGTTTGGGGCTCGGTTGAAGAAAAACTGCATAATTTGTACACCGGTATTGAAGAAGGCTATGTTACAAGAGGTGACCTTCAGTATTGTGCAAAAAATTTACTTAGGTATATTTTAAAATCGCCAACATTTAAAAAGTTTGTGCTTGGCGGCTGTAAAAAGCCCGAATTTGCAGGTGTTGATGAATCACAGCTTGAAACGGTGGCGGTTATTGAAAGCATAGTGTCAGGCGATGGCTATGAATTAAACTATAATCCCGACAAAAAGTGCATTTTTGTGTTTGAAACCGAATGTGCAGCCGATTCACTTGCTCAGTATCCTGTTACCCTTAGGGTATGCGGCCATCACATTGTTTCTCTGTCGGTCAGCGGTAATGACACGGGCAGATTTATCCGTCAGTATAAATTAAGTGGAAAATATCACACCTTCAGCTTTGAATTTCCCGAAAGTGTTAAAATTAACAAATTTTACATTAAGCAGCAAGGCTGATATACGTTTTTGGTTTAGGAGTTATTTATGGAATATAATCGCTTCAAATGGGAAACAAACGGTAAAGCAAATAATGAAAATATTGTTGTTTGTGGAAATGCCAGATTTACGGTTTTAACCGATAGACTTATAAGACTTGAATATGCCTTATCAGGTGATTTTACGGATAAGGCTTCTCAGTTTGCGTTCAACCGCAATTTTCCCAAAACCGATTTTTCGGTTTTCGAGGGTGAATATTTAACGATTGAAACCGATTATTTGAGGCTTAAATACCTTCCCGATAATGTATTTAATGAAAAAACCGTTTCTATTGAGCTTAAAAAATACGGTAATCAGTGGAAGTGGGGAACTACACCCGAACAGCTTAAGGGTACAGCCTGCACTTTGGATAAAATAAACGGCGAAACCGAGCTTGAGGATGGTGTTTGCTCAAGAAGCGGGTACACCGTTGTAGATGATAGTGAAAGCTATCTTTTGTCTGAAAATGGTTGGTTTGAAAAAAGAAATGCCGACTCAGTTGACGTTTACTTTTTTGGATATGGACATGATTTTCTTGACTGTATTAAGGATTTTTACCGTTTAACAGGTCAACCGCCTATGCTGCCTGATTATGCCTTTGGTAACTGGTGGAGCAGATATTATAGCTATACCCAAGAAGAATACTGCGGCTTAATGGATAAATTCAAGGAAGAGAACATTCCTTTCTCTGTTGCAGTTATAGATATGGATTGGCATACGGTTGAAACTCCTAAAGAAAGTATGATTGACCATCCGTTATGCTGGAATGGTTGGACAGGATATTCTTGGAATAAGGAATTGTTCCCTGATTATAAGGCATTTTTGGCCGATTTAAAGGGCAGAGGACTAAAAACCTCACTTAATTTACATCCGTCAAACGGAATTGGCTTCCAAGAGGATATGTATGAGGAAATGGCAAAGGCTTGCGGTATTGACCCCGAAAGCCGTAAGCTTATAAAGCTTGATGTGCTTAATCCTGATTTTATGGAAAAGTATTTCGATATTCTTCATCACCCTTATGAAGCCGACGGTGTTGATTTTTGGTGGATGGATTGGCAGCAGGGCAATGACTATTGGTGGGTACACGATGATGAGCACCCCGCATCCGATTTAGAGGGAATTACACCTCTTTGGATGCTAAATCATTTGCATATTCTTGATATAATGCGTAACGGTAAAAGACCGATGTTTTTTTCACGTTATGCAGGACTTGGCTCGCACAGGTATCCTGTTGGTTTTTCGGGTGACACGGTAACCACTTGGGAATCATTGGATTTTCAGCCTTATTTTACAGCAAATGCCACTAATGCGGGCTATTGCTGGTGGAGTCATGATATTGGCGGGCATATGCTTGGCTACCGTGATGATGAATTGCAAATTAGATGGCTTCAATTAGGCGTTTTATCGCCAATAAACCGCCTACATTCAACCAAGGATATTTTTGCCGGTAAAGAGCCATGGAACTTGAGAAAAGACCTTTGCGAAACATATAAGGACTGGCTTAGATTAAGACATAAGCTCTTCCCGTATTTATACACAATGAATTACCGTACTTATAACGAGCTTACTCCTCTTATATTGCCGATGTATTACTATTGTCCCGAATGTGATAATGCTTATAAGTACAGAAATCAGTATTTCTTTGGAAGCGAGCTTTTTGTGGCACCCATAACCTCACCAAATGATAAAAATTCACAGCTTGGTAGCGTTGAGGTTTGGTTCCCTGAAGGCTTATGGTTTGATTTCTTTAGCGGTCTTTGCTACAAGGGTAACAAAACCGCAAAAATACACAGAAATCTTGAAGAATATCCCGTATTTGCAAAAGCGGGCGCTATTATTCCTACAGCAAGTAATGCGAATGATAATGCTCTTGGCAATAAAGCGGATATGACGGTTGATGTGTTTGCGGGCAGTAATAACACCTTTAAGCTTTATGAGGATAAGGGTGACGGAAGCGAATTTAAAAACGGTGAATGTGTTATTACCGAATTTGAACTTTCGTGGGGAGAAAAAGCGGTATTTACTGTAAAATCTGCTTGTGGTAACACCGAAATAATTCCTAACTTTAGAAATTGGAATATTAAGCTTCGCGGTTTTGCAAAGGATGTTAAGCTTACTGTTAAGGTTGATGGTAAAGAAATACCTTGCGAAACAACTTACGATTTAAATTCTAATACAACCGCTGTAACTATATTGAATGTATCCGTAAACAACGAAATAACTGTTGAGGCTACAGCTGAAAAACTTATAACTGATAATGCTGGTGCGGCTGATAGATTTTATGATATACTTCTTCATTCACAAATGGATTATACCGTTAAGTCGGGCTTGTGGTATGCCTTTAAAGGAAAAAATCAGCTTCTATACAAGGTTTGTTCTCAAAAGGAATATACCGAAATTTTAAGCGCGGCAGAGGAAATGAGAAATCTTTTAAGCTCTATGTAAAAGGAGTGGCGTGAAATGATTAAAATTGGTCAAATAGGTATAGGTCACAATCACGGTGAAGCAAAAATGCAAGCGGTAAGAAAGTTTCCCGAGCTATTTGAGGTTGTGGGCTTTGCCGAGGATAATGAAGAATGGCTTAAAAAACGCGGTAATTTGGAATGCTATAAGGGTTTAAAGCGATATTCGGTGGATGAGCTGATCGCCAAATGCGATGCATTGCTTATAGAAACTGATGTTTGGGACTTAACCGAAATTGCGCAAAAGTGCGTTGATGCAGGAAAGCATGTGCATATAGATAAGCCCGGTAGCGGCACATTAGAAGAGTATAAAAAAATGCTTGATACAGCAAAGGAAAAGAACCTTATCGTTCAGCTTGCGTATATGTACCGTTATAACCCAGCTATTCAAAAAACCTTTGAGCTTATTAAAGAGGGTAAACTGGGTGAAATTTATTCAATCAATGCTGAAATGAGTACGTTTCACTCGCCAAAATACAGGAAATGGCTTACCAATTTTGGCGGTGGCATAATGTATATTTTGGGTTGCCATTTAATTGACCTTATTGTTTATATAATGGGTAAGCCCGATAATATACAGTCTTTCTTGAAGAAAACAAAGCTTGATGAAGTTAATGTCGAGGATAATAACTTAGCTGTTTTGGAATATGAAAAGGCACTCGCGCGTGTTTTTGTTTCATCAGTAGAGGTTAACGGCTTCGGAAGAAGACAGTTTATGGTATCGGGCAGTAAGGGTACAGTAAATATTTGTCCGCTCGAAAGACCCATTACAATGACCTATTCCGATACCGAAATAGCAAATACGGCTTATGAAGACCGAAAGATTATTTTGCCGTTTGATGATAATACCGCTTCGGGCCGATACGATGAAATGATTAAGGACTTTTACGCTTATATTACGGGCGAAAAGGAAAACCCATTTACCTATGAACACGAATATAACGTTCAAGCCGTTTTGGACGAGGTTGTAGGTGGTGTAAAATTCTATGGCAAGGATATTGGTTAAAAACGGTCGTGTTTGGGATGGCAAAAGTTTTTTCTTTGCTGACGTTTTAACAAACGACAAGCTAATTGAAAAAATCGCTCCCAACATAACTGACAGCGCCGATTACGTTTTTGATGCTAAGAAAAAAATTGTATCGGCAGGGCTTGTGGACATTCACGTTCACCTGAAAGGTTTGGCGTCTGATGCTTTTGGTGTTGGCGCTGAAATTTCAAGCTTTCCGTTTGGTGTAACTGCGGTTAACGATGCGGGGAGTGTGCAAGGTGACCGTGCTTTGCTTGATTATTTATTGGTTAAAAATACGGTTTTTGTTTGTGCAAGTATAAGACAAAACCACGCAAATTTCGATGCAGCTGAAAAAGGTCTTGCGCGATATGGCAATAAAGCAATTGGCATAAAGGTTTATTTTGACAAAAGCGAAAATGTGCGTGATATAACACCGATTAAAGAAGCTTGCGCTTATGCCAAAAATAGAAATTTAAAGGTTATGGTGCACTGCACCTTGTCACCAACACCAATGGTTGATATTGTTAATGCTTTATCTGAAGGTGATATTTTAACCCACGTTTTTCATGGTGGAGAAAATTCTTGTCTTTATAACAACTTTGAAGCATTAAAACTAGCCAAAGAAAAGGGAATTATTTTGGATTTGGGGTTAGCGGGTAACGTACATACCGACTTTTTGAATTTTAAAAAGTCAGTCGAAGCGGGCTTTTTGCCTGACATTATCAGCACCGATATAACCTGTCTTAGTGCATTTAAGCGTGGCGGTAGGTACGGTATGACAATGTGCATGAGCATTGCAAAGCATCTTGGAATGGGTGAAGAAGATATTTTTAAAGCAGTAACCTCATCAGCGGCCAAATCGCTGGATAAAGAAAACGAATGGGGTTATTTAAAGGTTGGTAAGTCGGCTGATTTGGCAGTGTTTGATTATACAAACGAGCCGTTTGATTTGACCGACAAGTCAGGAAACCGAGTTAAAAATGACTTGGGGTATAAATGTATTTTAACCATCTTAGATGGACAAATAGTTTATAAAAATTAAAAGGAGAAATTAGTATGAGTAAAGTAGCATTTATTACAGGCGCAGGTGGATATATCGGAAGTGAGACTGCCCTTACCCTTGCAAAGCAGGGTATAAAGGTTGCAGTATGTGATATAAATCCCGAATCGATTGAAAGAACCGTTAAAAAAATTGAGGAAATTGGCGGCGAGGCCAAAGGTTATGTTTTTGATATAACCGATTCTAAAGACGTTGACAGAGTGGTTGACGAAATTGTAAATGATTTTGGTAGACTTGATATTATGGTACATATTGCAGGCGGTAGCGCTCGTATTGCGGGTCCCAATGCTAAGTATGTTCCGCTTGTTCAGCAGGAGGATTATGTAATAGACCAGGTTTTAAAGGTGAATTTATACGGTGCCCTTTGGGCAAGCCGTGCCGCTGCCAGAGTTATGATTAAACAAGGCGAAGGCGGAAAAATTATCAATTTTTCTTCAGCAGTAGCGTTTAACGGTCTTGTTGGTTCTGTTGATTATGCTGCTTCTAAGGGCGGTGTTATATCTCTTACAAAGGCTTTGGCAAAGGAACTTGGACCGCATAAAATCAATGTTAACAGTGTTGCACCCGGAATTGTTATGCGTCCTGAAGAAACCGGCGGAAGCGATAGGGCAGTTAATACAAATTACCTAGGCATAAAATGCTTGCCGGAGGATCTTGCAAATATGGTTGAGTTTTTAGTGTCTGATAAAGCAAAATTTATCACAGGTCAAACCTATGTGGTAGACGGTGGTAGAGGCTTGGGAATGAAAGGTAGCAATTAACTATGAAAGCAATGTTAGTTGATGAAAATAAAAACCTTGTATGGAGCGATGTGGCTGATCCCGTAATTAAGGACGATGAGGTTTTAGTTAAAATTCACGCTGCAGCACTTAATCGCGCTGATTTATTGCAAAGAGAGGGTAAATATCCTTCTCCTGCAGGCTGTCCCGAATGGATGGGCCTTGAAATTGCAGGTGAAATCGTAGAACTTGGTGCTAATGTTACAAATTGGCAAATTGGAGACAAGGTCTGCGCCTTACTTGGTGGCGGCGGCTATGCCGAATATGTTGCAGTGAAATTCGATATGCTAATGCCCGTACCCAAGGGGCTTACTATGGAAGAAGCATCAGCTTTACCCGAAGCCTATGCAACTTCTTATCTTAACCTTTTTATTGAGGGACATTTAGAAGAAGGTCAAACTGCATTTATACCTGCGGGTGCCAGCGGTTTGGCAAGTGTTGCCATTCCTATGGCAAAGGCTTTTGGCGCAAGGGTTATTACCTCTGTCCTTTCGGACGAAATTGCTGAAAAAATTAAACACCTCGGTGCTGATGTGATTATTAATTCAACCACCCAATGTGTAGAAGAAATTCTAAAAAACGAAGAAGAAAACGGTACACCTGTAAGTGTTTCTATGGACTGCCTTTGCGGTGAAACCTTGGGTAAGAGCTTACCCTTTATGGCACGCGGCGGTTATTGGATTGTAATTTCTACCCTTGCGGGTATCGAAACAAAAGTACTGCTTCGTCCCTTACTTACAAAGGGCTTACATCTTGTCGGCTCAATGCTAAGGAACCGTACGCCCGAATTTAAAGCATATATTTTAGCAGAGCTTGTTGAAAAGGTATGGCCTAAAATTGAAAGCGGCGCTATTAAGCCGTCGATTTATAAGGTTTTGCCCATGTCAGAGGCTGAGGAAGCACACGCTATTTTACAGCGTGGCGAAAATGTTGGTAAGGTTGTACTGAAGGTTATATAATGAAAAAGAGTTTAAAAACAATTTTACTGTCATTGCTTGTAATGGCGCTTTGGGGCTCACTTTTCCCAATGGTAAAGCTTGGATATAGCGCTTTTGATATAAGCGCAAAGTCTGTGCCCGATATTTTAATGTTTGCAAGCTATCGATTTATTATAAGCGGTCTTGTGGTGTCGTTATTTTGCTTTCTTAAAAAAGAAAAAATTGCCACACCAAAGGCTAAAAGTATATTAAATATTGTAATTATGGGTCTTTTTTCCATAGTGCTTCATTACGCTTGTACATACATAGGTCTTAGCACCACCGACAGTTCAAAGACCGCACTTATTAAACAGCTTGGTGCGCTTATTTATGTTTGTTTTGCATTTTTATTCTTTAAAAACGAAAAATTCAGCATACTTAAAATTATTGGCGCAATCGTTGGCTTTGGCGGAATAATAGCAATAAACTATAACCTAGACGGTTTAAGCTTGGCTGTGGGTGATATTTTAATAATCGGTGCTTCTATTTGCACAGTTGTCGCAAATGTTATTAGCAAAAAATCGGTGCAGGGAAGCTCACCCTACTGGATAACGGGTATATCTCAGCTATTCGGCGGTATAGTGCTGTTTGTTGCGGCAATTATTATGGGCGCTGACTTCCTTAAATTTAATCTGACCGCAGCATTAATTTTTACCTATATATGTATTGCTTCTATTTGCTCATATACCCTCTGGTATTACGTTCTAAAGAGCAACAGCCTTTCAAAAATGTTTATAATCAAGTTTGCCGAACCGCTTTTTGCGTGTCTTTTCGGCGCACTTATCTTGGGCGAAAATATCCTTAAATGGCAGTACCTTATAGCATTTTTACTTATATCCTTTGGTATTGTTTTGGGAAATAAAAGCGATAGAATTAAAGCGGTCAAGAATGCTTAAGGAGGAATTATAGTATGTTTGATTACAAAGTAAAAATTGGTCTTGTGGCTATGCGCCGAAATACTACTGACCGTCCAAGAGGTGCTAGCTGGAACTGGCATTCTCCGCAAGAAAGGGAAAAGGAAATCGTTGCATACATAGAAAATAAATTTACTGATGATAACGTAGAGTTTGTTGATACCAAGGGTTTGGGTATTGGAAACCTTATTTTTGATAATGCATCTGCTAAACAAGCGATTGAACGCATGAAAAACGAAAATGTTGATGCAGTCGTTATTATCAACTGCAACTTTGGCAACGAAGAAGCAGCAGGGGATATTGCATTGGCATTAGGTAAGCCTGTGCTTTTATGGGCACCGCTTGATGAAGAATACAGTGAAGACGGCACCCGAACAACCGACTCACAATGCGGTATATTTGGCGTTTCACGTCAGCTTCAGCGCTTGCGTGTTCCGTTTTCTAATATTCCAAGCTGCAGGGTAGATTCTGAAGATTTTAAAATGGGCTTTGAACAATTTATCCGTGTAGCCTGCATGGTGAAAAACTTTAAGGGTATGCGTATTGGTCAGGTTGGCACCCGCCCTGCGCCATTTTATTCGGTAATATATAACGAAAGCGAGCTTTTGGAAAAATTCGGTATTAGAATTGTAACAATCAACTTTGCTGTTGTAGAGCAAAGAATGAAGCAAACAGCCGAAAATTGTAAGGAAGAAATTGCGGAATTTATAGAATATTTTAATTCAAATTATAAAATGGATGAACAAACACCACAATACGTTGAAGGCATGGCAACCATGGCGGTAATGTATAAAAATTTGTTCCATGAATTTGAATTAGATATAATGGCGGCAGAATGTTGGACAGCAACACCCATAATGTTTAACGGTTTAGCCCCCTGTGCAGTATTTGGTGCTTTGAATGATTTGGGTTATATGATAGCTTGTGAAAGCGATATACATTCTGCAATGACAATGGCACTTTTAAAAGCTGCTACACTAGGTAAAGGCAAGCCACTTTTTGGTGAATTTACAGTAAGACACCCCGAGAAAAAGAATGCCGAGCTTTTATGGCATTGTGGACAGTTCCCACTTTCTCAAAAAGCGGATGATTGCGAAGCTTGCTTGGTTAACCAGCGTGAATGGTTTAGAGCCAAGGATGGTACATATACAGTTGCGCGTATAGACCAAGAAAGCGGCAATTATATGTTATTACCTATTATGTGCAATACCACAACCGGTCCTAAAACAAGCGGCACTTATATTTGGGGCGAATTTGAGGATTTGCAAGCAGTCGAAAATCGTTTAATGCAAGGTCCATACATTCATCACTTCATAGAAATTGAAGGAAATTATTTGAACGAGTTGGAAGAATTTTGCAAATATATTCCCGGCTTAAGCTTGGATAAAACAATTAACTAAGGGTGAGCAAAATGTTAGAAAAATTAAAGACATTAAATCCCGAAATCGAATTTTATGATGTTAGCGATATAGAATTTGCTTCCTATGGTAAAATAATAAATAATCTCGATACAACTGAAATTATAGAGGTCGCTAAGAAAATTCAAAATCCTGAAAGCGGTTCTTTATATGTTCCTTCACAAGAGGAATTTGAAACTCTTAAAATAGCTAGTGATATTGAAACTAACTATTTTGGCACTTTGCCTACACAGGTGGGATATTGTTGGGGATATAATAACCTTATGAACGCTACCGAATGGCATTTCTCCAGTGAAATTAACATTGCGGTAACGCCCTTGGTTTTAATTCTTGGACATGTTTGGGATATTAAAAACGGTATGATTGATTCTTCTAAGTTTAAAGCGTTTTATCTTCCTGCTGGTACGGCCGTTGAGGTTTATTCTACTACGCTTCATTTTTGTCCTTGTCAGGTAGAGAGTAGCGGTTTTGGCTGTGTGGTTGGCTTGCCGAAGGATACGAATACAAACCTTACTGTAGAGACTGAAGAAAAATTATTATTCCGCAAAAACAAATGGATAATTGCACATATTGAAAATGAAGCCCTTATAAATAGGGGAGTTGTTGCCGGAATAACAGGTACTAATTACGAAATTAAATATAAATAATAAATGCTCCGATTTGAAGCACCAAAGCTTGGCAATAGTGATCTTTGTCGACAGCATTGCAACCGAATTATTGGATACCTAAGGCATAAAAAATCCGTGTCTCCCATAGAGGAAACACGGATTTTTGGTCGAGGCGACAGGATTCGAACCTGCGGCCTCTGCGTCCCGAACAGCAAGATATAGTTGTTATTTAGTCATTTATACTACATATAGTGGTTTTTATTCCGAAAAACCATCGTCTTTGAGCATCTTGTCTCCAATGTTTCCGTGTGCTCCATACGGCTCTGTGGGTTGAAATGTGGTCGTGAAAACAATAAAAATTCCAATCCAAAACAACAGAATAACACAACAAAAATATGTGGTCATTTTAAGACTGGCCAACCGTAACGGTATTATACCTTATCTCTGACGTGAATTCAAGTGGGTAAAAATTACTACGCATTAACCAAAGAAAAGGCAAATGCGCAAAACTTTAAGCAGAATGTAAAACAGGTAGAAAAAATCACAATTATATGTTATAATAACAAAGGAATATTTTAAGGAGGCGCAATATGGCAAAATTAGAGCATACTTTGAGCGGTGATTTTAATCAGTGGCTCAGAAAAATCGAAGAAGGTATTTTGAACGGCAGTATGTCTGCCTCGCTTGAAGACTCCAGTGATTTTCGTAACGGTGATGCTCGTTGCAGTGTTCGTGTCTTTGAAAGGTACAGTTACGCTGGCGGTAACCGTGTAAGCCTTAGCGTAACGCTTTTTCAGAACGGTGATGGCCCTATCAATCTTTCTGCTATTACAGCCGGAGGAAGTCAGGCATTGTTCTTTAAGGTTAACACATGGGGCGAGGAAGCATTCCTCGATAAGTTGAGAGAACTTCTATAAAGGCGGTGCAGATATGAAAAAGGTGAACATTTATAGATTTTTATATGCTGTGTCCGCTCTCTTAGTATTAGGCTTTGCTATACATACAATTGTTGATGGATGCAGATATAACAGTATGCTTACTTCGTTTCCTTTCTACGCTTTTGTACTCGTTCATGCGATTGAGTACCTTGTACCGAGCATTATTGTCTTTATCGTTGCGTTGATTGTTAAAAAGAAGTTTGCGAGTAAAAAATAAACTTATAGGATATTTTAAATTCGGTTATGGGCATCATCAGCCTACCCACGAATTGAACATATATGATGAGAGAGCCTGTAACTTGTAAAAAGTTATGGGCTTTTGCGTTTTGTATAAGGAATTTAATATATCTCAGTTGTATAATAAGTGAAAGGGTTCAGACGTGAGCCTTAAAGTCAGGAGGAAATCCTATGGATAACGGCGCAAGTAGCTACCGCCGTTTCCTTGATGGTGATGAAAGTGCCTTTGACGAAATAATGAAGGAGTTGTTCGATAACCTTGTATTCTTCGTTGACCGTTATGTGCATGACATCCACGCAGCCGAAGATATTGCCATCGATGCCTTTTCGGATCTGGTGGTTAATAAACATCGGTACAATTTCAAGGTAACACTTAAAACATATTTGTTTATGCTCGGTCGCAGCCGTGCTCTTAATTACATAAAACACCGCAAGGTAATAAATTTTGTAGAGCTTACGGAAGCGGATAATATATCAGCCGAGCAAGAAACACTTGAAGAAATCATCCTCGCAGATGAGAGAAAGCGTATTGTAAACAACGCTCTTAACTCTCTGACGGATGATATGCGTGTTGTTGTACACTTAATCTATTTTGAAGACTTGTCCTATGATGAGGCGGCCAAGGTTATGAAGAAGAATCGCAAACAGGTTGATAACCTTTTATATCGTGCCAAAAAGGAACTTCGCATCATTCTTGGGAAGGATGGTGAGCTGTTATTATGAGAAACTTTGATGAAAGAAAAGCGGAAATATTCCGCAGAAGCGAAAACAGAATTAAAGAGCGTAAAAGAAACCGCAATCGCATCCTTGCTTTGTGTGTTCCGCTTTGCTTGTGTATCGCAATCTTATCTGTGATATATCTGCCCGATATGATGATTTCACCCGATAAAAGCAATACCGCCGATGAAATGAATATGGCAGGTGGTGTGGAAAATTCATCGGGATTTGTCTATACCTCTTTTGAAATCAAAAGCACTAAAACAGCAAAGAGCGATACTGACAAACAGAACATTGAAAATATCTATAACATCATCCAATCGGCATTCACGGTTAACGATTATAGTGACGATGTCGAACAGGAAACAACAACGGATAAAAGCGAATTTCCTCAAGAACAGAAACCATCAACACAAAAAGGCGAAAGCACACTCAAAGGCGAAGATAATTACTCCACGGGTTTAGTTGAATCTTTTAGCAAAGGAGTAGCATATACCCTTACCTTTACTGCTGATAACGGACAAAAAATAGTATACATCTTATGCGATAACATTTTAACAAACGAAACAACAAATGAAAGTGTAACTGTTACCGAAGACCAATTAAAAGACTTATATACCAAGGTCTTCACCGTAACCTACGGAAAGGAGTAATCAAAATGAAGAAAACTCGAATTGCAATAATCATAGTGGCGGTTTTACTCTTGATTCTTTTGATTCCTATTCCATCCGGCACAGCAGATGATGGTGGCTCAAGAGAGTTTACAGCATTAACATATAAAATTATCAAATGGAATCACATTGTGGATGCCGATGAAACCTATACAGGTACAGACTTTTATTTATTGCCCGACAATTTCAAAAATATGAGTGAATTATGGGAAGAAAAAGGTATCTCTTCGGGCGCAGGTCAAGTAACAAATAAAGATAATGAAGATGAAGGAATTAACGAAAGTGATGATATAGGCCCCGAAGATTCTGTTTCATCCACACCTGCTGAAAGTTCTTCAAGTCAAGCTGATGATGTGGTCTCTACAGTAAAAGATAAGTTTATCTATGTTCTCTCTGAAAAGACGATAAAGAATACCTATGTGCTTTCAACAGAACATCCCAAAGACCTTAGCAACTTCACTGTTATACGCACATTGAACGATAAGGCGAATGGCATTATAGAAAATCTTCTTGCGGCACCGAACTTTGCAAGTAAGAGCGAAAACGAGTGGGTAAAGTTCAGGCCGAGTCGTCCAAATGAATATGCTCTTGCTATTGAGTTCACAGATGACACCTGCTTAATAATCGCAATTCATTTCACCAAGGATAGTGATACTTATTACATCGCTACAGCAGAATTAAACAGCAAATTTAATGAAAGGGCTGATTATTCTTCCCTTGAATACCAAAGAGGTATTGCATCGGAAGAACTTGGTAAATATTTGGGGAACTTAACATTTAATTATAGTGAATAAATCCTTTTAACTCTTTGTGAGAGGAGGAATCTTGATGAAACGAATAATATCAGTTTTAATCTCCCTTGTGCTTGTTTTGTCCCCCTGTGCTTGCCAAAAAGACGGCGCAGACAAAATAGACTTTGACACAGGCTCTATTAAAATCGCTGTGGCACATACAGATTTTGAAGGTATGAACATCCAAATTGTCAATGCTATTTGGACAGCCGAGGAAATCAAGCTCGAAGTCAAATGGAATAACGATACTACTTATGATGTAGTTTATGGAGAGAGTTTTGATATTGAAAAACAAACCAATGGTGAATGGAAAAGCTGTGTAACCCTCGACAACCTTGCTTTCAATGATATAGGCTATGAATTAAAAGCGAAATCCTCACAGAAACAAACATACAATTTGACAGATATGTTTGATATTTCAGAAAACGGTGAATACCGTTTTACAACCTATTGCCACGTGTATGACAAAGGTCGTGGCGGCGAAAGTACGAAATGCGAGATGTGGGCAGCGTTCACCGTATCAAGAACTAACGATGCCGATAAAGATATAAAGAAATCCTTTATTGATTTTAATACCCAATACATCAGGACTAATGGATATCACGAAGAAGTGGAATACCCTATAGTTAAAATCATTCGCTCTGTTGATGAGCTAAACGCATACTATAATGCAAATAAGGATAAGTACAACCTTGAACGCAGAAGTAATCCAGCCTCCGATAGTACAATCGGCTTCCTTGATGCAGTTGATAAATACACCGCAGAATATTTTGAGAAACAAATTCTTGTAATGATTCTGCTTGAAGAAGGCAGCGGTTCAAACCGTCACAATGTAGACAATGTAAAGCACGGCTCTGACGGAAAACTCTATGTCAGCATAAGAAGGGATGTGCCTGAAGTTGGTACATGTGATATGGCTGAATGGCATATCTTAATTGAGCCGGAGAAGGATATCACAGTAGCAAGTGAGTCTGATATAGTTGTATATTTAGATGGTGTAAATCCTAAGACACAACCGACCACCGTTTACGAGTCGGGAAACTTTTCGAATATTTCTCTGACCATACCGCATGATTGGAAATACGAAACAGAAAAAGGAAACAGTGACGGCGAATACTGTATCGCTTTTTGGCCGGAAGACCAAACCGAAGGTAAAATAAAAATGTGGTATTATACCGCCTTTGGTGTATGCGGAACAGGTCTTGAAGAAAAAGAAATCACCGTTGGCAAATACAAAGCTTGGCAAGGAACTTATGATAATAAAAAGGTTTGGGATTTTATCAGTTTTAGAGGTATGCTCGGCTCTTATGTAGCTATGAACGAAGGTGCTGACAAATGGTGGAGTCAGTATGGTGACGAAGCGATGGAGATACTTTCTACCGTTAAAATCGCTGAAAACATCTTAACCGAAGAACAAGCCATAGAAATTGCTAAAAAGCAAACTACAGCAGATTATGACGATATAAATGCAAGATTCGATACTGAAAAAGGAATTTGGACGGTTACATTATCTTTTAAGAAAGCCTCAAATGGTGACGGTGTACATAGCTACAGAATTACACATGAAGGCAAAGTTTTAGATGCAGCTTATGGCGACTAAGGAGGTGCTTATATGAAGAAGAAAATATGGATACCGATATTAGTAGTAGTTATTTTAGCGATTTTGTTTGTGCCGATCCCATCAGGTGCATACAAGGACGGCGGCACAAGAGAATATACTGCACTCACATATAAGATAGTAGACTGGAATCGTTTAACTGACGGTGGAGGCATATACGAAAAAACAAAGGTGTATTTCTTCCCTTATAATTTCAAATCAGTTAGCAGCCTTTGGTATTACGAGAAAGATGAAATTGAAGAAGATGTGCGGTATTCTTTTAACGCTAAAATTTTGGAGATTAACAATAATACCGTAATTGTAGAGCCACTTCCAAGCGAAGCAAATGCCGGAAGTAGTGACAAAATATCTTTTGATACATCCAAACTTCCGGTAATGGAGATTAAGGTTGGAGATTATATTAAAGTAACATATACAGGCGAAATAATGACAACATATCCTGCTCAAATCGATGTAATCAGTTGGGAAAAAGCCAAAGAAGTGCGTAGCGCCGAATATACAGAGCAATG
>JAGAQV010000004.1 GCA_017622555.1 Clostridia bacterium
ACGAATTAAAGAAATATATTCATTACTACAACAACGAAAGAATTTCCTTAAAACTAAAAGGAATGAGTCCAGTACAATACCGAACTCATTCACTAACATTTTAATATTTAATTTTGTCTAAACTTTGGGGTTCACTTCATTGTGGAGTTCTTTTTAAAAAACCAATCTAAAATTAAGCGAGTTCAACAACAGCGTTAACTTCAGTAAGCTTAGCCTTAATTTCTTCGGCTTCTTCCTTAGAAACAGCTTCCTTAAGGGTCTTAGGAGCACCATCAACGATAGCCTTAGCTTCAGCAAGACCAAGACCGGTGATTTCACGAACAACCTTGATAACCTTAATCTTTTCGGGGCCAGCTTCCTTGAGTACAACGTTGAATTCGGTCTTTTCTTCAGCTGCTGCTGCGCCGCCTGCTGCGGGAGCTGCTACTGCTACAGCTGCTGCTGCAGATACGCCAAATTCTTCTTCTACTGCCTTTACAAGTTCAGAAAGTTCTAATACGGTAAGAGTTTTTAACTCTTCAATCATAGCTGTAATTTTTTCAGATGCCATTTTATTTTCCTCCAATAAATGTTTTTGTTTTTAAATTTGATTAAGCTTCGCCGTTTTCTTTATCAACGATAGCCTGTACTGCACGTGCGAATGCAGCGATAGGTGCCTGGAAGGCATTGCAAACTGTTGCAAGAAGTACTTCCTTGGTAGGAAGCTTAGCAAGAGCGTCAATAGTAGCTAAGTCAACAACCTTGTCATCAAGGAAACCAGTTTTAATCTTGAAGTTGGGGTTGGATTCAGCAAACTTTGAAAGAATTCTTGCAGCTGCGGTGTAGTCTTCATTAGCGAGAGCAATAGCTGTTGTGCCTTCAAGAGCAGAGCTCATATCTGCATAACAGGTGTCAGCAATAGCACGACCGAGAAGGGTGTTCTTAACAACGAAGTAATCAACACCGTTTTCACGAAGTTCCTTACGAAGCTTTGTGTCGTCAGCAACTGTGATGCCCTTGTAATCAACTACAACACCAACAATAGCTTTTTCTAACTTTTCAGAAAGTTCGGCTACCTGCTTTTGTTTTTGTTCTAATACTGCTGCGTTTGGCAATTTTGTCACCTCACAAAATTTTAGATTATGCAATCTAAAAAAAGAAGTCCGTCATTGCATAAAACAAGACGGACAAAAATAAGCATAAATATAACATTTAAGCGCTTACCTCGGTAGGCGATAAAACTTACGGCTTAAAGCCACCTACTGTCTTTGGATTGCAACAAAGGGATTATACAACAAAAAACACTGTTTGTCAAGATATTTTTTGTTTTTCTTTTTTGTTTTCAGCCTTTTCGGTTAAATCGGTAATTTTTATATCAGAATCGTGTGGAATAGGTTTCCATTCAACCTTCATAAACATTGCAATTATAAGCGATAGCTTGCCTATAAGGTCGAAAATGGGGAAGGTTACAGCAAACCAAATGGTTTTGAAAAAGCCAAGCTTTTGTATTCGCCTGTGTTCAATAACGTAAACGTAAAGCGCAACAAGTATGGTTTTTAAATAGGTTTCGGCAGTCCACCAAAGCACAGTAATAACAGTCACGCCAATTTTGCTTGCACCCTCGGCTAAAATGCAAATGGTTGTAATTCGTACCATTAAATAAATTAGTCGTTTAAAGGATGTGAAAAGCGCACGGGGGTAGACATTTGATAAAATGTCAAGACTCATAAAACGAAGGCGCAAATTATTGAATAAGCGCTTCCAGAATGACGTTTTGCCATTTTCGTGAACGTTTGCCACACCGTTCGTTACGAAAATATGCCCAAAAAGCTTGGGGCCAATTTCAAAAAAGGCTTGCAGGTGGCCCTTTGCCCAACGAATACGCTGACGCATGGCAATTCTAATGCTGGTGGGCTGTTCGTCATAGAAAATTGCATCGTGGTTGTAGGAAATTTTATAGCCCTTTGCAACGGCATCGGCACAGAAGGCACGGTCCTCTGTTAAGGAAACCCAGTTCCAACCGCCCTTTATAAGCTCGTGGGCAAATAAAAAGCCTGTCCCCTGAATGCGTGTTGCCAAATGGAAAAGGGAACGAGGGCGGTGCTCGTTACGAACGGTTCTAAGCCAATGCACACCGTAAGAAGCAGCTATCCAGTTATCACCAAAGTTTTTGGTGTTGCGGTAAGAGGTTATAATTTTTTCGCCTGCATCAAAGGCGTTGTTCATTTGCTGTAAATAATCGGGCGCTAAAAGGTTGTCGGCATCGAAAAGAATATACCCTTCATAAGCGTCAATACCATAGTCACGGCGAATACATTCCACCAAATACTGTAAAGCATAGCCTTTGGTGCGGTGCTCGTTATCAAAGCGTTCATAACAAATTGCGCCCATTTTCCGTGCAATATCAGCAGTATCGTCCGTGCAGTTATCGGCCACAACAAAAATATCAAGCATATCCTCAGGGTAGTTTTGGCGCTTGATGCTGTCAATTAAATTTCCGATAACGGTTCGCTCATTACGGGCCGCAACAATAATTGCATATTTATGGTACTGCTTTGCGGGTTTAAACTTTCGTGTGGCAACAACGCCAACACATTTATAAATATTTTTATACCAAAGTGTTTTGGATATTATTTTTGAAATGGTACGTATTACAGTCCATATTGCATTTAGTACAGCAACAATTTCCATTTATAAAAGCCGCCTTGTAAAATTTTTTATAAAAAATCATCCTTTTGAATGATAACATAACACAAGGCTTTTTTCAATAGGTTGATTCTGCATAATAAATATAATGGGGAATGTTGTTGACAAAAACTAAAATACGATATAAAATTACTATATAATGTTTTATAGGTGATGTTATGTCAGTTAAAATTTCTCCATCGGTACTAACGGCTGATTTTTTGACCCTCGCGGATGATATTAAAAGGCTTGAGGCGGCAGGGTGCGATATGCTGCATTTAGACGTTATGGACGGTGCTTTTGTGCCTAATATTTCATTTGGTGTGCCTGTTATAAAATCAATTAAAGCACATTCAACCATACCGCTTGACGTGCATTTAATGATTGATAAGCCTCATCGATATATTAAGGAATTTGCTGCCGTTTCGGACTGGCTCGGTTTTCATTTTGAAGCCGGAAGCAATAATGCCGAGCTTTTGCAGGAAATAAGAAATTTGGGCTGTAAGTCCTGCCTTACCATAAAGCCTTGCACCGCTCCACAGGAAATTTTTTCACTTTTACCACTTTGTGATATGGTGCTTGTAATGTCGGTTGAGCCGGGCTTTGGCGGTCAAAAGTTTATGCCAAGTGCTTTAGAAAAACTGTCTGCCCTAAGGGGCGAAATTGAGCGTCAGGGTCTTAAGGTTGAACTTGAAATTGATGGTGGAATTAACGGTGAAACGGCACCCTTGGCAGTAAAGTCTGGGGCTACGGTTTTGGTTGCTGGAAGTTATATTTTTAGCGACGAAATGACTGACAGGGTTAAATATCTTAAATCCCTTTAAAAAATGCCTTGCCATATATTTTAACGGCATTGCCCAAGGCCAAGGGCTTACTGTGTTCACGGGTCAGGGCAATTTGTATGTAATTTTTAGTTTTAAATTTAGCAAATTCGGAAAGCTGCCTTAACGTCGGCCAACGGTAATCGGCGGTCAAAATTAAGCGGTAATCCGTAGTTGTTTTATAAAGCGAGCTTTTAATCAGTGGTTTTTTGTTGTAAAGAAATAAAATACCGTCGGTCAAAGCCTCACTGTTGTCGAAAACAAAAAGGACTTCTCCCTTTTCGGCTTTTCGTGTAAGTGTGGGCATGGTCATTTTGGATTAAAGCCTCCAAGAAGGAGTTTTATTTATGGATTATTCTGCTTTGAAAAGTGGCACCGATATTCGCGGTGTTGCAAGTGATAAGGGCGGTAAAGCGGTAAGCCTTACTGATAGTGCGGTTTACGATATAACCGCCGCCTTTGCCCTATGGCTTAAAGAAAAAATTTTAAAGGATAATATTACCGTATCCATCGGGCGCGATTCTCGAATTACGGGCCCTGCAATTATGGAAAGGGCACAGGCCGCACTTGTGGATTCTGGATTTACCGTTAAAAACTGTGGTCTTTCGTCAACCCCTGCAATGTTTATGACAACCCTTGATGGCGGTTGTGATGCAGCCGTGCAAATTACCGCTTCACATCATCCGTTTGACCGCAACGGTCTTAAGTTTTTCACTAAAGACGGTGGGCTTAATTCAAGCGATATTTTGGAAATTATTGACCTTGCGAATAACGAAAAACGCTTGCATAGTGACAAAAAAGGTACGGTAATTAAAGTTGATTTTATGAAAAGCTATGCCGCACATTTGCGCAAGGTGATTTGTGACGGGGTTGGCAAAACCGAAGCTGATATGCCACTTAAAAACTATAAAATTGTTGTAGATGCGGGCAATGGTGCGGGTGGTTTTTATGCTTATGACGTGCTTGAAAAATTGGGTGCCGATATTATGGGCAGTCAGTTTTTAGAGCCTGACGGAATGTTTCCAAACCACATTCCAAACCCTGAAAATGCCGTTGCAATGCAAAGTATAACTGATGCAGTTTTAAAAAATAATGCTGATTTGGGACTTATTTTTGACACTGATGTTGACAGGGCGGGCTGTGTTGATGAAAAAGGCGAAAAAATTAACCGTAACCGCTTAATTGCCTTGGCGGCTTATATTGCTGTTAACGGTCAAAAAGGAAAAACCATTGTTACCGATTCAGTCACAAGTGACGGGCTTCACGATTATATAGAGGATACTCTTGACTGTAGCCACTACCGCTTTAAGCGTGGTTATAAAAACGTTATAAATAAGGCACAGGAGCTTTGTTCAAAGGGCATTGATACCCCTTTGGCTATTGAAACCTCAGGACACGCCGCATTTAAAGAAAATTATTTTTTGGATGACGGCGCTTACCTTGTTACAAAAATTGTAATTGAAATGGCAAAGGGCAAGAAAATTAAAGATGTTTTGTCTTCTCTTAAAATGCCTGCTGAGGAAAGGGAAGTGCGCTTTGATATTTTGTGTGATGATTTTAAAACTTACGGGGAAGAAATCATAAAAAAGCTTGAAGCCTTTGTAAATGAAAATGCAGAGTATAATCTAGCTGATGATAACCGTGAGGGACTTCGTGTTATAACTAAAAATGGTTGGTTTTTATTGCGCTTAAGTGTTCACGACCCTGTGGCTGTTATGAACTTTGAAAGTTGTGCTTTAGGTGGAATTGCTGATGATATTAAAAAAATCCGCCCCTTTTTAGCACAGTTTGAAAAACTGGATATTTCAACCCTTTAATTTAAAGGAGAGTCGAAATTTTTAAAATTTTGACTCTCCTTTTTAGTTATGTTAATCGTCGGTAAGGGCTGCACAGCCACAGTCTGACCCATTGTCAACACTGTCTGGTCTGGGAGGGAAAAAGTCGTCAAGCGGGAACTGAATGCGGCTAAAGGTGTCGCAGGGCTCGGCGGTGGAATGGTCGCACGATTTTTGAGGAACGCAAAAGTCGTAAACGGGGATAAGCATTTGCACATTGCGAATAAGCTGTACCACTGTGAAAAGGCCTATGGTTGCATAAATGGTGGGTGTACCTCTTGGAATATCGGTTACAACATGGCCGCCAAGTGCTTCGCAAACACAGTCGGGTATGCAGCAGGATGCCTCATAGCAGTCACGTACGGTGCCAATTCTTGCCGAAAGGGGAACAGGGTCAACCGCACTTACAACGCATTTTGGTGTGTTACTGCCTGAGAATGTGTTTGTGTTGTGATTACGGCATTCTTCACCCACAACGTTTGAAAAGGTTTTAACCGAGCCACAGCTGCCGTATAAAATTACCTTTTTATTGAAGGTGGCAATACCGTTTATAACCTGTGGGCAGGCGCTGGGAGATGTGTAAAGGTCAAAGGATAAAAGGAAGAAGAATGTAAGGTCGCAGGAATAATAGCCCTTGTTGAAATTAACTGGCTCAACATCAATAAAGACGTTAAGCACCTCGGCACTGCGAAGCCGCACGCTTAAAGCATTGTTTATAAGGGTTTGGGTTTCGGGCAGGAAAAAACAGCGCAAATCCTCTAAACAGTCACGGTCGCAGCAGGAATCGTAAACTCGGCCTGCATCAATACAAACAGCATCGTTGCAGTTTTCGTGATTACTAAAATCTGCCATATAAAAACAGCCTCCTAAAAATTTTTAAGTCAGTTTTAAGGCTAACTTCACTAATATATTATGTTTTGTCTTAAAATAGGTTAAAAATATTTAATTACGGTTGACTTAAAGGGGCAAAAAATGTAAAATAATGCAAGGTGATCATTTTGGATAATAAATTTTGGTACAAAAAGGGGCTGAAGGACGGCATACCCATAGCGCTTGGTTATTTTGCCGTTGCCTTCACATTGGGTATAGCTGCTGAAAAGGCAGGGCTTACTGCATTTCAAACCTTTATCGCAACAGGCACAACCTTAGCATCAGCCGGTGGCTATGCGGGTATAAGCGTTATTGCAGCAGGCGGTACATATTTTGAAATGTTTTTAACCATGCTTATTGTTAATGCCCGTTATATTTTAATGTCCTGCTCACTAAGCCAAAAAATATCACCTAAAACCTCAACACTTCACCGTATGGGCGTTGCCTTTGGTGTAACTGATGAAATTTTCGGTATCTCTTCGGCCGTTTCGGGTTATTTAAATCCATTCTATAATTACGGCGCAATGACGGTGGCAATTCCCGGTTGGGCAAGCGGCGCTGCTTTGGGTGTTCTTGTGGGCAATATTTTGCCTGTAAGTGTTATGTCGGCACTGTCGGTCGGCATTTTTGGTATGTTTTTGGCGATTATAGTTCCGCCCGCTAAGGAAAACAAGGTTATAATGGGCGGGGTAATTGCTTCCTTTGTGTTAAGCTTTTTGTTTAACAAATTGCCAATTATTGCAAATAATATATCAAGCGGTATGCAGGTTATAATTTTAACCGTGGTAATTGCCTTAGTACTTGCAATTCTTTTTCCTGTAAAGGAGGAAGAAAACGATGTATAAAGCCTATATTTATATAGCCATAATGGCACTTACAATTTTTTTAATTCGTGTTTTACCATTAACCCTAATACGAAAAAAAATCAAAAACAAAACCCTTCGGTCGTTTTTATTTTATGTACCCTATGTAACTCTTTCGGTTATGACCTTTCCCGCAATTATTTATGCAACAAATAATATTTGGTCGGGCGTTGCGGCGCTTGTGGCGGGTGTAATACTTGCTTATAAGGGTGTCAGCCTTTTGGGCGTTGCGGTATCCTCCTGTGCGGTGGTATTTGTAATTGAATTGATTATTAAATTGATGTGAAAATTGGGGTTTAGCGCTGAGGCGATTAAATAATAAATAAGAAAGAATAAAGAATAAAATCGGTGTCGGCTTTGCCGACAGATTTATATATCGTGCCGTAGGCACACATTTTTTCTTATTTCTTCTTTATTATTTATTCTTTGGGGCGCAAGCCCAATAAACTATAATTTGAAATATAGTCATAACATTGTTGTGGCTATATTTTTTACTTGAAAAATACTCCTAGGGGGTATATAATACTTATGGTGATTATATGAAAACTCAGCAATATAATGTAACGGGTATGTCCTGTGCGGCTTGTTCGTCGTCGGTACAGCGTGTGGTTTCACGACTAAACGGTGTACAAAGCTGTGACGTTAACCTTATAACAGGCAAAATGACCGTTACCTTTGATGAAAATGCCGTTTCTTCGGCGGATTTTTTCCGTGTTGTGCAAAAGGCGGGCTTTGGCATTACAAGTGACATTGTTAAAAAGGAAGTCAAACAGCAAAAGGAAAGCGTGGCGCCAATTATTGTGTCGCTAATCTTTGCGGCAGTGCTTTTATATGTTTCAATGGGGCAAATGCTTTTTGAAAATTTGCCCTTACCTTCACTTTTTAATATGAATAAAAACCCCTACAATTTTGCGCTTTTACAGCTTTTGTGCTGTTTACCCGTTTTGTACGTGGGTCGGAATTTCTTTATTAAGGGAATTCCGCTTTTGTTTAAAGGTCATCCCAATATGGATTCGCTCGTAGCCATTGGTGCGGGAGCATCCTTAATCTATAGCGTGGTTATGACCTTTACTTTATCTTTTAATCCGCATGCGGTGCATAATTTATATTTTGAATCCTCCGCTGTGGTGGTGGCCCTTGTAATGCTTGGAAAATTTTTCGAAAGACGAAGCAAGGCAAAAACCGCAAAGGCGCTTGAAAAACTTATGGAGCTTGCGCCCGATACCGCCGTTTTATTTAAGGACGGTAAGGAATACGAAATTCCCACAGCTGAAATTAAGGTTGGCGACATTCTTTTAATTAAAGCAGGTGCGAAAATTCCCCTTGACAGTGTTGTAACCGACGGCGAAAGCAGTGTTAACGAAGCAATGCTAACGGGTGAAAGCCTACCTGCTGATAAAAGGGTGGGGAATAAGGTTTTTGGCGGTAGCGTTAATCTTGACGGTGTGCTTTACGTTAAGGTTACACACGTTGGGGAAGATACTACACTTTCTAGAATTATTAAATTCGTTGAGGAAGCGCAGTCCAAAAAAGCGCCCATTTCAAAAACGGCTGATAAGGTGGCAGGTGTGTTCGTACCCGTCGTAATTGCAATTGCTTTGGTGGCGGCAGTTATTTGGCTTGTTGCCGGTAAGGATATTGCCTTTGCCCTAAAGGTGTTTACCGCTGTTTTGGTTATTGCTTGTCCCTGCGCTTTGGGTCTTGCAACCCCAACCGCTATAATGGTTGGCACAGGTCTTGGCGCTTCAAACGGCATTTTAATTCGCAACGGCGAGGTGCTTGAGGTTATACACAACGTTAAAGCGGTTGTGTTTGATAAAACAGGCACCTTAACTGTCGGTAAACCTACCGTTACCGATTATGTTGGTAATAATTCGGCAATTGCTGTGGCGGCGGCTTGTGAAATTGCATCAAACCATCCATTAGCCTTGGCTGTGCGTGAATATGCTGACAGCTTGGGTGCGGCTTATGCTCAGCCTGATGAATTTAAAAATATATCAGGCAAAGGGGTTTTAGCAACTGTTGACGGTAATGAAGTGCTTGTTGGTAAGGGCGCATTTTTAAGTGATAATGGCGTTGACATTACAGCGTTTAATGAAAATGCGCAAAAGTTTGCGGGTGAAGGTAAATCGGTAGCCTATGTTGCCGTAAACGGCCGCTGTGAAGGTCTGTTTGCCATTGCTGACACACTTAAAGACAATTCATTAACCGCAATACAGCGCCTTAAAAAGCAGGGAATTAAAGCTGTGATTTTATCGGGCGATAATAAAATGGCCGCTGAATATATTGGCAAAAAGGTTGAAGCGGATGAAGTCTATGCCGAGGTTTTACCCAATGGCAAGGCCGAAATTATAAAAGAAATTCGCCAAAAATACGGCACGGTTATGATGGTGGGTGACGGCATTAACGATGCGGTGGCCTTAACCGAAGCCGACATTGGCTGTGCAATAGGCGGCGGAAGCGACGTTGCAATTGAATCAGCCGATATTGTGCTTATGCGGTCGGATATATGCGATGTTCCCCGTGCAATAAATTTAAGCCGCTTCACCATCAGAAATATTAAGCAAAATCTATTCTGGGCGTTTTGCTATAACACAATTTGCATACCTGTTGCGGCAGGCGTTTTGTACGCCTTTGGCGGTCCGCTTTTAAGCCCAATGCTTGGCGGTCTTGCAATGTCGTTCAGCTCTGTGTTTGTGGTGGGTAATGCTTTAAGACTGCGAGGTAAAAAGCTATGAGCCAGTGCTGCTGTCAAAAAACCAAGCACCGTGATGAAAAGGAATATAAGGCCCTTATAAACCGCCTTAACCGCATTGAAGGTCAGGTGCGCGGGGTTAAAAATATGCTTGAAAACGATGCCTACTGTACCGATATTTTAACTCAGGTTTCGGCAATAAATGCGGCGCTTAACGCCTTTAATAAGGAGCTTTTATCAAATCATATCCACTCCTGTGTGGTTGATGATATTAAAAACGGTAATAACAGCACGGTTGATGAGCTGTGCGACACTTTACAAAAGCTAATGAAATGAGGTAAAAATTATGTTATTTAAAATTTCAGTTCCCGATATGCATTGCGGTCACTGCGTTGCAAGAATTGACAATGCTTTAAACGAAGTTCAAATTAAGCACGAAATCAGCCTTGAAGAAAAGGTTGTTACCATTGACGGCTGCGAGCATTGCCTAAAAACAGCCTTAACTGAAATTGAAGACCTTGGTTTCACCCCTGAAAAGCTGTAATTGTTTAAAAATAAAAAAGAGTGGCAAAAGCCACTCTTTTTATTTTATTAAACTTTCTTAACACCAATATTAACGGTTTCGCCGTTGATATCCCATTCCTTTACAAAGCCTTCAGGCTCGGTAACGGTAAGACTGTCAGCCAAGGTGTCTACAGTAATGTCGCTAGACTTTGCAGCTGCAATACCGCAAACTGTTTCACTACCGCTTAAGGTAATTGCAATATGGTCAACCACATTAAAGCCGGCTTCCTTACGCATTGTTTGAATCTTACTTACAAGCTCACGAATGTAGCCTTCATCAATAAGGTCCTGTGTCAGCACTGTGTCAAGCGCAACGGTAATGCCACGATCACTAAGGGTATAGAAGCCTTCCTTTTGTGCGGCATCAATAAGCAAATCGTCAGGCTCAACGTTAATGTCACCGCTTGCGAGTTTCAAGGTTAAGCTGCCCTTTTCGTCAAGCTCCTTCTTAGCGGCGTTGCCGTCAATTTCCATAAGGTACTGACGAATTTCATTAAGCTGCTTACCATACTTCGGACCTAAGGTCTTAAGCTGTGGCTTAAAGGTGTAGGTAACGAAGTTGTCAACAACGTCGGTAAAGTCAACCTTTTTAATGTTAAGCTCTTCCTTAATAATGTCGGTATAGGTAGCTTCTAATTCACCATCAATTTTCACGTACATAACGTTAAGAGGCTGACGGTTCTTTCTGGATGAGCCGTTACGTGCGGCACGGCCAAGAACAACAATTTCGAGCACCTTTTCCATTTGTTCTTCAAGCTTTTCATCAATAAGGCTTTCATCAACAACAGGGAAATCACAAAGGTGAATACTTTCTTTTGCGGTTTCGTCAACACTGCGAACAATGTTTTGGTAAATGTTTTCCGCCATAAAGGGCACCATCGGCGCGGCAGTCTTTGCGGTGGTAACAAGCGCTGTGTAAAGGGTCATATAAGCGGCCAATTTATCGTCGGTCATACCCTGTACCCAATAGCGTTCACGGCCACGGCGAACGTACCAGTTACTCATTTCGTCCACAAATTCCTGCAAAGCGCGTGCGGCTTCGGGAATGCGGTAGTTAGCAAGGTTATTATCAACCGCCTTAACCATTGAATTAAGCTTTGATAAAAGCCATTTATCCATAACGGTTAGCTTGCAGTCGTTAATATCATACTTTGTGGGGTCAAACTTATCAATATTAGCGTAAAGCACATAGAACGCATAGGTGTTCCAAAGTGTGCCCATAAACTTGCGCTGACCTTCAACAACTGCTTTACCATGGAAGCGATTAGGAAGCCAAGGAGCAGAGTTTGTGTAGAAATACCAACGGATAGCATCAGCGCCATAGCTTTCAAGTGCATCAAACGGGTCAACAGCGTTGCCCTTTGATTTACTCATCTTTTGACCGTTTTCGTCCTGAACGTGACCTAAAACGATAACGTTTTTAAAGGGTGCCTTGTCAAAAATAAGGGTTGAAATTGCCAATAGGGAATAGAACCAACCACGTGTCTGGTCAACTGCTTCGGAAATAAAGTCAGCAGGGAACTGCGCTTCAAATAAGTCCTTATTTTCAAAGGGATAATGATGCTGTGCAAAGGGCATTGAGCCCGAGTCAAACCAGCAGTCAATAACCTCGGGTACACGGTGCATTTCCTTACCGCAGTGTGGACACTTAATGGTAACTGCATCAATATAAGGGCGGTGAAGCTCAATATCATCGGGGCAGTTGTCGGACATTGATTTAAGCTCGTCAATACTGCCGATAGAGTGCATATGACCGCATTCGCAGGTCCAAATATTAAGTGGTGTGCCCCAATATCTGTTACGGGAAATACCCCAGTCCTGAACGTTTTGCAACCAGTCGCCAAAACGGCCCTTACCAATGCTTTCAGGAATCCAGTTAATAGTATTGTTATTAGCAATAAGCTGTTCCTTAACGTCGGTCATCTTGATAAACCAAGATTCACGTGCATAGTAAATAAGTGGAGTATCACAACGCCAACAGAACGGATAATCGTGTTCAAACTTGGGGGCATCGAACAATAAGCCTGCTTTTTCAAGGTCTGTAAGAACAAGTACGTCAGCGTCCTTTACAAACTTGCCGGCATATGGGGTTTCTTCGGTTAATTCACCCTTGCCGTTAACAAGCTGAACAAAGGGTAAATCGTACTTTCTGCCCACTTTAGAGTCATCTTCACCGAAAGCAGGGGCAATGTGAACGATACCTGTACCGTCGCTCATAGTTACGTAACCGTCGCAGGTGATGTAGAAAGCCTTTTTGTGTTGCTTTTCGCAAATGGGCGCTACAAAATCAAATAAAGGCTCATATTCGGTGTATTCGAGTTCCTTACCCTCAAATTCGCTTATAATTTCATAAGCGGGGGTTTCCTCGGTTGCAAGCTTGCCGAGAACCTTATCCAAAAGCTCCTTAGCCATATAATAGGTGAAGCCGTCAGCCGCCTTAACCTTGCAGTAAATATCAACAGGGTTTACGCAAAGCGCAACGTTTGAGGGAAGTGTCCAAGGGGTAGTTGTCCAAGCAAGGAAGTAAGCATCTTCACCCTTAACCTTGAAACGAACAACTGCAGAACGTTCCTTAACGTTTTTATAGCCTTGGGCTACTTCGTGTGAGGAAAGGGGAGTACCGCAACGTGGGCAGTAAGGAACAATTTTAAAGCCCTTATATAAAAGACCTTTATCAAAAATTTGCTTTAATGCCCACCATTCCGATTCAATAAAGTTATTGTCGTAGGTAACGTAAGGGTTATCCATATCAGCCCAGAAGCCAACGGTTTTGGAAAAATCTTCCCACATACCCTTATACTTCCAAACACTTTCCTTACAGTGATCGATAAATGGGTCAAGACCGTATTCTTCAATCTGCTCCTTACCGTCAAGACCTAACAGCTTTTCAACTTCAAGCTCAACGGGAAGACCGTGTGTGTCCCAACCGGCTTTTCTGGGTACCATATAGCCCTTCATTGTGCGGTAGCGGGGAATCATATCCTTAATTACACGGGTTAAAACGTGGCCAATGTGTGGCTTACCGTTAGCGGTTGGGGGACCGTCGTAAAACACATAGGGCGCGTTGTCCTGTTTTTCGATAATGCTTTTTTCAAAAATTTCATTATCGTCCCAAAACTGTTTAATCTTTTTTTCTTCTTCAACGAAATTTACGTTGGGTGAAATGTTTTTATACACTTCATCTACTCCTTTCGAAAATAAAAATGCCCCTTATCCACAATAGGATAAAGGGCACAAACACTTTATAACCACCTATTACGAAGAACTAACATTCACGGTTTTTATAACGGAAAACAACCGGACTAAGCTTACTGATTTCAGCCGTCAGCTCAGGAGTGATTTAGGCAACCCAAAATTGCAGAGCTTTCACCAACCTCTGCTCGCTTAAAATTTTGTGACGGTTACCACTTTCTCCGTCAAAGCTTTTAAAATATAAAACTTAAACCGAAACGGAATTATTCGTTAACGGTGGGGATTTGCTGTTTTAAAGCAGCTCTGGTCTTGCGAACTTCACCAAGATTAGCGGTAAGACCTTCGTCTGCACGGCGCATAATATCATCAACAAAGTCCTGTGCGGCTTTGCGCATTTCACGGCTCTTGCCCTGAGCGTTAGCAATAATTTCAGCAGCCTTTTGCTGTGAAAGCTTAACAACCTCTTCCTGAGCTACCATAGCTTTTGCTTTTTCTTCAGCGTTTCGAATGATAGCGTCAGCTTCACGCTTAGCAGTAGTAATAATTTCAGCACGGTCAGCAACAATGCCCTTAGCTTGCTTGATTTCAGCAGGAATGTTAAGGCGAATGTCATCAACAACTGCTCTTAACTTTTCAATGTCAACAACGGTTTTCTTACCGGGAATTTTAATACCGCTGTCAATAATTTCGTCAAACTGTTCTAGTAATTCGTCAAGTGTCATTTTTTCTTCCTCCATAAACCGTAATGGTATTATTTTTTTGAATTAATTCTGTCAAGAATGTCCTGCTTAATTACTTCGGGAACGAAGCCTGAAATGTCGCCGTTCATTGAAGCAATTTGCTTAACCATACTGCTGGACAGGTACATATTTTGCGATGCAGTTGATAAGAACAATGTCTCAACATTAGGGTTTAACTTCTTATTTGCTAATGCCATTTGGAATTCATACTCAAAGTCCGACATGGCACGAAGTCCTTTAATAATTGCGCTGGCGCCACGAAGCGCAGCATAATCTGCTAAAAGACCGTCAAAATGCACAACCTCAACATTTTCAAGGTCAGGTATGCATTTTTTAATCATTTCAACGCGCTCTTCAGGGGAAAAGCAGTTTTTCTTTGCGGAATTTTGTGCAACTACAACGATGACTTTATCAAACATTTTAGCCGCGCGGGTAATAATATCAAGATGACCGTTTGTAACAGGGTCAAAGCTGCCGGGGCAGATGGCAATGCTGTTTTTCATATTAAAGCCCCTTTCTGTAAATTGCAGCGTTAATTTTACCGTAACGGTAGGTGCGGTTAACCACAAAACCGCCAATTTCTTCAGGTAAATTAACTTCGGGCGGATATTCGCAAATAATCATACCGTAATCGCTCATAAGCGGTAGTACTGCTTTAACAGCATCTACCAGCACGCCCGCTGCATAGGGAGGGTCTAAAAAGACAATGTCAAAGGTGTCACGGCTCATAGCCGCAAAGGATGAAAAATCACTTTGAATAACCCTTGCATTACCCGAAAGACCGGTAATTTCCAAATTCTTTTTAACAAGGTTAATTGAAGCGCGGCTGTTATCAACAAATACACAGCTTTCGGCCCCACGGCTTAAAGCTTCAATGCCAAGCTGACCCGAGCCTGCAAATAAATCTAAAATTCGGCGGCCTTCAATATCAAACTGAAGGGCGCTGAAAAGTGCCTCTTTAACCTTGTCGGAGGTGGGGCGAACGTCGCTACCGTCCGGCGTGACGAGGCGCTTACCCCGAGCAATACCGGTTATAACACGCATTTGCATCACCTTTACTAAGAATTAACAGGGCATAGTTAAACTATTATCCTATTATTAGTTATATTATCGCACCAAACACCCTATTTTGTCAATAGTTTTTTATAATATTGCAAAAATAATATTTATATTATATAATAGGCGTATGAACAGAATTTTTATTTTTAAAGGTGAATGTGACCCATACGCCTTTTTGCGTAAGACAGCCGCCGAAAAATGTAATAATACCGAGATTGTAAGGGCTGAAAATGGCAAGCCTTATTTTAAGCATTTGCCCAACCTTTATTTTAACATTTCCCACACCGACGGACTTACGGTCATTGCCGTGGGGGACAGTGAGGTTGGTATAGACGTTGAAAAACCACGAAAATTTGATTTTCGTATCACAAGACGTTTTTTAAAAAGTGAAGCTGACTATATAACCGCTGCCGACAGCGAAAAGCGTTTTTTTGAGATTTGGACCAAAAAGGAAGCGTTTTTAAAGTATAAGGGCACGGGTATTACAGCCGGACTTGATAGCGTTAACGTTTTTGACTGTTACCCCAATATAAAAACATTTTATTTTGAAGATTATATAATTTCTGTTTGTTCTGAAAAGGATTATGAAATAGAAAAATGACCTGTTAACACAGGTCATTTTTTATGCTATAATTTTGTTGTATGTATTTAATTGTTCTTTAAGCTCGTTAAGTCGGCCTTCAAAAACACATTCTAAATTTTCGATTTTAGTATAGTCGCTTGGGCGCATTAGCGAAGGGCGGTGTGGAAGCTCAAGAGCATTTGAATTTTCAAGAATTTCACTTACAAACTGCGAGCAAAAATAATATCTTTTGCGGGTTAAAGGAATACGGCAACCACAAAGCCAAAGTCCTAAAATATTAAAGCGGTAGTAGTCGGCATTTTTAAGCATATGCTCAACCTCGCCTTTGGCTTTTAAATAGATTTCCTCATCTACTTCAATCTTATAAACCGCGCAAGGAATATGCGGATATTTTTTATAAACGCCATTGTCAAACGATTCGTTATTAAGACCGGCCGGTAAGGGTGGAAAGGCTTGAAAACGGGAAAAACTGTAAAGAGGTTGAAGCTTATCCTCAAACGACATTGAAGCGTGGGTATAATTTGCTTTTGTTACGACACGAATAAATTTTGAAAGGTATGTACCGCTTTTAGTTAGCACAATGTAAATTGTCCGCATTTTTTCACTTCCTTTATAGCCTTATTCATTATACAAAAGCAAAATAAAAAAGGCAAGACTTTTTTAAAAGTCCTGCCTTTTGGTAATTTATGGGTTATGTGTTTTTCTTTTTATCTATTGCACGCTGAATGGCCTTAATAATTTCAACAATCGGAATTACCGAGAATGCCAATGCAATTGAAATTACATAAGCCTTAAGGTCAAGGTGTGTAAAGTCAAACATATTTGCAAGCACGGGAATTTCAATAATTGCGGTTGTAAGCGCTAAGGATGCAGCCATTGCGCCGTAAAGCACCCAGTTATGTGATTTCTGCGCAAATGCCATACCTAAAACCGAGCCACGCTGTGAACGCATATTAAAGGAATGGAAAATTTCACACATTGACATAGTTAAGAAAGCCATTGTCATACCTTCGCCGCTTGTTACAGGGTGTAAAAGGTCAAGCTTGCCGGTTTCAAGGTATTCGCCAATAAAGAATGCAGCAAGAGTAAGAATGGTAACAAGTGCGCCTTGATAGAACACGTCAAATGCCATACCGCCTGCAAAAACGCCTTCCTTACTGTCACGGGGCTTGCGCTTCATAATGTTTCTTTCGGGTCTTTCAAGACCGAGGGCTAAAGCGGGGATAGAGTCGGTTACAAGGTTAATAAAGAGAAGATGAACAGGCTTTAAAATTGTGAAGCCCATAATAGTTGCGGTGAAAATTGAAAGCACTTCCGAAAGGTTAGAGCCAAGTAGGAACTGAATAGCCTTACGGATGTTATCGTAAATTCTTCTACCTTCTGAAACAGCCGAAACGATGGTGGCAAAGTTATCGTCAGCAAGTACCATATCGGCAACATTTTTAGTAACGTCAGTACCTGTAATACCCATACCAACACCAATGTCAGCGCTCTTAATAGAAGGTGCGTCGTTAACACCGTCGCCTGTCATTGCGGTAATCATACCACGGGCGCGCCAAGCGTTAACAATTCGTGTTTTGTGTTCAGGCTGAACACGTGCATAAACACGGAATTCAGTTACTCTTTCAGCAAAGTCCTCATCGCTGATTTCATCAAGCTGAGCGCCTGTGATAGCGGCTGATGGGTCTTCAATAATGCCAAGCTGTAGAGCAATTGCAACAGCGGTATCCTTGTGGTCACCCGTAATCATAATAGGTGTAATGCCTGCACTGCGGCATTCTTCAATAGCATCCTTAACTTCGGGACGGGCAGGGTCAATCATACCTGTAAGACCAACGAAAACAAGGTTGTTTTCAAGGGCTTCGGGGGCATAATCGGCAGGGGCTGAGGTATACTTTCTTAGCGCAATTGCAAGTACACGAAGCGCTTTGTCAGCCATACGCTTGTTGTCAGCTAAAACCGAAGCCTTAATTTCTTCAGTAAAGGGAACAACCTCGCCGTTTATAAGTGCATGGCTACATTTGTTAAGCACAACGTCGGGTGCACCTTTGGTGTACTGAATAATGCCATCAGCCGTTTCGTGAACGGTGGACATCATTTTACGGCCCGAATCAAACGGAGCTTCGCCAATACGTGGAGCGGCGGCAACAAGGTCGTTTTTATTAAGACCAAGTGTGTTTGCATAGTTAACTAAAGCCGCCTCGGTAGGCTCGCCTGTAACAACACCGTCAGCATCAATTTCAGCATCGCAGCAAAGCGCCATAGCCTTTGCAATTAAGGCTTCATCGTCGCCAAAGTGGTCAACAACGGTCATTTTGTTTTGGGTTAAAGTACCTGTCTTGTCGGAACAAATAATTTGTGCACAACCGAGTGTTTCAACAGCGGTAAGCTTTCTGATAATGGCGTTCTTTTTAGACATATTGGTAACGCCGATAGAGAGCACAATGGTAACAACTGCGGCTAAGCCTTCGGGAATTGCGGCAACCGCTAACGATACGGCAACCATAAAGCTTTCAAGGAAAACACCAAAGGTTAAACCTTCGCCTAAAACTGCGGTAATAACCTGGAAGCCAAGAAGTACAACACAAATACCAAGCACTAAGAAGGTGAGAATTTTTGAAAGCTGTGAAAGCTTAATTTGAAGGGGAGTTTGACCTTCTTCAGCTTGAGCAATAGCGTCGGCAATTTTACCCATTTCGGTGTCCATACCGGTAGCTACAACAACTGCTTTACCACGGCCGTAAACAACGGTAGAGCCCATATAAGCCATATTCTTACGGTCACCAAGGGGAACTTCATCATTTTCGCCGCCGTTTAGAAGGCCGATAAGCTTATCAACAGGAACAGATTCACCCGTAAGCGCAGCCTCCTCAATTTTCATGCTTGCACATTCAAAAATTCGGCAGTCAGCGGGAACAGCGTCACCTGCTTCTAAAATAACAATGTCGCCTATAACAAGGTCTTCACTTCTGACAGATACAATTTTTCCGTCGCGAAGCACCTTTGAGGTTGCGGCGCTCATTTCCTGCAACGCTTCAATTGCGGCTTCGGCCTTGCTTTCCTGCACAACACCCAAAACGGTGTTGATAACAACAACTATCATAATAATAACTGTGTCGGTCGGGAACACAAAGTGGAAGCTTCCGCCTTCAAACCATTCGGTAATTGCCGAAATAACAGCGGCAATTATAAGAATGATAATCATCGGGTCGGAAATTTGTTCCAAAACACGCTGGAACATAGTTTTATTTTTGCCTTCGTCAAGCTTGTTTTTGCCGTATTTCTGGAGTCGGGCATTTGCTTCGGATGATGTAAGACCCTCGGCTGTGCTGCCGATGTGCTTAAAAACATCCTCAATTTTTTGAAGGTAATACTTCATTTTCTTACTTTCTCCTTTTTACAATAGTATTTATTGCGTTGACAAATATATACTTTAATAAAAAAATAAAGACTTATCCGTCAAACACAGATAAGTCTTGTCATTTAATACGAAGCCAGGGAATTCCCACGATGTTGAACTTCGTAACACAAAAATGTGTCGACTACTCCCTTATACACTTTTATAATACCATATTTTATTTTGTTTTTCAAGTAAAAAAATGTAAATAATCTATTAAAAGTGCATTATTTGAAATGACTTGATTTGTGTGACAAATAAAAGTATAATGATTTTAAGGTGATCAATGTGAAAAAAACAATTTATAAACAGACCCAAAGTGTTATAACCGAGCTTTGTGAAAGGGCAAAGCTCGGAAAGGGAAGTATTGTAGTGGTTGGCTGTTCTACCAGTGAGGTGGTGGGATCGACAATTGGCACAAATTCGAATTTTGAGGTTGCAGGTCAAATATTTGATGCGCTTAATGATTTTGCAAAAGAAAAAGGTATTTATCTTGCGATACAGTGCTGTGAGCACCTTAACCGTGCAATAATTATTGAACACGATGCTCTTCCGTTTGCAGAGCGGGTTAACGTTGTACCTCAGCCCAAAGCGGGTGGCTCGCTTGCAACACAGGCGTATAATAAATTTGAAAATTCCATTGTTATTGAAGAAATCAAGGCAGATGCAGGTATTGATATTGGTTTTACGCTTATAGGTATGCACCTTAAAAACGTTGCAGTGCCCTTGCGTTTGGAAAACAACAAAATCGGCGAAGCATTAGTTGTCGCTGCAAGAACCCGCCCAAAATTCATCGGCGGCGAAAGAGCGATTTATAATGCGGAAATGTTATAATAAAGAAAAAACCACCAACAATTATGGTTGGTGGTTTTTATGGTGCACCTGACAGGAATCGAACCTGCACTTCCGTTAAGAAATATGGACCTGAACCATACGCGTCTGCCAGTTCCGCCACAGGTGCATAAATATTAAATTTTCACATCGGTCAGCCGCGTATCGCGTGACTCTTGCGGTGCCCGACGACTCAAAACTACCGTTTCTCGCTTGTCGACCGCTGCGCCTTTTCGTTTTCGCTGAATCATCCGGAGGATGCGCTCAAACTCAAAGCTGCCAGTTCCGCCACAGGTGCATAAATATAAAATTTAACTATGAAATTATATCTTAAATGTATACCGTTGTCAAGTGTTTTAAATGTGAAACACTTGACAACGGTATGCTATTTTACTGTTAAAAATTATTCAATTATACCCTTACGTTTTTCACGGGGTAGGTTGAAGCGGAGCACATAATGCTTGGGCAAACCGTTCTTTATATGGAAGTTTTGCTCACCCTGACTGAGCAACTGCAATATTCATTAAAAACTTTCTTTGCATTTAAATTTTAAAAATATTTTATCATAAAAGGGGGTGAAAAGTAAATGAATATATAACAATTTATCGTTAAATTTGATATTTAGTTTTACTTGAAATAATAAAACAACTATGTTATAAAGAATACATAATAAAAAGGCGGTGAAAAAGTGGAAGTTTTATATAGTGACGAGCATATTGTCGTGTGCATAAAGCCTGTTGGTATTTTGTCACAGGCGGACAGCCTTGGTGGTGAAAGTATGATTACTTTATTATCAAAAATGTACGGTTGTGAAATTTATCCCCTTCACCGACTTGACAAGGGCGTTTCTGGGGTTATGGTTTATGCAAAAACTAAATTTGCAGCAGCTAAGCTTTCGCAGGATATTGCCGAGCATCGTTTTAAAAAAGAATATTTAGCAGTTGTTCACGGTGTGCCTGAAAACAGCGGTGAAATGGTTGACCTTTTGTTTAAGGATAGCCGTAAAAACAAATCCTTTGTGGTTGACCGTAAGCGCAAGGGTGTAAAGGAAGCTTCGCTTCAGTATAAGCTTATTAAAACCGATGGGCAAAATTCACTTGTGGAGATTTTATTACATACGGGGCGCACGCATCAAATAAGGGTGCAGTTTGCATTTCGCAAAATGTCACTTTTAGGTGATAAAAAGTATGGCGCCGATGATGAATATAAAAATATTGCCTTGTTTTCGTACCGTATAAGCTTTAATCACCCAAAAACAAATGAGCAGATAACCTTTAAAGCTGATGAAAGCGAATTTGTAAATACATATATAAAATAAAAGCGACGGAATTTTCCGTCGCTTTTTTCTATACAATTTTCTCACCGTTTAAAACAGCGTTTATAAGTGTTTCGCCTTCGTACTGAAGCTTAAGTGAAAAAAATGGGGTTTTTTCTTCAATAAGCTTTAAGAAAATTTTATCGCCTTGCCAAAGGGGTAGGGAATAAATATCCTCTATTTTCACCCATTCCAAATTACCCTCATCACATTCCTTTAATTCGCCATTAAAATTATTTGCGTAAAACAAATGTATATATTCGGTGGGCCATTGGTTTGAAACAAAGGTAAGCAGTCCACGGTATTCGGGATTTATTAGGGTCAGGCCAGTTTCCTCATAAGCTTCACGCAGCATACATTCTTCAGGGCTTTCCTTATCCTCAAACTTACCGCCAATGCCTATCCATTTATCTTGGTTTAAATCGTTAACCTTTTTAACACGGTGAAGCATTAAATATTTACCGTCTTTTTCAATATAGCAAAGGGTGGTATTAATCATTTTAACTACTCATTTCTTGAAAGGTCGGAAGGCTCGTGAATATAATCCTTAATAAAGAATACGTCGGTGTCAATATTCTTTTGGTCAAAAATGCAGTTGTACTGAATTTTTTCATATTCCTTAAGAATATCATTATAGGGTGAGGTATCACTCCATTTATAATAATTACCCTCGGCATCGATATATCCTGCAGTGTTAATAACGGGTAAGGTTTCGGAAAGCTTCAAAAGGTATTTATTATATTCGGTAAGCTCAAGCCCTGCGGTTTGAAGCACCAATGAAGAAAGGTAATTTACGCTAAGGCGGGGAACAATTTTTTCCTCAATGTCATAATTAGCCCAAATAAAGAATGGGGTTGTATAACGCTTTTGTTCGTCCTCAATTGAAAGGTTTGAAATGTCCTTAACACCCATAACCTCAGCAATAAAGCCCGTTTCAACGTTGGGCTGGTGGTCACCGAACATACAAATTACAGTGGGCTCCTTTACTTTCGAGAAGTATTCAATAAGCTCCTTAAAAGCAGTGTCGGTGGCACGTACAAGTGATAAATATTTATTTGCACGGTTATAGGCCTTTGTGGTTGAGGTTGCATAAATAGATTCATTAAAGTTTACACAGCTCGCAGAATAACCGCCGTGATTTTGCATAGTTACGTTAAATGCAAAATATGGCTGTGATTTATCACGGTTTTCATAATCTTCAATTAAAAGGCGGAAGTTATAATCATCGCTAATATATTGACGAAGCAGCATATTAGAGCCTGGGTAGTTAAGGTCGACAAGGCTTTGCAGGAAGTTTGAATCGTTGCCGTTAGCTTGATAACGTTCCCATAGGGACATATCGAAAATATCCTCAAATGCGGTAAACTTGTTAAAGCCGAAGTTACTGTAAACTATGGGGCGGTTCCAACCGTTAGCAAGGTAGGGGTGGAATGCCCAGGAAGAATAGCTTTGAGCTTCCATTGTTGAAACAAGAGAAGCCATCGGGTTTTTAACGTAAAGCATATACGCATTACTGCCCGAAGGTAAGAAGTGGGTTGAATGGCCGGTTAAAAATTCAAATTCGGTATTCGATGTGCCTGCGCCAATAACAGGAACAAACAAATTGCCTTTAATTGTGTTTTCTGTAAGGCTATTCATAAATGGCATATAATCAAGGTTAGTGGTCAAATTGCCAAGCACCCTTAAATCTGCAAGCGATTCGTTCATAATACAAATAACGTTAGGTGTTACTTTGTTAGGGTCTTTCTCTTTATCAGGCTGGACAGTTTGGTCAATATAGTCCTTAATTTTGTCGGGGTCGTAATCGTTCGGTTCCGACATAAATAAATATTTTGTGTTTACAAAAAAGTTGTAAACAAAGCCCGAATTTTTATAACCACGTGACTGATTCCAAAAGTCTGGCTTAACGCCCAAATCGGCAAAAATGCTTGTACCGTAGAATATTATAAGCAAAACCGCCGAAAAGGTTGCCATAAACGAGCGTGAAATAATTTTGGTTACAAGGCTGAATTTGGGTGTGCGAAGCTTTAGAATAACCACAAACATTATAATAAACATAAAAATTGCGGTTATAAGCTTATAGCTTGGGGCAAAGTTATATGTGCCCGCAACGCCTGCGGCAGTACCAATGCTTAAAAAATCCATTGGTTGAAAGGGTGTGCCACGGAAGTCCATAACATAGCTGTGGGCAACTGCAAGTAAGAATAATACCAAATTAACAGATGCAAGGGTAATAGGAAGACTGCCCGAAACGGCAAAAACAATGAACTGAAAAACTAAAACTACAATATAGTTACCAAAAACGCCAAGAGGTATCATATCTCCAATAAATTTATTGTTAAGGCATTCGGTAATTGTTATGGTGATAAGTGGCATTAAAAGAAAAATTATAAAGCTTAAAATTTTTCGGGTGGGTGGGTGCTTAATGTTAATGCTGAAAACCGTAACAGCAGCAATAACAAACGGTAATGCCAAATCAAGCGCCATAATTATCCAGCGGGAAGATATATTCAAGGTATTATAAGTATTAATGCTTAATATAACTAATAAAAGGGAGGCAAGGCAAAGCACACAGCCTACAATTTTTGACGGCTTGGTAGTAGTTATTTCAAAGCTTTCCTTGAAATAACTTGGTAGTGCTTCTTTAAAAAAGCGGGGGATAGTAGTGCCGCAAAAATATTTAACCCTTTCTTTTAAAGTATTAATATTCATTAATATACGGTCCTTTCAAGAGCATATAAAAATTCAAAATAATATATATGGAAAGTATAACACAAAAATGGCAAAATAACAATACTTTTGTTGGGAAAGGGTGTAATTAATGGCATTTTGTTGTGTAAGTGCGCCAATACTTTAGTTCTTTAGTTATATAAAGTGCACAAACTTTAAAAAAATTCAAAAAAACTCTTTACAACTTTATCGAAGTGAAGTATAATAACAACATCGACACAGCGCATGGAGGAAAAAGAAAATGAAAGTCCACCGAAACTAAATTGAATACTTTTTATTTTTTTAACGGCTCACTTTATTTAACTAAATTTCTAAAGTGCGCAAACAAATCAAAACAAAACTTTTAAAAACACATTAATTTAAGGAGAAATTAAAAATGAAAAAACTTATTGCTTTACTTATGACACTTTTACTTATTGTTGCTTGCTTTGCAGGCTGTGGTGCTGCCAACACAAATTCAGATGATAACGGCGGCGCAAAGAAAGAAACCATCGTTGTTGGTTACACAATTTATTCACCTATGAACTATTTTGATGAAGATGGCAAAACACTTATCGGTTTCGATACTGACCTTGCAAAAGCAGTTTTCGAAGGTCTCGGTTATGATGTAATGTTCCAAGAAATTGACTGGGACAGCAAATACACTGATGTTAACTCCGGCACAATCGACTGCATCTGGAACGGCTTTACCTGCAACAGCAAGGACGATGACGGAATTGAACGTTCTAAGAAGGTTGACTTCTCTTACAACTATATGGAAAACCGTCAGGTAGTCGTTGTTAAGAAGGACAGCGGTATCAAAAAGGCTGCTGACTTAAAGGGTAAGACTGGCGCTGCTGAAGCAGGTTCTGCAGGTGAAACCTATCTTAAGGATTTTGACGGTGCTAACTACAAGGGTTGCCCCAAGCAAACCGACTGCTTAACCGAAGTTAATGCTATGACAGCTGATTTTGCTGTACTTGACGCTCAGCTTGCTAAGAGCTACTGCGGCAAGGGTGACTATGCTGATCTTATGATCGTTGAAGATCTTTCTTCTGACGTTGAATATTATGCAATTGGCTTCAAGAAGGGCAGCGAACTTACTGCTAAGGTAAACGAACAGCTCGTTAAGCTTGCTAAAGATGGAACTATTAAGAAGATTGCTGAAAAGTATGACGTTCTTAACACCACCATCCTTGACTATGCTGATCAAGTAAAATAATTAAATATTTCGGAGATATATAATGACCTTTTTACAAGTAACCCTATTTCTTTGGGAAGGCTTTAAATTATCTTTGCTAATCTTCGCGGTGACGCTGCTTTGCGGCGCACCGCTTGGTTTGCCTATAGCCTTTTGTTCAATGAGCAATTTTAAGCCGCTCAAAGCGGTTTCAAAAGTATTTGTGTGGATTATTAGAGGTATTCCCTTAATGCTGCAAATATTTGTAATTTATTACGTGCCGGGACTTTTATTTGAATATCCAGTATTTGCTAAAATTGACCGCTTTTTCTTTCTGGAATACGGCATTTCCGACACGGGCCGAATTGTAGCAGTGCTTTTAGCCTTCACCATTAACTATGCCTGCTATTTTTCGGAAATTTACCGTGGTGGCATTGAAAGCATTTCTCAGGGACAATACGAAGCCGGCTACGTTTTGGGACTTACAAAATCTCAAATATTCAGAAAAATCATATTAAAGCAGGTTATCAAGCGAATTGTACCCCCAATGTCAAACGAAATTATTACACTTATTAAGGATACCGCCCTTGCTAACTGTATTTTGGTTTGCGAAATTATCAAACAGGCCAAGGAGCTTGCGGCAACGCAGGCACTTGTGTGGCCTTTGTTCTATACAGGCTTGTTCTATTTAATTTTTGTTGGCATTTTAACAATAGTGCTTGGCAAAATTGAGAAAAAGCTTGACTATTTTAAGAGCTAAGGGGGAAGACTGATAATGGCTTTTTTGGAAATTAAAAACATTAAAAAAAGCTTCGGCAAATACGAAGTTTTAAAGGATATCAGCTTTTCTCTTGAAAAGGGTGAGGTTTTATCAATTATCGGTTCATCAGGTAGCGGTAAAACAACCCTTCTTCGTTGTATAAATTTTTTGGAATTTTCTGAAGAGGGCACAATTTCGGTAGATGGCAACACCATTTACGACGGCGGTAGTCTTCACAAATATACTGACGCTGAAATTCGAGAAAATCGCTTACATTTTGGTATGGTTTTTCAGTCCTTTAATTTATTTCCGCAATATACGGTTTTGCAGAACGTAACACTTGCACCCACACTTCTAAAGCGCGGCACTGCAGAAGAAATTGAAGCAAATGCTCGCCGACTTATTGAAAAGGTTGGTCTTTCGGAAAAGGTTGATTTTTATCCCTGTCAATTATCCGGCGGTCAGCAACAGCGTGTGGCAATTGCAAGGGCTTTAGCGCTTAACCCGCAAATTCTTTGCTTTGACGAACCTACAAGCGCATTGGACCCCGAGCTTACCGGTGAGGTTTTAAAGGTTATAAAAGGGCTTAAGGGTAAGGATAGCACAATGATTATTGTTACTCACGAAATGGATTTTGCAAAAAACGTTTCGGACAAAGTAATCTTTATGGCTGACGGTATAATTGAGGAAATCGGTACACCGCAAGAGGTGTTTGATAATCCAAAATCCGAAAAAACACGCAGCTTTTTACAAAAAAATGATGAAATATGAGGTGATTTTGTGGCCCCCGAAAAAATAACCGCAAATATGGTTAATGAATTATTTGAACTTTTGGCATCGGTTAACAATGCCGAGGATATGGAGCTTTTATTTGACGATTTATGCACCAACAATGAAATTGAGCAAATGACTCAGCGTCTTATTGCCGCCAAGCTTTTGCTTCAAGGTAAGACCTATAATCAGGTGATAGAGGCCACTGATATTTCCTCAGCAACACTAAGCCGTGTTTCTTCTTGTGTTAAATACGGTAAGGGTTATAAAAAGTTTGTTAAATAATGAAATGCGGTAGAAACAAAAGGTTTCTACCGCATTTTTATTTTTCTAATTTTTAAATTTTACTTTATATTAACTCAATTATTACGCCAATAGTACCACGCTTTCCGTTTGATGCACGGTGGGAATGGAGGAGGTCGGCGTTACAGCTTGTGCACAAATCCGAAATGTCCATATTTTCTTCTTTAATACCTGCATTAAGCAAAATTTGCTTATTGGCTTCTACCATATCAAGCCAAAATTTTCCGCCACCCTTATCGGTAAAGATTTCATTCAAATTTAGATAAGGGATTTTAGAAAATTCAGCATAAACGGGGGTATCAACCTCGTAACAGCATTTTGAAATACAAGGACCGATGCATGCGATAATATCGGAAGGGTTACAGCCAAATATGTTATGCATTTTTTCAATTGTTACCTTGCCAATTTCCTGCACGGTGCCGCGCCAGCCCGAATGTGATGTTGCAATAACCTTTTTTACGGGGTCGCAAAACACAAGTGGTGTGCAGTCGGCATATTGTGTGACAAGCGCTACACCAGACTGATTGGTTATAAGACCGTCAATATCCTCAAATGATTCTTTGGTATACCCTGTGCCACAGTGGCTTTTATCAACAACCATTACATTGTTTGTGTGGGTTTGCTTTGAAAGCACTAAGTGCTGTGTATCAATATCAACACAATTACATAAAAGCTCGTAATTTTTAATAACATTTTCACGTTTATCCTGATTAAAGCTCAAGTTCATTGGGCCGAACGGGTAGGGACTTACACCGCCAAGCTTTGTTGAAAAAATATGACGAACAACGCCTGTTTTTTCAAGCTTTGGAAAGGTTATATAGGTAATGTTACCGTTATTACAAATATTCAGCGCATTTGATTTCATCGCAGTCTTCCTTAAAGGTTATTTCGGTATAAAGCGCTTGAAGGTTCAATAGTATTCGGTCTTTTTCAATTTTTGAAAAGCGCTTTTCAATTTCTAAAAGTGCACTATCCATCATTGGTGGGCGATTTTTAGAATGTGTGTCGGTTGCAACAAATGTGACGAGGCCGTTTTTAAAAAGCTTTTTTAAAGTTCGGTTATAGCTTTTGTCAAAAAAGGAAGCAGCATTCACCTGTGTTAAAATTTTATTATTTTTTATAAATTTTAAAAAGGCTCTATAACCACGGGTTTTATGATATCTTTCAATATGCGGGATAATTGGAATTAAGCCAACCTCATTTTTTAAATATAAAATTTCTTCCATAAAACCTTTTGTAATGGAATAAAAGTCAGGCTCAAGTAAAATATAACGGCTTTTGTTTATTGTGAATTCATATATAAATTCACTTTTTGAAATGCCGTTGAAGTAAAAAAGCTCACAGCCCAAAATGATGTTTGGAAAAACTACGCCTGAATTGTTCAAAAGTTCTAAAGAGGATGAAACCCTTTCTTTAAATTCTTCAATTGTATCGCTTTGGGGATAAAAATGTGGTGTGGCGATAACGTCTGTAATTCCTTGCTGCTGCATAATTTCAAGCAGTTTAATCGAAGCTTCAATATTTTTAGCACCGTCATCTACAGCTGGCAAAATATGTGAATGAATGTCTAATAGCAATACGGTCACCTCTGAGTATTAAAAAACGGGAGAAAAATTCTCCCGCATTTTTAATAATAGTATTTGCTGCTCTTATAATAGCTGTATTTGCTCTTATAATAGCTCTTGGGTCTGGGGTCAGCACCGTTAATAATTACACCGTCTACGCCTAAATCCAAAACCTTTAAGGCTTTTAAGGTTTTTTTGAATGCATCGTAAGTAGTGGTCGAAGCACGTACTACTAAAATAAGCAAATCAATCTTCTGGGCAATTACCAACGTATCCGCAACGGGATTAACGGGTGGTGTATCCAAAATAATGCAATCGTAATTTTCTTTAAATTCTTGCATAAGCTCATCAAATTTTTCCGAGCCTAAAATTTCAGAAGGGTTGGGTGTTGAGGTATTACAGGTAATAATGTCTAAAAAATCGTTGTGCGCGTGTGCAGCTTCGCTTAATGTGGCTTTTCCTAAAAGTAGCTCTAAAAGACCGATTTGGTTGTCAATTTTAAGCTTTCTGTGAAGGGAAGGCTTATGAGTATCTGCATCGATAATTAAAACCTTTTTGCCAAGCTGTGAAAGGGTAATAGCAAGGTTAAGCGCTGTTGTGGATTTACCCTCTGAAGCGTTAGGGCTGGAAATTGCTATAATTTTAGCATTCTTTTTCGCCATAAGTGATAACACGTTTGTGCGAATGTTTTTATACGACTCAATAATAGAAAATGTTACTTTTTGACGAACGTCAGCTACGAACAATTTTTCGTTTTGAGTTTTGTTTACAATATTCTTTGCCATTTGTGTTACCTCCTTGCCTTAGACTTGGACTTGGAGGCAGCTTTACCTGAATTTCCGTGTGTTGCAGCAAAATCAGGTATATTGCCCAATACTGGGATGTCATAATGCATGGAAAAATCCTCGTCGGACTTAATAGTTGCATTAAATGCAAAGATTACAAAAACAATTGCAAAGCAAGCTATCATACCGAAAAGTGCAGCCGCCAAACAAGTTATAAGAGTTTGTGGTGCGGTTTTATAAGCGTTGCTGGCTGGTGCTGATTTTTGGGTTGAGGTACCCGGAATATATGAAGAAATATATGCGGGGGCCAAATCCAAAAATGCTTCAGTAGCTTCCATAGCATCTTTTTTGGAATAAAGCTCAAACGAAATTCCCAAAATCAAGGATTCTTCGCTTGAGGAACTAATGGTAGCCGCGCCCATCAACTGACTTGTTGTGTATTTGTTATCCATCCTTTCGGATATTTGCTGGTAAATACCGGGGGTTGCAAGTAAATCCTTAACGGTGGTCATAAGGTTTACAGATGCAGCAATATCGGTGTTGTTTACAGGTCGGCCGTCAATTTCTTCAGATATAATACCGCCGTTGGTTACAATTATTGAGCCTTGTGACAAGAACTTCTCGTCAGTAAAGTTTTCGCAGTAAACATAGGCGCCGGTTGCGCAAATGACTGCTGATATAATTATGATTATTATGTTCCTTAAAAAAAGGTTTAATAAATCGCGCGAGGTAATATTGTTCACGGTGCACATCCTTTAACTTTATTATAGATATCACGGTTTATTGTCGTGCTTTATCCAATATACGAATAATTATATATTATATTCTCTAAAAAAGCAACACTAAAATTTCGCTAATACAATATTTTTTCAAACGAAGCAAAAATTTCGTCATAGCATTTATAGGCATTTTTGTAAACTTCAATAATATAAGCGCCGTTGTATCCCTTTTCGGTCATTAAATCAAAAAATGCTTTAAAGTCAAAGCCGCCGCTAAGCGGTAAAAGGCAGTCGCTTGACACAGAATGGTCGCTTATATGACAATGCTTTATATGAGGGGCAAATTCATCAGCTATTGAAAATGGGTCATAGCCTGCGCGAACGGCTTGTTTTATATCAAAGCAAAACCTTGCGTCATCCCCTAAAATATCACACATTGAACGTAAAAATTCACGATCTTTTGCACGAAAGTTTGCAACGTTTTCCTGTAAAACGTAAACTCCATTTTTAAGGGTTTCGGAGTTAAGCTGCATATAGCGTTCGCAATATTCTTCGTCAGTGGTAAGACCGTTGTTTTTTCCGCCGTGCATAATTATATATTTTGCACCAAGCTGAGCCGCAATTTCGGAATAACGAGCAAATTTTTGAAGTCCTTCATAAAAACGGCGGTCATATTCCGAAAACAGTAAAAATGATTCGGCCAATGAACAGGTTGGATGAATTGAGGTTACGTTTATGCCGTATTCGTCCTTTATATCAATCAGCATATCAATAAAGGCGGGCTTTAATTCGCTTTCACAGTTGAAGAAAATTTCAGTATTTTCAACCCCTGCTTCACCAATTTTTTTAAGTGCAAGCTCGGTTTCAAGGGGGTAAAGGGAAGCGGTTGAAACACCTATATTCAAGTTATATTCTCTCCCTTCGGGTTAATGTAAACGGTTTTATTGGTGGTGTAAATAACCATACCCGGTTTTGCTCCGTTTGGCTTTTTAACAAATTTAACAGGGGTATAGTCGACAGGTACCTGTGCCGAATCAGCGGCCTTTGAATTTGCCGCCGCAAGTGTTGCGGCCTTTAAAATAGTTTCGTCACTAACGTTATTACCGTTACAAAAAACAATAACGTGACTTCCGGGAATGTTCTTAGTGTGAAACCACAAGTCATTTTTAGAGGCTAAAACGGTAGTCAAATAATCGTTTTGACGGTTATTCTTACCAACTAAAATTTTATAGCCTTCAGTCGATAAAAATTCCTTAAAGTCATTTTTTACCTTTTGTTTTTTGCGGTTTTGCGACTGTTTTATATATCCTGCATCACTTAGCTCTTCACGAATTTCACTAATGTCAGATAAATCCCTGCACCTGTGTATGCTTTCAAGCACCGAATCAAAATAAATAAGCTCTTGCTTATCGTTCTCGGTAAGCTTTAAAAGAGTTTCTTCAGCCGTGTAGCTTTTTTTATAATCTTTAAAATATTTGTTTGCATTTGCCGCAGGTGATAAGGCAGGATTTAACGGAATGCGAATGCTTTTTAAATCGGGGTCGTAATAATTTGGCACCTCAGTAAAGCTTGCGCCTTGAGGAATAGCGTGTAAATTCGCCTTTAATAGTTCGCCCCAAATTCGTAAATTTTCACGGTCCTTGCATTTTTCCAAGTCCTGAAGTCTTAATGAAAGCTTTCTTTCGGTTCGGGCTTTAAGGTTGGTTATAAGCTTTATAATATCCCTTGCGTTTTGGTTTACACGAAGTGTAATATCACGAGATGTGTAAAATTCGTCTAAAAGCGTGCTAAAGCTTTGAAAGGTTTTATTTTTGTAGCTGTCACCATATTGCTTAATTTCGGTAAAGCTATAATCCTGTGGGGTGCCGTCGGGCTTTAGAATGAGGGTGGGAACACCCTCGCCGTCTTGTAATATGTTTATAACATACTTTAAATTGTTTTCGAATTCAATTTCACGGCAAATAAGGGGTGAAAAGCCGTCAATTGTTTGAAGCAGGGTTTTACTTTCTAACTGCTTTTCAATAAGCATTAAATCACAGCACAGGGGGTTTAGCTTATCTTGGCGTGGGGGCAGAGTATAGGTGGCCCCCGGTAATAATAACCGTGATGAGCTTTCAATATCGCTGTGGCGAAGACAGTCAATTATTTTTCCGTTTTCGTCACTTAAAATAATATTTGCACTGCCAGATAAAAGCTCGCAAATTAAATTAAGCTCACGAATGTCGCCCATTTCGTTCATGCTTGAAAAGGTAAAAATTATCACACGTTCAAGGTCGGGTTGGGTTATGCGCACAAGCCTGCCGTTTAAAAGATGCTTTCGCATGAGCATACAAAACATGGGTGGCTTTTCGGGGTTTTCAAATTTATTTTCGGTAAAATGCACCCTTGCACTGCCAGATTTTATGTTGATTAAAAGCCGTTTGACAAAGCCCTTTTTACGCAACAAAAAGACCAGCTCTTCTTTCGAGGGCTGATAAATTTTGTCAATATGGCAGTCAAGCGCCTGCGTAAGCTCGCCTGACACACAGTATAATAAGGCACCGTCAAATGGCATAAAATTACTCCGCTAAAATTTTTGTAATATAATTATAGGACGAAAGAAAATGGTTATATTCACTTTCTTTTTCGGGTATATTTTTTAAGGCTTCTGCCGCGGCAAAAAGCCGTTTCTGCTGTTTTTTAATATATTTGATACCATATTCGGTATCGGGCTTTATATTTCCTATGTAATAAAAACCGGTTTCTTTGGTGTTTATTTGGTTAGTAAATTTTGAAACCATAACCGAATAAAGCTTATTGTTTTCGTAAACTACCATTTCACTTAAAATTTCAAAACCGTTTTCATATAAAAATTCACGTAAAACCTCGCCCGAGGTGGTGGGCTGTAAAATAAAGGTTAAAGCATTGCTTTTTGCCCAGCTGCAGCGGTCGATAATGCCGGATATAACATTACCACCCATACCTGCAATAATTACGGTATCAACCTCGTTTTTTTGAATGCCCGAAAGACCGTCACAAAGGCGAATCTCTATATTTTCACCGCCAAGCTTTTTAATGTTTTGGCGCGCACGCTGAAGTGGGGCTTCGTTAAGGTCGGCCGCAATAACCGAGGACGCAATATTGTTTTTTGTCAAATAAATGGCCAAATAGCCGTGGTCACAGCCTATATCACAAGCCCTTGTACCTTTCGGCACAAGGGCGGCTATGGTTTCAAGTCGTTGACTTAAAGCTTTCATTATTTGTTTTCAAAATAAGCGTTAAGCTTTTTGAGCAAAGCGTCACAGTCAGCACCGTGTACCTGACAAGCCTGTTCAATGCTTTCGCCACGTGAAGCAGGGCAACCAAGACAGTGCATACCAATCTCAAAGAAGTACTGTGCACAGCCTGTATCAATGTCTAAAACTTCGCCAATAATCATATCTTTTGTAATTTTCATTTTTATCACCTTTCAAAATTAAAAAATTTCAGTTTTATTGTTAATGTCAATGCGGTTGTGGTTGTAAAGCTTGCGGTTGTCCATTGCCCAAAGACGTGAAGAAAAATCGTCAGGGGCGGTGGATTCTATGGCTTCCTTCATTTCATACACACGGGAATCCATAAGGTCAAGTTCGGACAACAATTCGGCTTCAATAAAGCCTGGGCGAACTGCCGCCCCAAAGTCGGGCTCGCCGTGGTGGGAAATAAGCATATGCTCAAGCAGCATTGCGGTTTTTGGGCTTATTCCAAGCTTTTTGGCATATTCGTTTACAACCATTGCACCCATTGTTAAATGGCCCAAAAGGTTACCCTCTATCGAATAGCCTGTGGCAATGCCGCTGTCAGCAACGGTGTATTCCTGAAGCTTTGCAATATCGTGTAAAATTGAACCCGAAATTAAAAGCTCATCATCAACAAAGGTATAAATTTTGCAAACTGACTGTGCTAAGCGCACAATTGACAGTGTGTGAAGCAATAAACCGCCACGTACTGCATGGTGAAGCTTAAAGGCGGCAGGCCAATAAAGTATTCTTTGGCGGTTGTCATTTAAAATAGCTGTTACAATTGCTTTAAGGTCGCTATCCTTAAAATTATTTGCAAGGCTTAATAATTCATTAAACATAGCTTCGCCCGAATAATCGGCAGATTTTACGAAATTTTCTGGTTTTACGTTGTCTTCATCACAGGTGTGGCGAATGCGCTCAATTCTTAATTGGTCGCTTGAGTTATATTCCTGAATAAGACCTCTCACCTTTACAATTTGGTTTGCCTCAAATTCGCCATGAAGTTCGGGTACGTAACGCCAAAGCTTTGCGTTAATTTCACCGTCGCTGTCACCCAAGGTCATATCCAAATAGCTGTCACCCTTTGAAGAGGTTTTGCGGTCAATTGTTTTAATAAGGCAAAAGCCTTCAACAAGACCCTTGTTATCAATGGAAGTAAAATTCATAACGTTTATCCTTTACTTGATTTTACTGAATACTTAAGAAATATTCGGCAATACCTGCGGTAATTGCCTTAGCTTTAGCATTGTTTACGGTCATATTTATAATGTTATTAAAGTCGTACCTATTAGTCATATAACCGTTTTCGGTAAGCACCACAGGACAAACACTGCACCTGCCCATAAAGTAATAATGCCATTTAAGAGTGGCTTTTTTGTAAACCTTACTACCGTTTACAGTCAGATTTGAATTGTGGTTTTGCATTATCTGCGCCGCCGCTTTGGAATATGGATGATAATAATAAGAGCCAAAGCCGTTAAGCGATGATGATTTATTACCGTCGTGGTGAATTGCAATGCAGTAATCGGGCTTTAAATCCTTAAGCAGCTTTACTTTATAATTTGCAAGCTGTTCCACGTCGGTGGTGCGGGTAATATGAACGGTTGCGCCTATGCTTTCAAGCTCGGCTTTAATTGATTGAGCAAGAATTAAATTCCATTTCTTTTCACAGTCCTCGCGTGAGCCTACGCCGCCTGTTCCAGTGTCAACCTTGCCGCCGTGGCCAACGTCAATTAAAATAACCGCACCCGTAAGGTCTGCGCCGTATTCATTTTCGGCTTCAACCACTTTGGTAGGATTTAAAAACTTGAAGCATAGCTGGCCGTTTTCATTGTAGTAGGCATCCCAGCCGTAAAAGGCACCCTGCTTTTTAAGGAAAAAACGAAGGGTATAGTCCGCTTGATTTTGTATTACTTTTACGCCTGAAAATAATGGATGGTCTTCAGAAATTGTAATATCGCCATCAAAAACGGTGGCATAGCAAAATGTAATATCAACATAATTAAAGGTTACGTTACTAACCGAACGATCAGAGTTATAAGCTTGGTCCTTAAGCTCGAATATAAAGGGTGCTTTCCAGTCGGTGTCAAGCACCAAGGTGGTGTGGTGACCTTCAATACCAAAGCTTGCAACCGAAAGCTCGTTATGGTTGGGCAAAGTACCCACATATTGTTTTGTCACGGGTGTAAAGTCATTATACGGACTGCGGCGCTTTTCAAGATAAATTTGACGTCCGCAACGCAGGGTTACAAGACACCGACCGTTTTCGGTTGTAACTTCTCTGAACGTTGCACTACTGTAATCTACAGTTCCTTCGGGCAGGTAGTTGTTATAAGGACGGGATTTATCGTTCTTATCGGTACCGCCAAAGGTTTCGGCTTGAAAGGCAACAACCTCGGCAATAATGCCTGACCCCACGTTTATGTAATTGCTACCCGATGGGGTTGCATTAGGGTCGTAATCGACCACAATGTCTTCTCTTTTGCAGGTAATTGTGCCCGAATAAAAGCTTTCGCTGTAGCCTGCGTGAACACCTGTAAATTTTATTTTGCCTAAATTAAGGTCAACAAAGTGACCGCTTGGCATGGTGAAATAGCCTATAAAGCTTGAATCGCCGCCGTTTTCGTCGATTTGTTCGGTTAGGGTAATTGTTTCATTTTTAAGCTTTGCGGTAATGGTTGCACCAGCTCTGGCTTTTACTGAAACTTTAAGTTTTATGCCTGCCGAAGAGGTTTGCGAATTTGACGGTGTGTATGAGGTTATGATTACATATCGGCGGTTAATGTTAAAGGTTTTAACTTCTTCACCGACAGAAAACGTAATGGAGTTACTACCATAGTTTAAATTAACTGTTTTTTCAAAATTGCCTTGTTCATCACAGGTAATAATTTCTTCATTAAGCTTTAACACCTTACCGTCTTTAACGTTACCCTTAAAGATTACAAAAGCATCGTTTGTGGAAAAGCTTTCATTAGTTGGGGAAGTAAAGGTTAAATATTCGGTTGGAATAACCTCCGCCGGCGGAACGTCAGTCGGCTGTGAAATAATGGGCTCGCTTGTATAAGAGCCTTGACTTTCGGTTGGAAAAAGCTTATCGCCAAATTTAATAAACAAAAATACTGAACCGAGAGCTAATGCAACGCCCAAAACAGCGCAGCAAATAATTATAATTGTTTTTTTCATAACATCCCTGTTTTTCTATATCTCTAATAATATTTTATTATATAACAATAAGATTTAAATTTCAATAACTAATATGTGGAAAGATAATAAAAAACGGCAGAAAAATCTGCCGTTTAAAATTATTCGGAAAGCTCGTTTGCAAGGGTAGTGATAGCGGTTTTTGTCGCATCATCCACACCCGATAAAATTGTAACGTTGTTTTCGCAAAGGGTAAGGCTTTTGCTGTTTTCAAGCATATTTCTCATTACCTTTGTGGCCATTGGTCCCCAGCTGCCGTTTTCAATAAAGGCAACCTTGCGGTTTTGGAAATTACGCGCGGTCAAATATTCAATAAATGTGCGCATAAAGGGGAAAATGTCGGTATTATAGGTTGTGGTTGCAAGCACTAGCTTGTCATATTTAAATGCTTTCGCTACTGCTTCAAAAATGTCGCAACGTGCAAGGTCGAAGATTTCGTTTTTAACACCGTTTGCATTTAGCTTGTCCGCTAAAAGCAGGGCGGCTTCTCTAGTGTTGCCGTAAATTGACGTGTAAGCAATTAAAACACCCTTTTCTTCGGCTTCATAGCTTGCCCATTTTGAATATAAATCAACATAATAACCCAAATTATCTGACAAAACGGGGCCGTGAAGTGCGCAAATTTTTTGAATGTCAAGCCCTGCAGCCTTTTTAAGCACTGCATTAACCTGAACACCATATTTACCCACAATACCAATGTAATAACGTCTTGCTTCATCTTTCCATTCTTCTTCACAGTCAAATGAGCCAAATTTACCAAAGGCATCAGCTGAAAAAAGTACCTTATCGGTGCTGTCATAGGTCATAATAACCTCAGGCCAGTGCACCATTGGCGCAGTAATAAATGTAAGGGTATGTTTGCCTAAATTTAAAGTATCGTTTTCGCCGACTGCCATTTGTCTTTGGCTTAAATCTGTGCCAAAAAAGTTTTTAACCATATTAAAGGCTTTGGCGTTTGCAACAACCACCGTTTTGGGATATTTTTCGCAAAAGGCTTTAATACTGCCCGAATGGTCAGGCTCCATATGCTGAACTATAAGATAGTCGGGGCTTTTGCCCGAAAGCTCAGCTTCAAGCTTTTCAAGCCATACGTTTGTAAAGCGTTTTTCAACAGTGTCAATAACGGCGATTTTTTCGTCAATAATTAAATAGGAATTATACGCCATACCGTTTGGCACGGGATACTGACCTTCAAACAAATCAATTTCACAGTCGTTAACACCAATGTATTTAATATCCTTTGTGATGTTCATAAATTCTCCTTACTATATAAAAAGGGCAGGCGTAACGCTTGCCCTTTTAAATTCTAAAAGCCTAAGAGTTTTGTGCCTTCAGCCGTGAGCTCGGCACGCTTTGTCAAAGATTTTTCATGTGTGCTTTCTACAGCGCCGATATAAAGCTTAATTTTCGGTTCAGTGCCCGAAGGACGAACAATAAGGCTGCAGCCGTCTTCCATAAAGTAAGACAAAACGTTTGAAGAGGGAAGTGTAATTTTAGTTTCTTCACCATTTTCCAAATTATAAGAAATTGATGTCTTATAGTCGTTAATTTTTATAACCTTGCTGCCGCCAATAGACTTGGGCGGATTAGTGCGAAGGTCTTCCATAATGCCCTTAATTCTTGCCATACCGCTTTGACCTTCACAGGTAAAGCTTGTTTGACTGCAGTAGAAGTAGCCGTATTTGTCATAAATGGCGTTTAGCACGTCAATAAGGGTTTTGCCTTGGTGCTTATAATAAGCTGCCATTTCGCAAATAAGCATTGAAGCCACAACAGCGTCCTTATCACGACAATGGTCACCAGCTAAATAGCCGTAGCTTTCTTCATATCCCAAAATAAAGCGGTTTTGTTCGTTCTTTTCCTCTAAAATGGAAATTTGCTCGCCAATAAATTTAAAGCCTGTAAGTACGTTTATAAGTTCACAGCCAAAATCATCACAAATTCTTTGACAAATTTCCGAAGTAACAATAGTTTTAACAGCAATTGGCGTATTAGGTAAATTGCCGTTAGCGGTTTTGCGTGAAAGTATATAGTAAAGCAAAAGTGCGCCAACGTCGTTACCGGTTATAAGCTGATATTCGCCACCTTGATTTACTGCAATACCAACACGGTCACAGTCGGGGTCGGTAGCAAGCAATAAATCAGCAGGAACGGTTTCAGCCAATTTAAGTGCACATTCAAATGACTGGCGAATTTCGGGGTTGGGGTAGGGGGCAGTTGGGAAGTTGCCGTCGGGTAATTCCTGTTCGGGAACAACGGTAACGTTTTTTACACCGATGCGCTTTAAAATTTCCCTTACGGGCTTATTGCCGGTGCCGTTTAAAGGGGAATAAATCAAATTAAGGTTTGACATATCAAGACCTTTTTCAATTTGCTGTGTTTTAACCGCCTCAAGATATTCGTTAATAATATCTTCACCAATATATTCAATTTTACCTTCTTTAACCGCAAGGTCAAAATCGGTACTCTTAACACCGCTGAAAGCATCAACGCTTTTCATAATTGAAAGCACGTAATCAGCAGCTTCAGGGCCTAACTGGGTGCCATCAGCACCGTATGCCTTATAACCGTTATATTTGGCGGGGTTGTGGCTTGCGGTAACCATAACACCTGCATCGCACTTAAGACGGCGAACTGCAAAGGAAAGCATTGGTGTGGGCATAAGCTCGCTGTACATATAAACCTTCAAGCCGTTAGCGGCAAATATTTCCGCACTTGCTTTTGCAAAAACATCAGATTTAATGCGGCTGTCATAGCTAATGGCAATACTGCCGTTTTTGGTTATGGAATTAACATAATCGGCAAGGCCTTGAGAAGCCTGACCAACAGTATAAATGTTCATTCTGTTAGTACCTGCTCCTATAACACCGCGAAGACCGGCGGTGCCAAATTCAAGCTCAGTATAAAAGGCATCAGAAATAAGCTCGTCATTTCCTGCCATTTCTTTAAGCTCTTTAATCAAATCAGGGTCCTTGGTGGCTTTTTCGCACCAGGTAAGGTATTTTTCTTTAATCATGGGTAGTAGCCTCCTCGCTATTTTAATAATATATTTACATTTAAGTTTTGTCAATAATTATGTTTTGATAATTAGTATTTTTTGCGAAAAAATAGTATAATTCGGGAAAATGCTTGACAACCCCTAAAAATTAATGTATTATACTTGTGTTATAGGCAATTAAGCTAATTTGGTGGACAAATGAGGAATATTATTGTTGAAAATGGCCAAATAATTTCTGAAGAAATGGCTGTTAAACTTATCAATGAAGGTGAATATCAATTATTACCTTTTATAATTGAACATTATATGTCCGTAATTGTTTCAACCGCAAAGGGCTGCTTGCCTGCGCCGTATGTTGATGATGCCGTTCAGGAAGCAACAATTGCGCTTTATAATGCTATAAAAACTTATGATTCGCAAAGGTCTTCTTTTTCGACTTTTGCCTCACTGTGTATAAGAAGGTCAGTATATTCTTTCGCACGTAAAAACGGTGCGCAAAAAAATATACCCGATGAAATGCTTTCCTCTTTAGAGGGGGCTGATATAAGTGATAATTCTACCCCCGAAGAAATTATAATTGAAAAAGAGGATTATGCTAATTTAACCCAAAGCATTAAGGTAGAGCTTTCAAAAATGGAATTTGAGGTTTTACAAATGTTTTTGGCGGGGCTGTCCTATTCGGATATAGCCGAAAGCCTTAACGTTACCGAAAAATCGGTAGATAATGCGCTTTCCCGTATTCGTAAAAAACTTAAAAAATAACAGGCTACTGTTGTTTATATATGCTCGAGTAGTTTAAAATAGAAGAACGTTGGAAGCAAAGATGTCGGTGTAATTCCGTCCCGGGCTAAGAAAAAAACCAAGTGAGGTAAAAGAAATGTTTGAAGACAAAACACTAGTTTGCAAGGACTGCGGAGAAGAATTCGTATTCACTGCGAGAGAACAGGAATTTTACGAATCCAAAGGCTTTGTAAATGAACCGCAGCGTTGCAAGCCCTGCCGTGACAAACGCAAAAATGCTGGAAAGGCTCCAAGGGAGATGCACGAAGCTGTATGTGCAGCTTGCGGTGGTGTGGCTAAGGTTCCGTTCCTTCCCCGTGACGACCGTCCTGTATACTGCAGCGAATGCTTTGCAAAAATGAAGGAAGAATCAGCAGAATAATTCGTCTTGTTTCGCGCGACTGCCTCGGTAAAACGGGGCAGTCTTTTTTTAGTAAGGATTTAGTGTAAAAATTCATATTTTTTTAATATTCTAACATTATATTTATGGTAAAATCGGGTTAAAGGTAGGTAATATATATGGAAGAAAAAATATTAGTTGTTGATGACGACCAAAATATTTGTGAACTTTTAAGGCTTTATCTTGAAAAAGAAGGATATAAAACCATGGCCGCTTTTGACGGTCAGCAAGCAATTGATTATGCCAAAAATTTTGAACCCGATTTGATTTTACTTGATATAATGCTACCAAAATTTGATGGATGGCAGGTTTGCAGAGAAATTCGCAAGGAATCAAACGTGCCGATAATTATGCTTACTGCAAAGGGTGAAACCTTTGACAAAATTTTAGGGCTTGAGCTTGGCGCTGACGATTACGTTACAAAGCCGTTTGATACTAAAGAGGTTATGGCTCGTGTCAAAGCGGTTTTACGCCGCACGGTCAGCGGTGAAAAGAATGAAATTTGCGAAGTTAAATATGATAAGCTTCGAATAAACTTAACTAATTACGAGCTTGTGGTTGACGGAAAATCAATTGATACACCGCCTAAGGAATTAGAGCTTATTTATCACCTTGCAAGCAATCCCAACCGCGTTTACACCCGCGATCAGCTTTTGGACGAGGTTTGGGGCTTTGATTATTACGGGGACTCACGCACAGTTGACGTTCACGTAAAAAGAATTCGTGAAAAGCTTGAAAATATATCTGACGAATGGTCGCTTAAGACTGTTTGGGGTGTGGGCTATAAATTTGAGGTTAAATAATTTATGAAGCTTCGACTTTTCAAAAGGTATTTTTTGGTTATGGGGGCAGTTATTTGCATAAGCATTATTGCAATTTTAATGCTTCTAACCGTTGTGCTTAATAATTATGTTGCAGGCAGCACATATAAATCCTTAAAGCAAAGCTGTACCGAGGTTTCAAGCACAGTAGCTGACGGCGGGGAAGCAAATATACAGCAGGGCTTTTTGTCAATATCGCATGCTCTTTCAAGTGTTCTTGGGTCGGATATGTTTATAACCGACCAACACGGTACCGTTGTGGTGTGCGCTTGTGACGAATGGCAGTCAGTTGGTAAGTGTCTTCATTCTTCGTATATAGTACCAAAGGATGTTATTAACCGTGCGGTAAATGGTAAGCGCCCCGTGGTTGATAATTTAGATATGTACGCAAACCCTTATTGTGTTGCGGCAGACTCGTTTGAAATTGATAAAACTTACTATGTGTTTGCAACTAAGCCGATGGAGCAGGTAGAGGGTCTTATGACGACTATTACAAGGCTTTTGGTAAGGGTTGCAATAATACCAATTTTGCTAATGTTTTGTCTTTCGGTTTTTATAACCTACAGAATGGCTAAGCCGCTAAAAAATATGTCGGATGCGGCAAAAGCAATGGCAAAGGGTGATTTTTCAAAACGAATTCCCGTTACAAGTGATGATGAAATCGGCGAATTGGCAGTATCGTTTAATATGATGACAAATTCGCTGTCACGACTGGAAACCATGCGCCGAAGCTTTGTTGGCAGTGTTTCGCACGAGCTTCGCACCCCAATGACCACCATTTCGGGCTTTATTGACGGTATTTTGGACGGTACCATACCTGAGGATAAGCACGAATATTACCTGTCAATTGTTTCAAGCGAGGTTAAACGGCTTTCACGCCTTGTAAACGGTATGCTTGATATTTCTAAGCTTGAAGCGGGCGAGGTTGAGCTTAAAAAAGAAGCTTTTAGTATGCGTGAAATGGTGTTTTCAATTGTTATCGGTCAAGAACAGCGCATTGAAAAGGGTGGCTTTGAAATTGAAGGGCTTGACACCTTAACTGATATAAAAATTTCAGCTGACCGTGACCTTATTCATCAGGTTGTTTACAACTTGGTTGATAATGCCATTAAGTTTACAAACCAAAACGGCAAAATTTCCTTTACTTTAAGTGAAGAAAATGATAATATAACATTTGTTGTTAAAAATACCGGTGAGGGCATACCCGAAAGTGAGCTGCCTTTTGTGTTTGAACGCTTTTATAAGGGCGATAAATCCCGTTCTGATATTAAAAACAGCTTAGGACTTGGGCTTTATCTTGTTAAAACAATTGTTTTGGCGCACAAGGGTCAGGTTTCGGTTGCAAGCCGACAGGGTCAGTTTACTGCCTTTAAGGTAATACTTCCCAAAGGAGAAAACAATGGATAATTTTGAAAATAATAAAGAGCTTGAGCTTCAACAAACTGATGAAGCTGTTGAAGAGATACCTGTAAATGAAACTAAAACTGAAGAAATTCCAACACAAGAGGTTGTTAGTGATGCTTCGAGTGAGGATTTTTCTGTAGTATATAACCCCGTAACCGTTGGTGAAATTGCACCTGAAAAGGACGATAAGGTATCGGGCCGTGGGGTTAAAATATTTGCCTTTATTATAGCAATGGTAATTCTAATTTCCACTGCTTGCGTTACAGGTTATTTTGTGGGTAAAAACAATGGAGCTTATAAATCGAAGGTTAACGTAAATCTTGCGTCTAAGCCCGCAAATACCGATGAAATGACTGCGGCTCAGGTTTATGATAAGGTTTCAGACAGTGTTGTGGGCATTATTGTATATAACGAAAACGGTTCGGCTTCGTATGCCAGCGGTGTAATTTATACCGAGGACGGCTATATCGTAACGAACGACCATATTTATTCAAACGTTCCGGCGCCTAAGTTTAAGGTTTATACTCAAGACGGTAAGGAATATTCTGCAGAATACGTTGCGGGCGATACTGTTAGTGATCTTGCAGTTTTAAAAATGGACGGCAAAAGCTTTAAGGCGGCAAGCTTTGGTAATTCGGATGAGCTTATATACGGTGAAAGTGTTGTGGCAATCGGTTGCCCTAACGAACCTACTGACAAGGCAAGCATTACACGTGGTATTGTTTCTGCAGTAGACCGCCGTGTTCAAACAACCTCAAGCTATTCGGCACGCTTAATTCAAACCGACAGTCCAATAAACCCCGGCTCGTCAGGCGGCGCGCTTGTTAATATGTACGGTCAGGTTGTGGGTATTACTTCGGCTAAGCTTGTTGCCGAAGCGCACGAATCGGTTGGATACGCTATACCCACCACAACAATGAAATACATTGTTGAAGAGCTTATTAAAGAGGGTAAGGTTGTAAGCCGTGCAAGGCTTGGTATTACCTATTTTGCGGTTGATTCAATTGCGGTTGAGCTTGGCAAGTATAAATATGTTGGATTATTGGTTGATTCGGTTGCAGAGGACAGCGACCTTTATGGTAAGCTTAAAAAGGGTGACACCATTGTTCAAATTAACGGTGTTGACACTACTGACGATGCGGTTGTGCTTAATATAATTGAGCAAAGCCGCGCGGGCGATAAAATTACCGTGACAATTGTAACTGAAAGCGGCGAAAGCAAAACTTATAAGGCAACCTTAAGAGCCAATGTTGGTGAATCAAGCTATCAGGCTGATATTAACCGTTTGCCACAAACCCCCGAAAGTAATAAGGACTTTAACTTCCCTGAAGGTGAAGAATAAAAACGATGCGGTAGAGCAAATTGCTCTACCGCTTTTTATATTTAAATTATAGTTTATCGGGCTGACGCCCAAAAGAATAGATAATAAAGAAGAAATAAGAAAAAATGTGTGCCTACGGCACGATATATAAATCTGTCGGCAAAGCCGACACCGATTTTATTCTTTATTCTTTCTTATTTATTAT
>JAGAQV010000005.1 GCA_017622555.1 Clostridia bacterium
AGGCTATGGTTGGAGGTGCTGTGGGCAGAGCTACCCGAAGCTCTGCCCACGCAGACAGCGGCGGAACTTGTCGGACATAACCCACAGCGCATACATGAACTGATCAGAGAACAAACCTTGCACGGTATAAAAATTGGCAGCACCCAATACTGTGTGAAGGAAGAATTTATATGCTATATGGCATCACCGCAAAAATTATCCAACCCACGCACAGAACGATATAAAGAACTTATTCGAGAATTTAAGTACATACAACGCAGAGAGCGTGAAAACGAACAGCGCCGATGCAAAAGAAGAATGAAAAGAGGTGAAAAAATTGATTAAGAAGAAAGTTCTGACACAAGAACAGATAGCCGAAAAACTTGATTATCTCCGTAAACAGCGTGACGGTCTTATCGTAGGTGAATACAGAAATTATTTATATAAACTGTATATGTACCTCAAAGAGCGTTGCTCCGAAACCGAGGACGGCAGTTGCAACCCATATCCATGGCAAATGCTCGTCGCCCTTGGGAGAGATGATCTGCACAAATCCTATCTTGGATACACCTATTGTGACGACCTTGAAACTCTTGGATATATCAAGATGCAAGGATACGGTAAGAATAAAAAGATTTTTATCATAAAAGAAATTGATTTTTAATCCCTTGCCGTAACGGAATGCCCCGCCGAAAAATCGGCGGGGCAGCTATTTTTGTTTTGCTTACTTACTTTCTATTTTCCCGAATTGTTTCCCGCTGGAATTTTTCGAGAGAATAGAATAATTAATTTGGTATTCTATTTTTTCATCTATAAGTGTGTATATAAATGGAGCCAACCATTTTGCTTCTCCTGCTCGTAATGACTTAATATCATATGATACGTTTCCTGCTTTGTCTATTTCTGCTTGATAATCTGAAAAACAATCAACAAAATCATCGTAATCATATAATAATCTTCCGCCAAGAGGTGTCATTCGGATAGGCTGTTGATACGGTTGAAAAGACGGATCTACACTTATTTGTTCGTTGTCTGTAACATCGAAAAGTTTTGATATTATATCATCGTCAATAAGCCAATCAGACATAGCGCCTAAAATTTCACGCTCATCACAAGTCAAGTCGCTGTTAATGTCAAAAATTTTAATATCACTATTAGCAAGATGTAAGGTGATTGTTATATCTGAATCGCTATTATCGCCTATATTTTCAATACAAAGCGGGATACGATATAAATTGGAAAATATTTTTTCGAACTCCTCTAACAACTCCAAATGCAATATAACTTCTTGCAAATCGCATATTAAGTCGTTCTTTTTGGTTTCAGAGGGAGTCCCTTCATATTGAACACCTGTAATCTGCGCAAACATAGTGCTTTTCGTAAGATTTCCCACATAGAAGAAATCATTAGTTATATCAATATTCCAATACTTTTTTATAGCAGTTTTTGCATCGTTTTTTTCTTCCTCAGATAATTCAGCGGGAGAAGACATATTCAAATTAGCTAATCTTTCCCCAAATTCTTCTATGGATTCAGGGTCATTAGGTATATATTTCCTTATATGAGAATTGTTTTGTTTGGCCTTTTTCGTTTCTGATATTATTGTTTTTATTTTTATGCTTGGTATTTTAGTAATTAATTCTCTTCCTTTGCTTAAAAGATTTTCTCTAATTGATGCAAAGGCTTTTGTCTCTGTTATCTTGATTAGATTAATATTATTACATGTGCAGTTGTCTTGCTCATTAAAGGATTTAACTGTTAAAGTAGATGACTCTTTCCTTCTGTGTAACATTCCATTGCAACTAAGTTCCAACCACTGTGCTATTTTTTTGATGTACTCATCTTTGGATATACATTTGCTGTTTGTACCAAATAACATATGTAATGAAATTAAAGCGTGAGCCAATTCATCAAGCGAATCATAATTTATTGTGTAACCTAAATTTGAAACAAAGCGATTCAAAGAGTCACGCACAACTCCAATTAGGTTGTCAGGATCAAATGGTAACAAGCTGATTTTGACTTTTTTATCGGATAAAAAATCTGTATAACCTAAGAGACTCTTTTCTGCCTCTTTATCCATTTGCCCTGCATAATATTTTTCAATAGATTTGATAAAATTATTAGTATTTTTATCGCAATTACCGATAAGAATTATCTGATACTCCAAAGCGACAACATCGTTTGATAAGTCTAAAAGCCACTGTTTTATATTTGCAATAGTAAATAAATTTACGGATGATTTTACTTGCAGTGCATTTATAACGATATTATTTTCATCCAGCAAAGCAATATCTACTTTATCGTTAGAAGTGGTGTATTCAACCGAAATGCTTTCCCATGTCTGTTCAGTACAAGCGTTTAATATTGATACTATAGATTGATATAAATATCCACGGCTTCCTTCTTGTCCTCCCATATGATTCGCCTCCTCATTTTTTATTATTATACCATATCTCACTTAATAAAGAAAGGAAGATTATAAAGAAACGCCTTGGAATTATTCAGTTCCAAGGCGTTTTGGCGGAGACGGCGAGATTCGAACTCGCGGGGGATTGCTCCCTAACTGATTTCGAGTCAGCCCCGTTATGACCACTTCGATACGTCTCCGTGTATGTTAAACTCCCAAAGGAGTATTAACGCAAATATTCAGTTGTATTAGAATTCTCGTTAGAACTCTGTGTGATGTGGCGATAGGCAGATGCCTGAAAACCGCACAGTTAAAGGCTTTTGGGAAGATTGGCTTCCGTTTGGCAAAGAAGATTTCGAGTGTTATTGGCAACTGTTAAAACAGTAAAAAACGATTTTAAACATCAACGAAATAAGAAGGATGAAAAACCCCTAAACCCGCATAAATAAAGGGGTTTCCGCCATTTTAGCCTTTAGAAATCTGGGTTTTTGAAAAAATTATGAAAAATTGATTTTTCGACAAACCCTTTAGACACTATGATAAACAAACATATTTTGAGCAGAGATGGTAAAAGCAAAAAAGAAATTTGTCTGGCTATTCTTAATGACATCATCTTACCTACAACAGATATTTTTCTCTCAAATGCTCCTGGTCTTATAGGTAATATAATGTCAATTATGACACCATTTAATAAAACATCCAAGGATGTTATGGAATGTGCTGAAATTCAAAGCATTATTACAAACATCGTAATTGTAATTTCTTTAGAACAAATTACAGGGGAATCTTTTTACATAAAAGAATTCGTAGAGGGAACATGCTAAAAAATAGCAGGGCGACAAGCCCTGCTATTACACTAAGAATCTTATTAAATTATATATGCTTGTTTAGTTATCATCATGCGGGATGAGATTTAAGATTGAGAAGGCATTCTCAATAAGTGATTTCATAATTTTGAAATGTGCATTAGGAAGATGGCGTACTGCTTCATGAGCTGTGTAAGTAAAATGATTTGTTTGGAATTGTTCGAGAATTTTCTTTTTTGAATTCAAAAATATCTTCGCCCTGATAGCGCTTAAAAGAATCTTTCCATTCTTCAAAATTATCTGGTTCAGAGGAAAAATCTGCCACGTCAACAAAAAGTGCAGCAATGATTTTTTCTAACAATTTTTCAGAGGGAACGTGAGTGCCTTTTATATATCGATGAAGAGAGCTCCTGCTAATATCAATGTTACGGCAAAAATCAGCGACTTCCTGATTGTTGATATTCATAAGAAATACTATTCTTTCGCCAATATAGTTATGTTCCGGAGTATATTCAAAAACTGGATAATCTACCAAATCTTTAGGTTCTACACCTTTTGCTTTTGCTTGGTTTTCTTTAAGTTCAGTATATTGAGAATACTTTTCTTTATAGGCATATTGTATCGGCATCTGCTTATTGCGAAGTTTCCTAAGATTCTTAAGACCTTCTTTTTCACGGTCTTCCTGAATGCTTAAATAGGCTCGGTACATTTGTTCGGCCACTTCTGTATGGGCAGGGTCATCAAAAGGAACACCAGCAGTCCCTTCATTGAGTACAGTTACTTCTTCGCCATCTATCAGCATAAGAAAAAGCAGCAGGTAAAAACCTACTGCTTTCCTTATCTGGCGGAGAGTTAGGGATTCGAACCCTAGGTTCATTTGACTGAACACAGCATTTCGAGTGCTGCACCTTCGACCACTCGGACAACTCTCCGTATCAAACATATAAAATTTTTAGATGAGCAAAACCTATAGACAACCCTTTAGACAAATCGCTGTTTGCTCAAAGCGATGTCTAAAAACCTTTTGAAATCAAGGGGTTTAGGGAGAAGTTCGAAAATAGCCAACAACATTTCGAGTCAGCCCCGTTATGACCACTTCGATACGTCTCCATATAAAATTGTATAGGCTTGCGCCTTGATACCAAATTGCGAGAAAACTGCGAGATGCAGAATTCTTAAAGTGCAAATGCACGTGGCGTAAACGCCGATAAACAGCGGAGTTTCAAAGAGTAGTGTGTGACAGACCCGACTATGTTTCGAGTCAGCCCCGTTATGACCACTTCGATACGTCTCCGTGTATGTTAAACTCAATTTAGAGTATAACGAACTATTCAATTTTTACCGAACGGGGCGCCCCGTTATGTCCTGTTGCGGTGCCCGAAAATTTTTAACACTGCCGTGTAAAAATTTCGACCGCGGCCACTCCTTATGCCTCGCTTAATCTGCCACCGGCGGCGCCCAGCAACGTCCCCGCTTCGATACGTATGCATATATAAATATATTGCTTTTATCAGCAAGAATTATTATAATGAATTTAAAAGACTTTGTCAAGGCTAATTTCGTTTTAAAGGAGGGTTTATGTTGAGTGAAAATTTGATCACTGCCAACGGCATTACTTCACGTCTAAAAACTGACGGAATTAACCTTTCACTTTTTGAAAGTGTAACCTCAACCAACACTCTTTTAAAAGAAATGGCTGTAAACGGCGAAGGTGAAGGACAGGTTATTATAGCCCTTTCACAAACCGAGGGCCGTGGCAGGTATGACCGCAAATTCCAGTCCGACAAGGGCGGAATTTATATGAGCATTTTACTCCGCCCTAAAGCCGACACAATTGACACTACCCTTTTAACCGCCGCCGCAGCAGTAGCTGTAAGCGATGCCATCGAAGATGCTTCAGGCAAAAACACCGAAATAAAATGGGTTAATGACATTTTAATTAATGGCAAGAAGGTTTGCGGCATTTTGTGCGAGGGTGGTTTTATGGGTCGTGACAGCTTTGTTGTTGTGGGCATAGGGATTAACGCTTGCGAGAGCGAAAACGGCTTTTATGATGAAATTAAGGATATTGCCGGCACTGTTTTTGATAACTACCACCCCACCCTTTGCGAAAAGCTTTGCGCCGCTGTAATTGATAATTTATTTTACCAATATAAACACCTTGAAAACCGTGAATTTTTAAACACCTACCGCCAAAAAAGTATGGCTTTAGGTCAAAAGATTCATATTTTAAAGCAAGGCCAAATTATTAACGAAGGCACTGCTTTAGAAATTGACGATAACTGCCATCTTAAAGTAAAACTTAACAATGACGAAACTGTAACCCTTTCAAGTGGTGAGGTATCAATAAAACTATAAAAAGCACCCTAAAGGGTGCTTTTTAATTAAATAAGTTCAAATTCTTTTGTAAAAATTAAGTGGTCAGCATAGCCTGTAGAAAGCTGGAACTTACCTTTTTCGGAAACAAACTCGTCGTTATCATTCCAGAAACGAAGCATTGGCTCAGTTACCTTAAATTTAATTTGCTTTGTTTCGCCAGCTTTGATATCCACCTTTTCAAAGGCAACAAGCTGCTGAACAGGGCGTGATGTTGATGCAACCAAATCACGCATATAAAGCATAACCGTTTCCTTTCCGTCAATGTTGCTATCATTCCTTACAGTTACAACCGCTTCTATTTCACCGTTAGAATTAAGTGTGTCGCTCGAAAGCTCATCCTGTGTGTAACCATTGTCAAACTGCTTACCCGTTATTTGCGCGTCGGTTTTAATGAACACATTTGCGTTTTGCTGCATTAGCTGACCGATTTTTTCCTCTATTGTCATATTGTTAAGTATCTTTTTTACATCAGCCATAAAATCACCCTTTACCGTGGCTTTAATATGATTATATCCTAATTATACCGTATTTTCAATACAAATTGCGATATTATTAAATAATACTTTACAAATTTTGACATATATCGTATAATTAAAATGTAAATTTTAATATTGGGATAAATAAAAAATCCCTCAAGTAAAGCACTTAAGGGATTGGAGCTGAAGATGGGACTCGAACCCACGACCTGCTGATTACGAATCAGCTGCTCTACCAACTGAGCCACTCCAGCATATAAGTCATTTTACCAATAATAACGCCCAGTGTCAAGTAATTTTAATGAATGAGGATTTTATTATGGCGAGTGAAGTTAATGAAAGAATTAAAACGTACCGCAAAGAAAAAAAACTTACCCAAGGCGAGCTTGCAAAAATGATCGACCTTAAAACCAGCACCTATTCACAAATGGAGCGTGAAGGCAATATAACTGTTGATATGGCGCTAAAAATTGCCGAGGTGCTTGGTATTGAACCCAACCTTATTATATACGGTAAAGAAACCAAAGGCGACGGCGAGCTGGAGGTTTCAACTGTTAAACCAACCGGCTATATTTTGCATACACCCGGAGGTGTTATTGAAACACTTTATGGTACTACCACTCAACCCGAAGATAAAAAGGATGAAAACGACCTTCCTTTTGATTTATCAAATACCGAAAAGAGTATAATTAAAATATATCACTATCTACCCAAATTGCAACAAAAAGAAGTACGTATGTTTATCGACGAAATAAGAAAAAGAGGCAGTTAACTGCCTCTTTTATTTTTGCCATTTTTCTAAAAAATCTTCCGATAAAAGTGAAGCGTCAAAACGGTAATGCGCCACGACCTTTGTTCTTGGAAGATAATCCTCTTCCCTATTTGGCTGACCGCCGTTATGTATTATATAGGGCTTTCCGTCACTACTTCGTTTATCCGACACAACACCAATATGAGTATTATTGTTAAAAATTACAATATCTCCTGGCTGCCATTCGGAAATTTCCTCAGTATCGGTTGTTAAAACGGTAGCATATTTATCAAAAAACACCTTTAAATTTTTAACACGGCGAAAGTCAATTTTATCATCAGGCTTTTGCACGTTAGGGTAATCTTTTGTGTTCTGTGATATATCCTTTGAAACCATTGCCCTTAAATCATACCCTGCCGCTTTAAAGGCACGCCATACAACGTCGGTGCAAACACCGATATTATCAGGCGGAAAAGCGTTTGCATAATATTCGCTTTTATATTTGGGTTTATTTTCAGCATCCTGCCTGGCACCGAGCATTATATCACGGTAATCATCAACCCCGTCACCGTCAAAATCGACTGTACTTTCAACCGTTTTTATGCCAAAATCGTCCGCCGAATATGTTTTTTGCGGAAAAAGATTATAATAATCCATTATTAAAACTGTCGGCACCGCTATAATTAGCAGCACCGCCGCAAAAACCAAAAACAAATACTTATTATTTTTCAAGTTATTTGCCTGCTTTTTGTTTCTTAATTTTTTCTTGCCAACAGCTGTGGCACATTGCAACGTAAGAATCGTTACCACCAATTAAAATTTGGTCACCCTCGGTCACAATTTTGCCATTTTCATCAATTCGGGCATTTATAATTGCCTTTTTACCGCAGGTGCAAATAGTTTTAATTTCGCTAATAGAATCTGCCACCTCAAAAAGACGGCGCGAGCCTGGGAACAAATGTGTCAAAAAGTCAGTACGAAGACCAAAGCACAAAACAGGAATATCATATTCGTCAACAATAGTTCTTAACCCGTCAATTTGCTTTGGGGTTAAAAACTGACATTCGTCAGCTATTATCACGTTTATATCATTTTGCTTTTCATATTCTTCAATTAAGTTTATATCTGGGGTTACAACATAAGCCTCGGCATAAAGGCCTATGCGAGACTTAACGGCATTTGCGCCGTCACGGTCATCAATTGAAGGCTTAATAAGCCAAACCTTCATTCCCCTTTCCTCATAATTGAATTTTGTTATAAGGGCGTTTGCGGTTTTTGAAGAACCCATTGCCCCATACTTAAAATATAATTTAGCCATATTTTACTTCCTTATTCTACAACACTTAAAACCAAGGGCATTTCCTGTGGCTTTTCATCGCTTAAAACTGTGGCTTTTATCAGACGTTTTTCAGCCGCCTCAAAGGTTTCAGACTTTTCGGTATAAAGGGTTGCAATAACATCACCCTCATTCACATAATCGCCCGTTTTCTTGTTAAGATAAATACCTGCGGCAAAGTCAATAACATCCTCTTTGGTGTTACGACCTGCGCCAAGTAAAAGACTTGCAATGCCGTAGCCCTCTGTATCAACACTGGTAATATAACCCGATTTTTCACTAACAACAGCCCTTTCATACTTGGCTTTTGGAAATTTTTCGGGGTTTAAAATCCAGTCGCTGTTACCGCCCTGAGCCTCGACCATTTTTGCAAAGGTGTTAAGGGCCGTACCATCGGCAATAACCCTTAAAACATTGGCTTTACATTCATCATAACTGCCCTTTTCAGCAAGAGATAACATATGGGAAGCCAAGGCAACACAAAGCTCGGTTAAATCCTCAGGTCCGTTGCCCTTAAGGGTTTCAATTGCTTCTATAACCTCAAGCGAATTACCAATAGCATTGCCCAAAGGTCTGTCCATATCGGTAATAAGCGCACGCATTTTTTTACCTGCGCGACGGCCGATATCAACCATAACCTGCGCAAGCTCACGGCTCTCGTCCACGGTTTTCATAAATGAGCCGCTACCGGTTTTAACATCCAAAACAATGCAGTCGTCATCGGCTGCTAATTTTTTACCCATAATGCTTGAAACAATAAGGGGAAGACTGTCAACCGTTGCGGTAACATCCCTTAAAGCGTACAAAAGTTTGTCGGCAGGGGCAAGTGTTGCGTTTTGACCAACAATTGCGATGCCGACATTATTAACTATTTCTTCAAATTCTTCGGTAGGAATATCGGTGCGAAAACCCGGAATTGCTTCCAATTTATCAATTGTACCGCCTGTATGACCAAGTCCACGGCCGCTCATTTTAGCAACCTTTACACCTAAAGATGCAACAATTGGGGTAACAACAAGGCTTGTTTTGTCACCCACACCACCTGTTGAGTGCTTATCCACACGAAGACCGTTAATGTTAGAAAAATCAAGCGTGTCACCCGAATCACGAATAGCAAAGGTTAAAGCCGTGGTTTCATCAATGGTCATACCCTTATAGTATATAGCCATGCAAAGCGCCGCAGCCTGATAGTCGGGAATTTCGCCCTTTACGTAATTTTCAATAAACCAAGCAATTTCCTCACTTGAAAGCTCGCCGCCATCACGCTTTTTCTTGATTATGTCAAACATTCTCATAGCTTTAAATCTCCCTTTCCAAAGGAATACGGCATAATTTCCTCCATTGTTAAAACCTTAATTTCTTTAGGGTTACCTAATATAAAGCGAAAATCCTTATCACAAAATTCCGAAAGTGCCTGCCTGCAAACACCGCATGGGGCACAAAATTCGCTAATATTTTCACCAAGGCCACCAACAATGGCAATGGCCGAAAATTCATGCTCACCCTCGCTAATTGCTTTAAACAAAGCAGTTCTTTCAGCGCAATTTGTGGGGGTATAGCCTGCATTTTCAACATTACAGCCTGTGTAAACCTTACCGCTTTTTCCCAAAAGTGCGGCACCCACACGGAAGTTTGAATAAGGCGAATATGACATTTCACGAGCCTTTACCGCAATTTCCATAAGCTTAATATCAGTCATTTGTAATCTCCTTAAAAAAGCTTTCGCCAAAGAGGTCGTTATCAGTAACACCAAGCCATTCTAATACAGTTTTACCGATATCGGCAAAGCTACCACGAACGCCCAAATTAACCGCTTTGACACCCTTGCCGTATGCAAGCATTGGGGTGTATTCACGCGAATGGTCGGTTGATGGAGTTTTAGGGTCACAGCCGTGGTCGGCAGTAATAATAAGCAAATCGTCTTCCCTCAATTTACCTAAAACCTCGCCTAAACGAATATCAAATTCGGTCATAGCCTTAGCATAACCCTCTACATCGTTACGGTGACCGTAAACCATATCAAAATCAACCAAATTTGTAAAGCAAAGGCCCGAAAAATCACGGTCCATTATAGCTAAAGTTTTATCCATACCGTCGCTGTTGCTGACAGTCGGATTACTTTCAGTAAAGCCCTGACCTGCAAAAATGTCAAAAATCTTACCAACCGAAATAGTTTCAAAACCGTTGGCCTTTAAGACTGACGGCATTGTTTTTTCGGGCGGCAAAAGTGAATAGTCGTGCCTTTTTGGTGAACGCTTAAATGGATGCTTGTCATAAAACGGACGTGCAATAACACGACCTACACCGTGCTCACCCTGAAGCATTTCACGGGCAATTTCACAATATTTATATAATTCCTCAACGGGAACAACATCCTCATGTGCAGCAATTTGAAAAACACTGTCAGCCGAGGTATAAACAATAAGCTTGCCTGTTTTAAGGTGCTCTTCACCATAATCCCTTATAACGTCAGTGCCCGAATAAGGCTTGTTACAAAGAATTTCACGACCTGTTCTTTTTGTAAATTCCAATACAACTTCGTCAGGAAAACCGTTAGGATAAGTTGGAAACGCTTTAGGTGAATAAACACCTGCAATTTCCCAGTGACCAATGGTGGTATCTTTACCCTTTGAGGCTTCAAACATACGGGCATAGGCGCCAATAGGCTCTACATTATTACCGCCCACACCGTCAATTGCAAAAAGACCAAGCTTTTCGAGGTTAGGGCAGTTAAAGGCTTCGTGCTGTCTTATAGAGGCCAAGGTGTTGCTGCCCTCGTCCTTCCATTCACTAGCGTCGGGCATTTCACCTATACCCATACTGTCAAGCACTATTAAAAATACTCTTTTCGACATAAAATTTATTCCTTTTTTTATGCTAATTCAAGCGCAATTTCCATCATTTTTGTGAAGGAATTTTGTCTTTCTTCAGCAGTAGTGTTTTCTTCGGGATAAATAAAGGAATCGCTCACAGTGCAGATACAAAGCGCCTTTTTACCCGCACGGGCGGCGTTGCAGTAAAGGGCCGCAGATTCCATTTCGACGCCCAAAACACCCATCTTTGCCCACTGCATACCGGAATTAGCATCATCATAGAACATATCTGACGAGAAGATGTTACCAACCCTATAATTAACGCCTGCCTTTTCACATTCCTCAGCAGCACGGCGAACTAAATCAAAGTCGGCAATAGGGCAAAACGTACCTGGAAGATTATACTGCGAAGCGTAATTGCCGTTGGTACAAGCGCCCATAGCAACAATAATATCACGTGCGTGAAGGTCGGGTGAAAACGAACCGCAAGAACCAACACGTATAATTGTTTCAACGTCGTAAAAATTATAAAGCTCGTAGGAATAGATGCCAATTGCAGGCTGACCCATACCTGAAGCCATTACAGATACACGCTTGCCTTTGTAAAAACCGGTATAACCCTGAACACCACGAACGTTGTTTACAAGCACGGCGTCTTCTAAGAAATTTTCAGCAATATACTTAGCGCGGAGCGGGTCGCCCGGCATTAAAACAGTTTTGGCGAAATCGCCCGGTTTTGATGATATATGAGGAGTAGGTGTAGACATTTTATTTTTCTTCCTTTCAAATTAATATCCCGAGCCCTCAAGACCCTGAACCGCTTTAACAACACGGCTTGTACCCAAACGGTCAGCCCCCAGGTTTATAAAGTCCTCAGCATCCTGAATGCCCGAAATACCGCCCGCAGCTTTAACTAAAATACCTTCGCCAACATTTTCTACCATAAGCTTAACGTCCTCACGGGTAGCGCCCGCAGTAGAAAAGCCTGTGGAAGTTTTAATATAATCAGCACCGGCGGCGGTTACGTTTTTACACATACGGATTTTTTCTTCTTCGCTTAAAAGACAGGTTTCAATAATAACCTTTAAAATTTTGTCGCCGCAAGCAGCCTTTATTTGCTTAATTTCATCAACAATATAATCATCCATTCCTGCTTTAAGTGCGCCAATATTTATAACCATATCAATTTCATCAGCACCCGAGGCAATAGCGTCCTTAGTTTCAAAAACCTTAACGGCTGTAGTATTGTAGCCGTTAGGAAAACCGATAACGGTGCAAATTGCCAATTTTTCACCGACATATTCCTTTGCCTGCTTTACAAAATAAGGCGGAATGCAAACAGATGCGGTGCTATATTTCATACCGTCATCGCAAATCTTTTTAATGTCATCCCAAGTAGCTGTTTGGGTTAATAGGGTGTGGTCGCATTTGGCTAAAATATTATTAATATCCATAATTTCGCATCCTTCCAATTTGGGTTATATATATTTTCATTTTATATTAGACTTGTGCTATATGTCAAGAAAAAATCGCCTAAATATATATAATATATATAAAAATATATTTTTTTAATTTTATACCTTAAAAAAGGTTGTTTTTTGCCGAAAAATGTGTTATGATTTATAATGCTTGTATAATGTCCTTAAATATACATATTTAACCCACTTTGAAAGGTCAATTTTTTGAAAATGATTTATGACTTACAAAAGCCAACTGTTTGGAAGCGGTTTTCGGCTTATCTTTTTGATATTATTCTTATTATAACCTTGGCCGCGGGCTTTGCGGCTGTTGTTTCGGCTATTGTCGGCTTTGATAATAAGGTTGACAAGGTTCAAGCTTTAGAAACTAAGTATTATGAGGAATACGGCATTTCTGATATATCACTTGAAGATTTTGAAAAGCTGACAGATGAAGAAAAACAAATTTATGCCGAGGCTGACAAAGCCTTTAAAAATGATCCTGAGGTTTTAAAAGCTTATTCCCTAGTGTTTAACCTCATCATAACAATTACGGCATTAGGCATTTTCTTGGCTGTTCTTGTGTGGGAATTTATTATTCCCCTGTTCCTTAAAAACGGTCAAACGCTAGGTAAAAAGATTTTTGGCATTGCCGTTATGCGAACAAACGGTGTTAAGATTACTCCTATGCAGCTTTTTATTCGTTCCGTTTTGGGCAAATACACCTTTGAAATTATGCTTCCCGTTTTCTCGGTTATTCTTGTTGTGTTTGCAAATGCGGGAATTTTTGGTGTAGCAATGCTTTTGATTGTTACTATTGCTCAAATTGCTTCGCTTATTGCAACAAGAAAAACGCGTCAGGCCCTGCACGATTTATTATCAGACACGGTAACGGTTGACCTTGCAAGCCAGCTTATTTTTGAAACCGAAGCTGACTTAATTAAATACAAGGAAGAACAGCACGCAAAAATGGTGGAGCGTGCCACCTATTAATTTCGGGTTTAATTTGTTAAAAATTTTAATCATAAATATTTAAGGAGGTTCGGTTATATGAAAGTCGAATTGCAAAATTTAACCAAAATCTTTCCCAGCCGAAACAAAAAATCCAATGAAGAAGTAATCGCTGTAAACGATTTTACACTTACCATTCCCGACGGTAAGCTTGTTGGACTTTTGGGCCCTTCAGGCTGCGGAAAAAGTACAACCCTTTACATGATAAGCGGTTTGCAAAAATCCTCATCAGGTAAAATCTTCTTCGGTGAAGAGGACGTTACAAACGTTTCTCCCGAAAACAGAGGTGTTGGTCTTGTTTTCCAGAACTATGCGCTTTATCCGCATATGACTGTTAAACAAAACATTCTTTTCCCTCTTCAAAACCTCACAGGCAAGGACAAGCTCCCCAAAAACGAAATGATTGAACGCGCTTACGAGGTAGCACGTCTTGTTCAGATTGACGACCTTATGGAAAGAAAGCCTAATGAATTATCAGGCGGTCAGCAACAGCGTGTTGCAATTGCCCGTGCGCTTGTTAAAATGCCAAGAATTCTTCTTTTGGACGAACCGCTTTCAAACCTTGATGCTCGTCTTCGTCTTCAAACCCGTGAAGAAATTCGCCGCATTCAGAAGGAAACCGGCATTACCACCATTTTCGTAACACACGACCAGGAAGAAGCAATGAGCATTTCTGATATGATTATTGTTATGAAGCTTGGCGTTGTTCAGCAGGTTGGTAAACCTCAGGATATTTATGATGACCCCACAAACCTTTTCGTTGCCAAGTTCCTTGGTACTCCTCCCATCAACGTGTTTGACGGTAAGGTACAGGGAGGCAAACTTTACATAGGCGAGGATGCTGTTTTAGATGTTAACGGCATTGACGACCGTGACGTTTACGTTGGCATTCGTCCCGAAGGCTTTGTTCCTTCTGACAAAGGCGAGCTTCACTGTGGCCTTAACAACGTTGAGGTTATGGGCCGTGACGTTAGCATTGTTTCAACAAATGCAGCTTCCTTAAACCCTGTTGTTCGTTCAATAGTAAGCTCTGAATATGTTAAAACTATTGCCGAAGGTCAGGAAATTGTTTCATACTCACTCGTACCTCATAAGGTATTCATTTTCGATAAAGAAACTGAAGAAAGAATTTATTTTTAAGGAGAGTATGAAATATGGTTGAAAATAAACATCAATGGAAAGCGTGGATTTATCTTTCCCCCGCTATCGTATTGCTGTTAGTTTTCACCGTTTGGCCCATTATTAACACACTTATAATGGCTTTCAGTGAAAATTACAGCTCTCTTGCAGGTGTTGGCGGTCAAACCTTCCAGTTTGGTCTTGGCAACTTTACAAAGGTTGTGCAATACAAGGGCTTCGTTACCTGCCTTAAAAACACTATGCTTCTTTGTGTTCTTACTGTTCCGCTTTCAACAGTTTTAGCACTTTTAATTTCGGTTTGTCTTAATGCGATTAAGCCTTTCCAAAAATTACTTCAAACAATTTATTTCTTGCCCTACGTTACAAACTCAATTGCTATCGGTATGGTATTTGCCGCAATGTTCAACATTATCGGTAACATTTCATCCGAATCCTCTATTATCACCACCGCAGGTATTATTAATAACTTCCTCGGCCTTTTCGGTGTTGAACCTATTAACTGGATTAATGCAGGCTCAAGCTATTGGGCAAATATAACCGTTATGGTTATTTACATTGTTTGGAATGCATTACCCTTTAAGATTTTGATTTTACTTGGTGGTCTTCAAAGCGTTAATAAGCAATATTATGACGCCGCTAAGATTGACAGCACACCAAAATGGCGTGTATTAACCAAAATCACAGTTCCGCTTCTTTCCCCGATGATTGCTTACGTTGTTATTACAGGCTTTATCGGTGGCTTTAAGGAATATTCAAGCATTGTAGGTATATTCGACGTTGGTATGGGTCCCGCTGGTGACCATGGTCGACTTAATACAATGGTTGGTTACATTTACGAATCAATTAAAAACCAACAAGGTCGTGCATCGGCTGCGGCTCTTATCTTGTTCGGCATAATCTTCATTGTTACAATGATTAACCTTTATGTCAGCAAGAAGAAGACCCATTTCTAAGGAGGTGCCTTTTGAATGTCTAATAACTCATCTTTACAGGTTATGCAGGAAAGGGACATGCATAAGGTAGTCGTTGCCCAGAAGATTATGAGGGTCGTAAGCCAATTTTTCCTTTATTTGTTCCTTTTTGCAGTTGCTTTTGTTATTTTGTTCCCATTTTATTGGATGCTTATTTCATCCGTTAAAACCTTGGATGAATATATGCTGGCAATTCCCACCCTTTTCCCAAGGGAATTTGACTTTGTAAACTACGTTGAAGCCTTCAACACCGCAAACCTTGGTCGCCTTTTTGGTAATACCGTTTTTGTTGGTGTGGTTTCTACCATTTTATCACTTGTTATCACCGTGCTTTCAGCTTTTGCATTTGCCCGTCTTGAATTTAAAGGCAAAAACGCAATGTTTGCTGCACTTTTGGCAACGATGATGATCCCCGGCGAATTATTCACAATTACAAACTATAAAACAGTTAACGATCTTGGCTGGTTAAACCTTGAAAAGTACGGCTTCACTGTTTTAATTGTTCCCTTCCTTGTAAGTGTGTTCTACATTTACCTTTTAAAGCAAAACTTTATGCAAATTCCTAACGAGCTATATTTAGCCGCTAAGGTTGACGGCACAAGCGACCTTAAGTATTTGTGGAAGGTTATGATTCCGTTAGCGCTTCCAACCCTTATCTCAATTACAATTCTTAAGATGATGGGTTCATGGAACACTTATATGTGGCCAAACTTGGTTGCTGACAGCCAAAATTACTGGCTTGTTACCAACGGTTTAAGAAAATTCAGCGTTACTGTTGACAACCGCCCTGATACCCCTGTTCAGATGGCTGCGGTTGCTATCGTATCAGCCCCCTTGTTTATGGTATTCCTCTTCTTACGCAAGTACATTATGAAGGGCGTTTCCCGTAGCGGTATTAAGGGCTAATTAAAGGTTATAAGCGTTTCAAGCAGGAAAGGTGATATTGGGTAAGCTAATCCTGCTTTTAACCATAACAAATATAAAATTTTTTCGAAAGGACAGAAACCAAATGAAAAAAATTCTTGTAGCACTTCTTTTGGTTGCAACCCTACTTCTCGGCTGTTTTAGCATGGCCGGCTGTGGCGGCGGCAACAAGGAAAACTTTGAACTTAGCGAAGGTGCTACCTATGACGGCAGTGAAGTAGAGCTCACTTTCTACCACACCATGGGTGCAAACCTCCGCGGCGTACTTGATAAGTACATCCTTAAGTTCAACGAACTTTACCCCAACATCAAAATTACACACTCACAAGTAGGTAGCTATGACGATGTTCGCGACAAAATCGCAGCCGAGCTTACTGTTAACAATCAACCTAACATTGCTTACTGCTACCCCGACCACGTTGCACTTTACAACCTTGCAGGCGGTGTTGTAACTCTTGACGAGCTTATTTCCAGCAAGGCAGAAGTAAAGCGTGCAGACGGCACAACCGAGACACTCGGCTTCACTGATGAACAAATTGAAGATTTCATCGACGCTTACTATCAGGAAGGTAAGGAATTTGAAGGCGGCAAGATGCATACTCTTCCTCTTTCAAAGTCTACCGAAGTTCTTTACTACAACAAGACCTTCTTTGACAAGCACGGCTTAAAGGTTCCTACCACTTGGGACGAAATGGAAGCTGTTTGCAAGAAGATTCTTGAAATCGACCCCGACTGCATCCCCTTAGGTTATGACTCTGAAGCTAACTGGTTCATCACCATGACCGAACAGTTAAAGACCCCCTACACCTCAGCAACAGGCGACCGCTTCCTCTTTGACACTAAGGAAAACCAGGCTTTCGTTAAGCGTTTTGCTGAATGGCACAAGAAGGGTTATGTAACCACCGAAGAAATCTACGGCTCTTACACTTCAGGCCTCTTCACCAACCAGAAGGAAGGCGAAGCACGTTCTTACATGTGTATCGGTTCTTCCGCTGGTGCTTCTTACCAGCGTCCCACCAAGGATGCTAACGGTAAATATCCTTTTGACGTAGGCATCACCACCATTCCTCAGGCTGACGCTTCTAACAAGAAGGTTATTTCTCAAGGTCCTTCACTCTGCATCTTCAACGGCACCGAGCAGGAAGTTCTTGCTTCCTTCCTCTTTGTTAAGTTCCTCACCACAAACGTTGAATTCCAGGCTGAATTCTCAATGACTTCAGGTTACGTTCCTGTAATCGAATCTGTTGCAGATCATCCTGTATACTCACAGTTCATTAAGAACGCAAACGGTGGCGACAACATTACCGCTCTTTCTGCCAAGACCTGTCTTGAACAGAAGGATGCTTACTTCGTATCTCCCGCATTCAACGGTTCTTCTGAAGCTCGTGACCAGGTTGGTCAGCTTCTCCAGTACTGCATGGTTCAGTACAAGACTGCTAAGGACGTTGACGCTATGATCGACAAGGCATTTAAGGATGCTATTGCTGAATGCGAATATATGTCATAATTTATTAAATTTAAGAAAAGTTGATTTTTGATTATGAACAACATTAAAAAAATCAGTGCGATAGTTTTACTGATATGCGTTGTTTTAACCTCTCTCGTTGCCTGCGGCGATAAGCCTGCAGGTAACGGTGGCGGTAAAGGCGATTTTATTGACTATGCTTCACAGGTGAAGCTTGATTTAAACGGCGCCAACAAAACCGTTGAGGTTAAGGTAAAACAGCTCATTGACGGTGACACTACCCACTTCTACATTGACGATTCATCATTTGACGGTGACGTTATTAAGGCACGTTACCTTGCGATTAATACACCCGAATCTACAGGCCAAATTGAAGAATGGGGCAAAACTGCTTCAAACTTCACAAAAGAAAAGCTTTCAAATGCTAAAAGCATTGTAATTGAAAGTGAGGACAGCGGCTGGAACGCTGACTCGACAGGTGAAAGGTATCTTCTTTGGATTTGGTATCAAACCGAAGAGGGCGGCGAATACCGCAACCTTAACCTTGAGCTTTTGCAGGAAGGCTTAGCAATTGCTTCGGCTACCTCCTCTACCAAATACGGTGACTTGGGTATTAAAGCAATTGATCAGGCAAAAGCCCACAAAAAACATATTTATTCCGGTGAGAAAGACCCCAATTTCTACTACGGCGGTTGTATCGAACTTACTTTAAAAGAGCTTCGCGCGAACCCCGAAAAATACCAGAATAAAACCGTTGCCTTTACAGGCGTAATTACAAAGAACAAGGGCCAGCAGGTTTACGTTGAGGCTTACGACGAAGAAACCGATATGTACCACGGCATTGCTGTGTACTACGGCTTTAGCGTTAAATACGGCCTTGCTGATATTTTGCAGCCCGGCAACAAGGTAAGAATTGTTGGTTCTATGCAGTATTACGAAGCAGGCGATTCATATCAGATAGCTGACCTTGACTATGATATGATGAACCCCACCGATCAAAGTAAGGTTATGCTTATTGAGAACGGTGCAAAGGCGGCTTTCGTTGAAACAAGTGCTGAAAAGTTTGCCAAGGGCAAGGTTGAAGTAACTGTTATCGAAAACGAAGAAGAAAAAATTAAAGAATATGATTACGCAGACCTTGCGATTGGTTCTACCATTTCTATGAAGGACCTTACCGTAAAGAGCGTTTACACCACAAATAACGGCGGCGATAATGATGGCGCTATGACACTTACCTGCCGTTCAGGTAACACCCAAATTACCGTTCGCACAGTTGTTTTAACCGACAAAAACGGCAAGGTTGTTAAAGCTGACAGCTTTGAAGGCAAAACAATTGACGTTAAAGGCGTGGTTGACACCTATGACGGTGACTGTCAAATCATATTACTTTCAATGGATGACGTTAAATTCCATTGATAAAAATAAAATAAGGAGGAGTTTCAAATGAAAAAACTTTTAGCATTCATTGTTGCGGCTATTCTTTGTTTGTCTTGCTTTGCTGCTTGCGGTAAGAAGAACGAAGCACCCCAAAACAATGAATCAACCCCTACACAAGTTGTATATGACGTTGAAGATGCTACGGCATATCTCAAAAACATGTACAAAAAGTACCTTGTCGAAACTGAAACCGCTGCTGACTTCACATTGGTTTCACAGGTTATGAAGGGTGGCGTTGTTTACAAGGTTACTTGGACTACCGACCGTGAAGACATTAAGGTTATTGTTGACGAGGAAAACAAGCAGGTTAAAATTGATCTTAATGAAAAAACAAAGGTAGACATTACTTACAAGCTTACCGCTACCATTACCGACCCCGACGGCAAGACCGCTACCCTCACCTTCGAGCTTAAGGTTCCTAAGTATGTTCTTTCAACTTGGGAAGAATATATGGCTATGGAAAAAGACAAGGCTGTTGTAGTTGAAGGTTACATCGCTGCTGTTCACGCTCCATCTGAAGGCAACAAGTACAACACACTTTACCTCCACGACGTTAACAACAAGGGTGGTTACTACATCTACTCTATGGCAGACGATAAAGACCTTGTTAAAGACTTAGGTCTTAAAAAGGGTATGTTAGTATCTGTTACCGGTACTAAGGATATCTACAACGGCACACACGAAATTAAGAAAGCTTCTGTAAACGTTCTTGACACAACCGTTGTTGACTTTAAACCCCTTGATATTACTGCTACCTATAAGGCAGCTACCACTCTTAAGGACAAGGCATTAACCGACAAGCTCGGTATGCTTGTTACCATTAAGGGCGTTGAAATTACCGACCAAGACCTTTCCGAAAGCAAAAAGTACTTAAACTTCAAGCTTGCAGGTCTTACCTCTTACCTCCGTGTATATGCTACTGACTGTCCTGTAAGCGTTACTGACGCTGGCCAGAAGAGCATTATTGAAGAACACGGCAAGAAGAAGGGTTATGAAGCTGACGTTACCGGTGTTGTTGTAATGTACAACGGCGCTATCTATCTTAACCCTGTTTCTGACACACCTTTTGCTTACGGCAAGAAGATTGAAAGAACCCCCGAACAAATGGTTGAGGTTGAAATTGAAGACCTTAAGTTTGAAAAAGACATCGCTATTGATAAGACCATCACTCTCCCATCAAAGGGTAAATCTTATGAAGACGTTGTAATTACTTGGAAATCTAACAGCGAAGCTATCGTAATCGAAGATGGCAAGGCTAAGATTAAGCTTCAAGACGAGGCTACCACAGCTTCTATTACAGGTACCTTTACTTTAGGCACCATTACTAAGACTGCAACTTACACCTTTAACCTTGCTAAAAAGTCAAGCGTTGTTGCGCAGGTTGAAACCAACCCCGTTACCGGCAAGGCTTATAAGCTCTTCACTTTACAAGAAAACCTTGGCGGTTACTATTACTTCACAGGTGCTTATTCAAATGATAAGAACCAGTACGGTAAATCCTCCAACAACCCCGCTGATGCTGTTGACGTTTACCTTGAAGCCGCTGAAGGCAACAAGTATTATCTCACAATGGGTGAAGGCGCAAACAAGAAGTACATCACTATTGTAGGCACCGTAGGTACAGATAAAGAAGGTGCTCCGAAGTCTTATATCAACTTCAACATTGCTGACACCAAGCCCGCAACTGCATTCACCTTCAACACCACCTACAACACTCTTGTAATGCCTGTTGAAGATCCTCTTTCTCATGAAACCTTAGACTACTATATGGGCACATATAATAACTATGATACATTCAGCGCAAGTAAGCTTTCTTACGCTGCAACATCGTTCCCGTCACACCTCGGCACAGTTGTTGACACTAATACTATTGCTGCTGCCGATAAGGTTGCCGCTGAAAAAGAAGGTCTTTCAATTAAAGATGACGAATTCTTCGTTGATACTGAAATTGACCTTACAACTGAAGGCTCAATTTATAACGATGTAAAAATCACTTGGGCTTCTGACAATGCTGCAGCAGTTGTAAATGGTGGTAAACTTACCATTACTCAAGGTAATGAAGACATTTCTGCTAACATTACTGCAACACTTACATGTGGCGATGTTACCGAAACTAAGGTATTCCCGATCACAATCCATAAAATTGTTACCATGCCTTATCAAACTGGTAAAGAATACCTCTTCGGTATGGTACATGGCAACCTAGAAAACAAAACCCTTTACTTTAAGGGTGAAATGCATTCAAATGGTTACCAATTCACTTCTACCGAAGCTGTAGCTTCTGCTGTGAAGGTTATCCTTGAAGAAGACGGCACTGGTTATCAAATCTACTTCATGAACGGTACTACCAAGACCTATATCACCATTGTTCCAAGTGGCGACTATAATAACCCTTCATTATCTACAACCAAGCCTGCAACACCTTGGAATTACGATCCCAGTCTTGGAACCTTCACAATTGTTTCTGGTTCAAAGACCTACTTCCTTGGCACAAGAAACGATAGAACTCAAGACACATTCAGTTCTTGTGAAACCAAGTACACCTCAAACTTTAAGGCAGTTCTTATGCCCACAACACCTGCTCCTTACAAGCTTAATACAGAATATGTAATGCAGATGGTTCAGGAAAAAGCAAACAAGACAGTTTACCTCAACGGTGCTAAGCAAGATTATTATTTAGCAACCAGTGAAGCTGTAGCTGATGCCATCAAATTTATTGTCGAACTAGACGGCGAAGGCTATCAACTTTACTATATGAATGATACTGTTAAAACTTACCTTACCATGGTAATGAACGATACTCACTGCAATGGTGCATACGTTACCGAAAAACCTGCAGCTGTATGGAATTGGGATTCTACCCTTAATGCTTTAACCATGACTATGAGTAATGGTAAAACCTATTTCCTCGGCACAAGAAACGATAAAACATATACTACTGTTGGTCCTTGCGAAAACATATACCCCAATAACTTCAAAGCAATTCCTGTTGACCCCGCAACTCTTGGTGGTAACGAAGGCGGCAATGAAGGCGGTTCAACCCTTTCAACACCTGCTGATATTGTAAATGCCGCTTATGCGCTTGAAAGTGGTGCTACACTTGCCGGTGGTCCCCACACCCTTACCGGTATTGTCACCAGTGTTGACACCGTTTATAGTTCACAACACGGAAACGTTACGGTTACCATCGTTGTTGAAAACCTTGCTGACAAGCCTATTCAGTGCTTTCGCCTTAAAGGCACCGGTGCTGACGTTATCGGCGTTGGCGATACAATTACAGTAACCGGCAACATTAAAAACTACAACGGTACAATTGAATTTGATTCCGGCTGCTCACTCGATTCTTACAAGACCGCTGCTGCTATTGTAGACGAGCTTTACGCTTTGTCGTCCGGTAAATCACTTGAAGGCAAATACGCACTTAAGGGTGTTATTAAGTCAATTGACACCGCTTACAGCAGTCAGCATAAAAACATAACCGTTACTATTGATGTTGATGGCGTTACCAATAAGCCCGTACAATGCTATCGTCTTAAGGGTGACAAGGCCGCTGACCTCGCAGTTGGCGACACTATAACCGTTTACGGTGCACTTAAAAACTATAGCGGCACCTTCGAATTTGACGGCGGTTGTGAGATTATTGGTTATGAAGCAGCTCCCGTTGATGACGGTTCCACTAAAGTAACTTATACTTGTTCTGTTTTAGGAACCACTACCACATCCTTCTCAAGTGCAGAACTTGACAGTGTAATTACAATGTCAGCTGTTACAGGAAGTGGCCAAAATGATCCAGCTTACAACAAAGATGGCACTGTAAGAATTTACACCAGCAACGTGTTTACTGTCGCTGCCAAAGCTGGTTATAAGATTTCATCTATAAAAATTGTTTCTTCTGACGCAAAATATCTTATGGACGGCATCGATGTTGGCTCTGCTACATTAGTAAATAATGCTACGGCAAAAACCGCAACTATTACAAATATCAACGCTCAAACGTTTGAAATTACAAACACCAAAACTAAATCTGACGGTGTAGAACTTCAAATTAGAATTAAGAGCATTGAAGTTGCCTACGTTGCTGAATAATCAATTGGTTTCTGTTTAAATTGATTTATAAAAAAATAACCGTACCCGAAAGGGTGCGGTTATTTTTTGTGCTTTCTTTTATTGTCATTGGCTCCCTCCGAGAGGTTAACGTAGTGGGCGACGCGGTAGTGAATAACAGTCCAGTGGACTGTTAGAGCCGCGGAGGGACCGAGCACCGCAGTGCGAGAGCTGTCAACGAAGTTGACTGAAGGAGAATTGCGATGACTATAATCAAAATAGCGATTATTGTTAATTTTCGTATGCTCCTTCCGTCTTTTTGCATTGCAAAAATCCACCTCCCTCTCGGAGGGAGGCATATGAAAACAAAAATCCTCCTTAATCAAAGGAGGATTTTACAATCATATCAATATACTCGCAAACACCACGAAAATTTGTATTTACTTGATTATTAGAAAATCTTATAACCCTTAAATCAAACTCTTCCAAAATTTCAGTACGAAATTCATCGTTTCTAATCCTATCCTCAGAAAAATGCTGTGAACCATCTATTTCAATAACAAGCTTGGCTTTATGACAATAAAAATCAACAATAAAATTCCCAATTGCCTTTTGCCGTTGAAATCTAATTGGATATTTTGCCAAAAAATCATACCATAAATGGTTTTCTTGCGGTGTGGCATTTCTTCTTAATTGTTTTGCTAATGATATATTTTTCTTATTGTATTCGATTGACATTTTTTAATCTCTTTTATACTTTTCAAAAACCGCCATGTCGGTGCGGGTGGCAATTAGAGGAGTAACCGAAATTGTTTCGTTTAAAATTGCAACGGTGTCACGGTTTAAATCATTAGGGCAAACGTCGGGCACGGGCTCGCCTTCCTGATGGTACATATCGCCGCCGTCGTGCACAAAGCCGTCCGAAAAATAATGCGAACCCTGACGGGTAATTCTAATATCGCTTACCTTATCGGGAATATTTACGTTATAAATTAAGGCTTCGTCAAAAAGGCTTTGGCTTACAATAAAATCATAAGCCATATCAAAATACTGCGCAGCCTCTTTTTGACTGTGTGGAAAGGTTGAAAATGCAATGCCTTTTATACCCAAACGTGCGGCCTCGAAAACGGCGGCAACGGTACCTGAATAAACAATGTCCTGCCCAACGTTAACGCCGTAATTTATGCCCGAAAGCACAAGGTCAAATTTATCCTGAAGACCTAAAACGCCAAAACGCACACAGTCGGCAGGGGTCGAGCTCATTGAATAAGCGGTAACACCGTCAATAAAATCAACCCTTTTAATTTCCTGTGGGTTTACAAAGTCAATAGCGTGGCTCATTGCGCTTTGCTCTACTTTTGGGGCAACAACGGTAACCTCTCCAAGCTTTTTTGCCCACTGCGCCAAAAGGCGAATACCAGGTGCGTTAATGCCGTCGTCATTGGTTATTAAAATTTTCATTACAGCCAGCCCTCGTTATTTTCTTTATAATTCTTAAGAAGTGCGTCGGCATCCTTTAAAACCTGCTTCATTTCTTTTTTAGAATATACCGTACCGCCTGCGGCACAAGCATGACCGCCGCCACGGTACTGTTCCGCCAATTCGCTAACCGTTACAAAGCGTGAACGGAAGCGAATACGAATGGCATCATCACCTTCAATAAATGCAATCCAAATTAAAGAATCACGAATGGTGTCAAGGTATCCCACCGAGGCTGAGGCATCTTCATTAGTAAGACCAAACTTTTTCTTCATTCTTTTGGTAACGAAAATATATGCTACGCCGTTTTCGGTGAGCTTAATATTATTTTGAACATACGCTTCAAATTTAATGTTTTTAATGTCCTTAAGGTATAAATGCGCATAAAGAGTGTCGGTGTCAATACCTTGATTCAGCATTACACCGGCCAATCGCATTGTTTCGCCGTCAACCTCACGGTAACGAAAACGGCCCGAATCGGTTACCATGCCCGCATAAATGTATGTGGCGGCTTCGGTATTAATTTTAAGCTCATCCTTAAAGGTGTCGTAAAAATCGGCTATCATTTCGCAAGCGGAGGAACGGTTTTCTTCAACCCACTGCAAATCGCCGTAAGATTCAAGCGGAATATGATGGTCAATTTTTATAACCTCTTTACACAAGGCAAAGCTCTGGTTAGAGGCTCGCTTTGCGGTGCCTGTGTCGATTACAATGCCAAGAGCGTCTTTATATTCTTCCTCACTTAAAAGCTCGTCCTCGGCCCCCAGAAAGCTCATATAATCCGAAAAATCCCTGTTTTGAAGCAAAACGGTCTTTTCAGGGAAATTTAGCTTTATAATTGCCTGTAACCCCTTGGTTGAGCCAACGGCATCACCATCGGGACGGAAGTGGCGAAAAATTAAAATTTTATCGTATTCCTTAATTTTATCTAAAATTGCCTGCTTTGTTTTTAACATCAAAAATCTCCTAATTCGTTTAAATCGTTAAGCATTTGCATTGCTTCGTCACGGTTTTTAAGTGTAGCGCCGCTTGCCTTTGCATGACCGCCGCCGCCATATTTAACGGCAATTGGGTTAATGTTATATTTATTTGAACGAAGCTCGGCCAAAACGCCGTTTTCGGTTTCGGTGAAATTAACCCAAACGTTAACCCCCTTAATGTCACCCATTGTGCCAACCATTGCACGAGAAATGGTAAAGGTGTCAGCCTCATAGGTTTCGGCTTCTTCCTTAGTGGTGTAAATATAAGCCACGTTTTTATCAGTAAACTGAATTTTTAAAACAAACTGTGCACGAAGGCGAATAAACGAAAATTCGTCCGCATAAAGCTGAGCGTAAATTTCGTTTGTGTCAAATTCGGCTTTCATAAGGTGAGACGCCAAGCGGAAGGTGTTAGCGTTTGTGCTGTCATACCTGAAACGGCCCGAATCGGTCACCATACCTGTGTAAAGCGACTTTGCCGCCAATTTAGAAAGCCTAAGACCACTTTCAATTGCAAATTCGGTCACCAATCCGCAACAGCTTTCATAACTGGTGTCGGTAACCTCAATATCGCAAATTTCTTCACAAAAAATATGGTGGTCAATTCTAACGGTTCTTTTAGCCTTCTTATAACGGTCATCACTTATAAGGGCAGAGGCCGAAGTATCAAGCACGATGGCCAAAGCATTTTCGTAAACGCTGTCATCAATTTCATCCATCGCACTGCCTTCCATAAAGCCGTAACGCTTTGAGCCATCACCCACGGCATAAACAGTTTTAGTGGGGAAATTTTCTTTAATAATTTCCCTCATACCAATTTGGCTACCGAGAGCATCACCGTCGGGGTTATTGTGGCGGTGAATTATAATTGTATCAAATTCTTTAATAGCTTCTAAAATTTTTTCAAACATAGCTCTTCTCACTTAATCGTCAAAATATCCCCTGTAAACCACGGGGTAATCAGCATTCGGGAACATATATTTATGCAGTTCTATAAAATAATCGTCGGTCATGCTTGCAATAAAGTCCACAATAATTTGGTTAGGCTCGTTCTTTTCATAAGGGGTTTTAGGCGGGTTGCGAAGCGCCTTCACATAATTTATATGCCTTGTAAAAATTGGCGAATAGGTTTTTTGAAGCCGTAAATCCTCCAAAAGCTGACCGTAAATATCCGCCATCATAGGCTTTACGGTAACGTCAAGACGTGCATCATTTGCGGCGTGGTTGTAAATCTTTTCGTAATTATCTTTTTTCGATTCCTTAAGCGCCTGAAAATGCTTTTTGTCCATTTTAATATATGGCTTGCCGTAACTGTTTTCAATAATATTAACCATTAAATTGTTTATAATTTCAGAATTTAACGAGCCTATATCCTCGTTATAAAAATCATTAGCGGTAACAGTTTTAGAAATTATAGCGTCCTGCCTGTCACGACCAAGGTAAGCAATAATATCCGAAATTTTAACCACCGCGCCTTCTAAAGTGGATGGGGCAATTTTATTGGCAAAATTACGGTCCTGTGCGCATTTTTCCATAATATCGTCAAACTCTTCGAAACCTGATAATTTTGCAGGGTAATATTCCTCAAGCTCAATTTCGCCGTTGTGGGCGGCAATACCGTCAAGAGTTTGAAGGGTAAGGTTGCAGGAATAAATTTTATCAAGCACCCTGACAGAATGAATGTTATGAAGAAAACGGCGACCTGTATGAGCACGGTATAATTCATCAAGATATTTTTCACCCGAATGTGCAAATGCGGGGTGGCCGATGTCGTGTCCCAAGGCGATAGATTCAATAAGCTCCTGATTTAAATTTAAAGCACCGCCAATAGTACGTGCAATACGTGAAACAAACTGCACGTGTAAAAAACGACGGGTAATATCGTCATTTTTCCAAAGTGAATATACCTGTGTTTTATCGGCATAGCGGCTGTAAAAGGGGCAATGCAGAATTTTATCGCTATCACGCACAAAGGGGGTGCGCCAAATGTTAGACTTGTCCACCGTGGTATCTCTGCGGTAGGCGTCCTTATCATCAAAGCCAAATTTTTTAAAGGTTGCGGTTTCTTTTTCATATTCCATTTGTTTTACCAAAGCATCGGTTAACTGTTCCTTACGCAAGAAAAATCCCACCTTTTTTAAATATAGTTTAATCACAATTATTATACCATATAATACTTTTATTGTAAATGTAATTATTTTATTGTATAATACAAAACGAGGTGAAAATATGAAACGGTTTAAAAAGGCTTATATTGAAATTTCAAATATTTGTAACCTTAGCTGCAGCTTTTGTCCTGGCACAAAAAGACAGCCGAAAATGATGACAACTGAAGAATTTACGGCAGTTATTAAAAAGGTTTCCCCTTTTACTGATTATATTTATTTTCACCTTTTGGGCGAACCGCTTTTGCACCCAAATTTAGAAAAATTTTTAAAAATTGCCGAAAATCATAGGTTAAAGGTAATTATTACCACCAACGGTACCCTTTTGAAAGAAAAAAGTGAAGTTTTACTTGAATCAAACTCACATTACAAAACCGTTATTTCACTTCACAGCTTTGAAGCAAACAAAATCCAAAATTTTAGTGATTATATTAACGACTGCCTCGATTATACAAAAGCGGCAGAAGGCAAAAAAATTGTAGTGCTAAGGCTTTGGAACAGCGGCGGTGCAGATACACTTAACAGCGATATTTTACAAAAAATTAAAAACCGCTTCCCTGCCCCTTGGCGTGATACCCGCGGCGGAAAGCAAATTGGTAATAATATTTACATTCAGTTTGGTGATAAATTTGACTGGCCCGACATTGAAGGCCCCATCGAAAGCGATACCGCCTTTTGCTATGGCCTTCGTGACCAAATTGGCGTTTTGTGTGACGACACGGTTGTGCCCTGCTGTTTAGATAACAACGGCGAAATAAACCTTGGCAATATTTTTGAAAGCAATTTAGGTGATATTATAAATTCACCCCGTGCGCTTAATATATATAACGGCTTTTCAAACCGAAAAGCCTGTGAAGAGCTTTGTAAAAAATGCACCTTTGCAAGAAAATTTTAAAACGGATAGCCCTTGTGGGTTATCCGTTTTTCTTTCTATTTGCGGGGCCATCTAAAATATTTCCGCCGTTATCAAACCGTGATCCGTGGCAGCTACAGTCCCAAGAATGCTCCGCTTTGTTCCACTTAAGCTTGCAGCCCAAATGTGTGCAACGCTTTTTTGAAAAACCCACAATACCGTTTGCCGCTTCGGCAACATTAATTAAAAGCTGTTTTCTAAAAATTGAACGTGAGGGTGAAAACACTTCACAATATTTATTTTCACACCCTAAAACCATATCACAAAGCATTTCGGCTGCAACCATTGACGAGGTCATACCCCATTTGTTAAAGCCTGTCGCAACAAGTAAATTATCTTTAAAGCTAGAATAATAGCCAATATAAGGTATATCATCAAGGGTTTTACAGTCCTGTGTGGCCCAATGAAATTTTTCCTGTGCGTCGGGAAATTTTTCATTCACAAAAGCACGAAGCCTGTTAAACCCGCACTCACCCTTGCCAGTTCTGTGACCGTAACCGCCCAAAAGCAATAACCCGTTATAATTTCGAAAGGATAACCCGTTATCACGTTCATCTACGTACATACCCTTAAAATCGGGAACATTTTCAAGCGCCAAAACATAGCTTCGGCTTTGATACATTTTTAAAAAATATAGCCCCCATTTATCAATAAACGGAAAATGAGTTGTAACAATTATTTTTTTAGCCTTTACACTGCCGTTTTCACAAATTGCGGTACTATTTTCAATTTTTAAAACACGGCTGTTTTCATAAACGTTAAGCCCCTTGCTTATAGCGCTTAAAAACATTATTGGGTTAAACTGCGCTTGGTTTTTAAACTCTACTGCACCAACCGTTTTAAGCGGCAAGGGTAAATCCTTTACAAAATTGCTTCCAAAGCCTAAAGAATCTAACGCAATAACCTCTTTTTCAAGCTTTTCTGAATTATTAAGTGAATAAACAAACGAACTGCTTTTTTCAAAATTACAGTCGAATTCACGGCTTAAGGCTTCGAATCGGCCAATTGCGTTTTGGTTGGCTTCAAGGTAAAGCTGTGCTTTTTCTTTACCAAAACGTTTAATTATTTCCGCAAATATAAGCCCGTGCTGTGAGGTGATTTTTGCCGTAGTATTCATTGTTGTAGCATTTGCAATTCTATTAGCTTCCAAAAGGATATAATTAACACCCTTTTGATGTAAAAAATAAGCAGTCAAAATACCGCATATTCCACCGCCGATTATTAAAACGTCGGTATTGCGACTACCTTTTAAAGCTTCATAATGCTGAAAATCGGCGCTTTCCTGCCAAAGTGATTTCATAAAAACAACCCACCTTTAAGAACTATTTTTTCTCAAAAGCAGGTTGTTATTCTTTTCACTTAAGGCCAATTCCAATTAGTACTTCATTTGTGGTTGTACCGTTGTATGTATATTCTAATTCTTCTAAAGAAAATGGCAAAGCGGCACAGTCGCATAATTTTATAAGTTTGTAATTAAGCCGTAATCGGTCAGTATTTTCAATAACTGATTTTTTAACCGACGGTTTTGTGATTTTTTCGGCTTTTAAAATAATATTTTCCAAAGCGCCAAACTCGTTAACCAGCGCCGCCGCAGTTTTAGGGCCAATTTTGTCAGCACCCTTAATATTGTCAGCCGTATCACCCGTTAATGACTTATAATCGGCGTAAAGCTCGGGCATAATTCCAAACTTCGCTTTAAAAGCTTCAATGTCATAAATTAACGAACCTTCTCCCCTATAACGCAAAACCTTTACGTTTTCGGTTATAAGCTGAAAAAAGTCGCTATCAAAGGACGAGATAATAATTTCGTTATCTATTCCGCATTTTAGGGCATAAGCCGCTATCACGTCGTCGGTTTCACAAACGGTGGTTTCACAATGCTTTATCCCTAAAAAATCGAGCGCCTTGTAAACGTCGTTAAGCTGTGTAAACGGGTTTTCTTCTTCGGGAACAGAATCATAATCCACACGGTTGGCTTTATAACTTTCATCCAACTCATTTCGTGAGTTATGACTCTCCCCATCAAACAGCACTACAACGTGTGTGGGCTTTGTCATTTTTATAATCTTTAAAAGCGCACCCGTAAAGCCAAGCGTTCCCTGAATTGCCTTGCCGTCTTTATTGACTATCCGTGCAGGCATACCGAAAAACATTTGAAAAAGCAGGTTGTGCCCATCAACAATTAAAAGCTTATTCATAAACTTTTAACCATTTTAATATGCGGTATTCCCGCTTCAAAAAATTCTTCCCCAACAGTAATAAAACCAAGCTTTTCATAAAACCCTACAGCCGTTTTTTGCGAATTCAAAACAATGCTTTTAACACCGTTTTGTTTGAAATGCGAGGTAGCTTTATTCATAAGAGAAGTGCCAAGCCCTTTATTATGCTCGACCGACAGTACACGACCAATATGTATAACTTCGCTATCCTCTTCAAAAAAAGCGCGAAGATAGGCCAAAACCTCGCCTTTTTCTTCTAAGAAAAGGTGCTGTGATTTGTAATCAATGTTATCCATATCAAGATACCAGATTTTTTGTTCAAACATAAAAACCTTGGCACGTGCTTTTAAAATTTCATAAACCTCGCTACCAATTAGCTCATCAAAGCTTTTTGCAACAAATTTCATAGCTTACAAATATTCCTTCAAAATTGGGATAGCTTCTTCAAGAGAATTAAGCTCTTTAAACATAAGTGATTTTGCCTCATCGGTAAAGGGTACAACGTCGGCGACACCAATGCATTTCATACCTGCGGTATGACCTGCTTTAATGCCAAGCGAAGAATCCTCAAATACAAAGCAGTCTTTAGGGTCTGCGCCCAAACGCTCAGCCGCAAGTAAAAAAACATCAGGCGCGGGCTTACAGAGCTCTACGTCGTCACCGCCTGCGAATGCTTTAAAATAATGTAGTATTCCTGTTTCGCCAAGCTTCCAATCAATTTCATATTTGGCCGAGCCCGAAGCCACAGCCATTCTAACACCGTTTTGCTTTAAAAATTCCAATATTTCTTTTGCGCCCTTTTTAAGCTCGGGTGTACCGCTGTTTATTATATATTCACGCATTGCCTTATCAAAGGCCAAAAGGTCAATTCCCTCATAATGCGCGGCAAGATAGGCTTCCCAACCGTCCTTATTCATACCCAAAACATGCGGTATGCTTTCACCTGCATTTTTAAAGCCCTGAAGCTCGCCCGCATAATCCCACGCACGAATACAAACGCTTTGGGTATCGGTCAAGGTACCGTCCATATCAAAAATAACACTAAACATAATTACTCCTTAATCTTCGCAATAATCTATACAAGAACGTGATTCGGTAAAGGGGCGTACAAAATTGTCGGCCACAAAAACGTGCTTTTCGTGTGTAGCGTAATTATTAAGCGCCGCTTCATCGGTAAAAGCTGAATAAAGCATAACGTCCACATTTGAGGAATCAAGCTTTTCAATTTGCACTTTAATTTCTAAAAGACCGTCAATTTGACCGTAAAGACCTTCAAGCTTTTCCTTCATTTGATTTTTAATTTCATCGTTATTAAATTCGCTCTTTAATTTCCACAAAATAATATGCTTTACCATAAAACCAATTCCTTTCACATAACAAAGTTATCTTATCATATTTTGCCAATAAATTCAATAAAATGAGGGATAAAAACAAAAATAATACGGCAAGAAAACCCTTGCCGTATTATTTCAATTAATATTCAAATTATAGTTTATCGGGGACGCTAGCCCCTATGAATATACAATTAAATTGTTGTATAATTACGAATTACGCATTACGAATTACGCATTTCGCCTCAGCGACAAACCCCAATTTATCACTCTTTAATCATAGGTATCATAAGACCTGCGTTTTCTAAAACAAAATCGGGCTTATCTTCTGATTTTTCAAGCACCTCATAAGTGGTTTCGCCACTCATAACCAAAACGGTTACAGTGCCTGCGTTTATACCGCTTTTAATATCGGTATAAATGCGGTCGCCAATAACGGCGGTTTGTTCCTTAGAATAACCCGTCATTGCCATTGCAAGTTGTGGCATTAAGGCTTCGGGCTTACCAATAAACACGGGGCGCTTGCCTGTTGCGTTAAAAATCATATCACAAAAGCTGCCGCAGTCGGGCACGAAGCCAAATTCGGTGGGGCAAACATAGTCAATATTGGTTGCAATATAGGGCATATCGGGCTTTACTGTTAAAAGGTATGAAACGTCCCACAGCTTTTTAAAGGTGAGCTCGGTATCGTTACCCATAACAATGCAGTCTATTTCATCTATATTTTCGCTTACCTTAAAGCCCTCGCTTATAAATTCATCCTTAAGCGACTGGGTGCCGCAAACGTAAAGAGTAGCATTTTTATGATGATTTTTAAGGTAATAAGATGTTGCCTGAGATGAGGTTATAAAATCGTCCTTATCGGCTTTAATCCCCAACTTTTCAAGCTTTTCAATATAAGCGTCAACACTTTTTGAGGAATTATTTGTCATAAACAAATATCTTCCACCTGTTTCTTTAATTGTGTTTAAAAGCTCAATTGTAAAATCATAAAGAATATTACCAAGGTAAAGTGTACCATCCATATCAAATAAAAACAGCTTTACATTTTCAAGTGTCTTTTCCATAATTTTATTCCTTTTTTACGATTTAAAGAGAAATTTTTCACAGCGTAGTTTTGCAATGAGCGGTGCTGTACAAAGGTACTGCCCCGAATAAAAAAGCTGTAAAAAATTTAACTTAAATTCTAGATACTCCTGTTTCTTTTGCAACCTTAGCCACGGCTTCGGCTACAACCTCAGCCACACGCTTATCAAGAGCGGACGCAATAATATTCTCTTCGGTAATTTCATCATCGGGGATGAGGGATGCTAAAGCATAAGAGGTGGCAACCTTCATTTCCTCATTAATGCAGGTTGCACGGCAGTCAAGCGCACCACGGAAAATACCTGGGAATGCAAGCACGTTGTTAATTTGGTTCGGAAAGTCGGAACGGCCTGTGCCTACAACCCTTGCGCCTGCTTTTTTTGCAATATCGGGCATAATTTCGGGTGTGGGGTTGGCCATTGGGAACATAATAGCATCCTGTGCCATTGACTTCACCATTTCCTCATTAACAAGGTTGGGGGCAGAAACGCCGATAAATACGTCAGCACCTTTAAGAGCATCGGCAAGGGTTCCTTTTTTATGCTCAAGGTTAGTAACCTTAGAAATTTCTTCCTGAGCAACGTTATTGTTTTCATCACCCTCACAAATAATGCCAAAGCGGTCACAGAAGGTAAGGTTTTTAACACCCATATTCATAAGGTGCTTACCAATGGCAATACCTGCCGAGCCCGCACCGTTAATAACAACCTTTACTTCGCCAATTTCCTTTTTAACAAGCTTTAAGGCGTTGATTAAAGCGGCGGCAACAACAATTGCGGTTCCGTGCTGGTCGTCGTGAAAAATCGGAATATCGCAAATTTCCTTTAACTTTCGTTCAATTTCGAAGCAACGAGGTGCAGAAATATCCTCAAGGTTAATGCCACCGAATGAGCCCGAAAGCAAATAAATTGTGCGAACTATTTCGTCAACGTCCTTTGACTTGATGCAAAGAGGAAAGGCATCAACGTCCGCAAAGGCCTTAAAGAGTGCGCACTTTCCCTCCATAACAGGCATACCTGCTTCGGGACCGATATCACCGAGACCCAAAATTGCAGTACCGTCAGTAACAACAGCAACCAAATTTGAACGTCGTGTAAGCTCGTAAGATTTGCTTATATCCTTATTAATTTCAAGGCAAGGCTCGGCTACACCTGGGGTGTATGCTAAGGACAGGTCTTCCCTACTGTTTATGGGAGCACGGGAAATAACCTCAATTTTACCCCGCCATTCGTAATGCTTTTTTAATGATTCTTGTCTGATATCCATTATTATGCCTCCCAAGGAAACTTGTACTGAGTGAGCCCCAATTCATCACGGATCTCTATAATTTCCTTCTGAACAGATTCATTAATCGGAACACCGCTTTTGCGTGCAATACCGATTTCATATTCCTTTTCGCCTGCGGTATAAATGCGCTCGGCACCGGGTGCTTTCTTAGAAGCACGCATACTGCGGCAAATGTCACCTGCTTTATGACGGGCAACGTCTTCACCCATAAAGTGATTAGTATCAATTGCAATAAACCAGTGACCCAACTGATAAGGGCGGATATTTCCGTTTTCATCCTTACCGTCAAGCGCCTTACCGTAAGCGCCGTCCTGTAAAATGGATGAGAAAAATTCAACAGCCAAAGCAAAGCCGTAGCCTTTATAGCCTGCAAGGTCTTCACCTATACCGCCAAGGGTTGTAAGGGCAGCAGTGCCGCCGCGAATCTTTTTAAGGGCAACGCCTGCATCACCTTCAACAGCGTTACCGTCAAGGTCAATAATGGTGCCGGGGTGAACCTCTTCACCGATTCTTTCATAATATTCTACCTTGCCGTTTTGGGTAATAGAGGTAGCGCAGTCAAAGTTAAAGTCAAATGCTTCATCGGTAGGAACACCAATGGTAAAGGGGTTGGTACCGAACATACCTTCAACACCGTGGGTGGGCGCAACTGAGGGACGGGCGTTTGTACCTGTCATACCGATACAGCCTGCCTTTGTAGCCATAGTGGTGTAATAACCTGCAATACCGTAATGGCACGAATTGCGAACAACAACCATACCCATACCGTACTTTTTAGCCTTTTCAATAGCCATACTCATAGCCTTGTGGCCGATAACCTGACCCATACCGTGATGACCGTCAATAACAGCGGTGGTTTCGGTTTCCTTAATAATTTCCATTTGGGTAACAGCCTGCTGAATACCTGCCTTAATTCTGTCAAGGTAAACAGGCTTAAAACGGTTTACACCGTGTGATTCAATACCACGCTTGTCAGATTCCAAAAGTACATCAGCACAGATTTCAGCATCTGCACGGGGAATTCCGTAACCCACGAAAGCGTCAATTACGAAATCGGTTATTGTTTTCCAGTCAACTATGTTTGTTTTTGCCATTTTGCATTCCTCCGAAAAAATTTTTAACAAAAAAAGAGTGCACTAATCCCCAAGAATTAATGCACTCTAAATCTCTAAAAGTATTATAACATATTTTCGGGGTTTTGCAATACTTTTTTATGTATTATTAAAAATTAAATATACCAAAGCTCTTTTTTGCCTGTAGAAATTGCTAACGCACCGCTTGATAAAGCGGACGTAACCTCAGCCTTGGTTTCTAAAAGACCACCTGCAATTACAGGTATTTCGGAGCTTGCAAACTTTTTGATAACCTTTTCAATAACGCCGGGCATAATTTCAACAAAGTCGGGTCTGGTGCTGTTAATCATTTCGGTAATGCTTTCAAGGCCTTGGCTGTCAAGCGCAAAATAACGCTGAACGGTAAGCATACCAATTTCCTTAGCAGCTTTAATTAAAGGCGCGCGGGTGGAAATTATACCGTCAGCACCGCATTTGGCCAAAAATTCAACACCGCATTTATCCTTGCCAATGCCCTTCATTAAATCAATATGCACCAAAACCGCCTTACCGTGCTCATGCGCAAGGGCGATTTTTTCATTAACTGTTATAACGTCACCCTCCAATAAGAAGATAATATCCACAGGAGCGTTCAAGGCATCACTAAACTGTTTTTCGTGCACAGCCGAAATTATTGGGCAGGCTTCAAGCCTTTCTATCGCCGATAATGAATCCATAATAATATCACATCCGTTGTAAGTTTAACATATATGCCGCTACCGTGTCAAGAAATCCAACACCTTACCATAGCATTCCTCGGCGGTTTTAAACACCAAATCGGCCTCGAACTTATCAAAGGTTTTTAGCTTCTTCTTATTTGGAAGACCCCATACGTCAAAAAGCCTTGGGCCTATCCAAAAGCTATATTCCGTTTTTTCAAAAAGACCCCGTAAAATACAAAGCGCGGCCTTTTTCGGCCTCATAAAAACAATTTTCATTGGGTGTTTAATTATTGCAAAAATCACCTTAGGGTAATGGGCGGTAATGTTTGTAAATGTAATGCCGGGGTGAACTACCGAAAGGCTGACACCATTTTCATCTTCAAAAAGCTTATAAAACGACAGCATTAAATGGCGTTTAGCATTACCGTAAGCCTTACTTGCCGCTTTAACGGTGCGAAAATCAATATTTTTGGGGTTGGTTTTAGAATAGTTGTGCGCAATACTGCCAACCGCTACCACCCTGCCGCTTTTTTGCTCTAGATACGGTAAAAGCGTTTTGGTAATATAGTAAGGCGATAAAAAGTTTATCATAAAAACGTTATCAAAACCACAGTCGGTAATATAACGGGGTATGCTGTAAGCGCCCGCATTATGTATTAAATAATCAGGGCAGTTTTTAATTAAAGCATCGGTCGCGGCTTTAACCGATTTTATATCGCTTAAATCACAAGGTATAAATTCAGTTTTAATATTTGGAAAATCGCTTTTCAAATCATTTATTTGTTCATAAGTTTTGGCTTTGCTTCTGTTTAGTAAAACAAGGTCTGCGCCAAGGGAAGCTAAATGGCGGCAAAGCCACACACCAAGCCCACCTGTACTGCCCGTTACCGCAACAGTTTTACCGCTTAAACTTTCGGCGTTTTTTAAAAACCATTTTTTATAATTCACGTTTTACACCACTTCAATTTGGCACATTTGCATTGTAGTTAATGCGGCGTTGTGACTGTCAACCGTTACACCCGCACAGCAAGCTTTATCCACAATAATATTTTTATCATAAAAATTCGCCTTTAAAATAAGAGCATTTGAAACCACGCAAATATCGGTGCAAAGGCCAATAAGGGTAATATCAAAATCCTCTTCCCCTGCCGATTTTTTAATAAGCTCGGGAAGCCTTGTTGAACCAAAGGTCAGTTTTTCAATTTCGGTATAGCTTTTGCCGTTAAGTGCCTTCTCAATTTCAGGGTTTAAACGCCAACCATCAGTGCCCTTAACACAATGTGTAACAGGAAGCTTTTTACCCTCGGCGGTGGTTAAATAATCTTCAAAATGGGTATCATAGGTAACAAAAATTTCACCATCAAAGCTTTTAATTTTCTCACAAGCAGGAACGATTATTTTCTCTGCCTCTTTAGTGCCTAAAGCACCGTCAACAAAATCGTTTTGAATATCAACAACAATCAAAAAATGCTTCATTAAATATCACCTCATAAATTAATTCTAACACAAACTTCCGAACAGTTCAATATGTTATCTCCCTACTTTAAGGTTAAATTTATTGAAAATTATTTACTCCCTTTCTGGTAACAAAAATATGCATTCAGGCACCGAAGGTGCACTTACCGTGCCGCAAGGCACACTTAGTTACACCAAACAAAAAAGACTTGCCGAAGCAAGTCTTTTTTTGCTGCAACAAACCATTATGATGCCACTTTTTTAACATTTATCTGCCTCTGTATTCCTGTTTTAAAACCTCTGCCATTTCTTCGGGAGATTCCTGACATCCGCCCGCAAGCCATAACTTTATAATAGCGTTTAGACCGTTTCTGAAAAATTCAATATGATATTTGATATTACTGTCAATATGTTCTTGTTCCGCTCGTCTTGTATCATATATCGAAATAAGGTGTTTGTCATCATAACACAGTTTGAAATATGTTTTATAGAAAATCTGATTTTCCTAGATATGTTTAAACATCTTATGTGCACCACTACGCTCATTAAAATAATCGTAATCTGCGAACAGATTGCTGAACTCATTTTCCAGTTTTTCTCTCGTTTTATCGGCAAGATCGAATATATCAATATAGTTTGCATAGAACGTGCTACGATTTAATTCTGTCATTTTAATAATATCTGAAACGGTAATGTCCTTAATTTCACGGGTTTGCAGCAGTTCTATAAACGCCCGTTCGATTTTCTCTTGCGACTCTCTGCGCCGTTTGTTATTCTTTACATTCATAACATTTCTCCATTATCCCAACATTTTTAACCAAACTGATGGTCGCTTTTTCTTTTATTCCAACAATTGTCGTTTAATTGTTGATTGTTTTGCTTTAGCAAAAATATTATACTATAAATGCAATAAAAACACAAGTGTTGGTTTAATGAAAGGAGATTTCAAAATGAAAAAGAGTAGTTTTGTTGCATTAATATTAGGAACTGTAAGTGGAGTGCTTTTCGCGCTCGGAATGTGTATGGCACTTTTACCTGAATGGGATGCCTTCACAGAGGGTGTAATTTTCGGAGCTATCGGCATCGTGCTTAGCATTGTTACTGCACTTATTTGGTGCAAAATGGAGAACAAGAAACTGCCGAAAATGAATGGTAAAAATCTGTTCCGTATTATTTACGCCGTCATTGCCGCTTTGGTGCTTGGCGTAGGTATGTGTATGTGCCTTGTATGGCAGCAAATCATTTGGGGCACACTCGTAGGACTTCTCGGTATCATTATGCTGATTGCCCTCATTCCGATGGTTAAAGGTATCAAATGAAAGTATTAAATCTTGTAAGAAGTCCTTATACAAGCCTTGCGTTTAATGTTGCTTATGCGCTCGGCAACTGTATTATAGGTTTTCTTAGCCCTTCGTGGTGGTTTATTACGGTAATATTAAATCTTCCTTCCTTAACTTCGGGACGCGGCACACCAGATCCGCAGCTTGTCAAGCCGATCGAGAGCAGCAAAAAAGCAATTATTGCAACAAATATTTTTTTCATTTTTAAATCTCCGTTCTAAAATATTAAACAAAAGCCTATACTCATTATTTGCCAAAGGAGTTTTCGACAGGTGCATCGTAATGATATTCGATGATCTTGAGTCCGTAAAGCTCTTCTATCTCTTCGGGAGTACCTGAGGATTCAGAGGAAAGATTATCGTCGGTAGAATGTACGATGTACAAGCTGGGCTCAATTACCGAATCAGCAAAGCCGGGCTCGCCCATGAAGTAAGCTGCAAAAACTCCGAGGTCTAATAAGATCTCGCCACCGTCATTGGTCTCGCCTACACGTACCGTGGCATAAAAGGTGTCGTGTAATTTCTCAACACCCTCGACGGAACCCTCCCATTCTCTTGTGAAGTCTCCCCCCTCAAGAGTGAAGGAACGTCCCGCATATTCACATACGAAAACACCGGATACGGCCTTAGCCTCTCCCCACTCCTCGTAGGTGACCGAGAAATTGAATCTTCCCTCTTTGATCTTAGGTGCAGGTTCAACCCCGCAGCTTGTAAGACAAGTGGAAAGCAAAAGAATAAGAGCAAAAATACAGAATAATTTCTTCACAATATATTCTCCTTTTTACTTATGATCTTAATTGGAAAATCCTATAACAAACAAGACGGCTACAACAACAAACGTAATAACAAAAACTATTAGTGGGATCAGCATAGACAAAGCAATTCCAAGCATGAACTTTCGCTTTGCCTTTTTGTCTTCAGCTTTGGCAAATAAAATAATCAGCCAGATCAGCATAGCCAATGTAGCAACAACGGCTATTACTATGGGAATATACAGCGAGCTGTTAGCCAACGCCATCATAAAAAGAACATCAACGAACAACTCAGCGGCAAGCAGAATAAAATACAATACCTTTTTCATTTCTTTCCCTCCTTAGAATGTATTTTTCTGTGAGCTGTTAGCCAACGCCATCATAAAAAGAACGTCAACGAACAACTCAGCGGCAAGCAGATAGATATAACAATCCCACTTTAACTACATTATTATATAATTTAGGGTATGACAAACCTCTTACAAACCAACAAAAAAAGCCGTCGAAATGACGGCTTTTCCTGAGTTTGTTATTAAGTTCGTTTTTTCCAAAGTAATCCGCAGGTTTCCTCTGCCCAACTATATTGGGACATATACTCGCCATGGAATTCGGGTTTTCCGGTTTTTAAGTATGTGTAATAGTCGCAATCTAATTTTTCGGGATTTAAGGAGTAGTAATAATTGTTCCTCTCAAAAATCTCTTCTACACCTACCGCTTCAAGGGACTGGCGTAAATCACGAAACAGTTGGTGGATATAATTTTGGTTCTTTTGATCTTCATCATTTTCCCAAAGTGCAACCCCGATTTCCGCAACTGTAACGCCCGCACCGTTTCGATCCACCAAAAAGGCAAACAACTCTTTGGTTTTTGAACGCTTAAAGGTTAGCTTTTCACCTTTTGCATAGACCTCAAAAGTGCCAAAGCACTTTACGGTAAGCGGCTTTTGACTTTGGCGAATACCTTTAATGTTATCAATCTCCACCTGCACGTCTTTAGCAGACACGGGTTTCATCAAATATCCGGAGGCATGAAGCTTGAATGCTGGAATTGCGTATTCCTCATAACCGGTGCAAAATACGATTTTGCAGTCCGGACAAGCTTCGATGATTTTCTCAGCAAGAGCAAGTCCGCCCATACCACGCATATTGATATCCAGAAAAGCAATGTCAATCGCATTTTCTTTTACATAGTCAAGGGCTTCATCACAGTTGGAGAACTGAGAAACTTCAGAGATATCGGACGATGCCTTGATTGCTGCTACCAAAGCACCAAGCATCAATTTTTCATCATCAACTGCTATCGCAATCATTGTGCCACCTCCTTGGGGATTTTGATTAAAACTGTAGTACCGATACCGACACGGCTTTCGATTTCAAGGGTTCCGTTTACCATTGCTTTTAATCTTCCACGAATATTACGGATTCCCACATGCTTTCTTTCATCA
>JAGAQV010000006.1 GCA_017622555.1 Clostridia bacterium
TCCCTGCCGCCGTCTATCTTAAACTAAATACGAAAAACCGCTTATGAATTTCAAAAACTCATAAGCGGTTTTCTCGTAAGCACTCGTCAATCGGCTGATTTCATTGGATTTATTAAGACATCCTTATGACAACCTGCCTTCAGTGTGGGAGTTTTTTGTTTTGGGTTTAATTGATAAATTTGGGGTTTAGCGGGCTGAAGCCCTAAAGAATAAAGAAAAAAGAAGAAATAATAAATAATAAAAAATGTGCCGTGCAACGCACGGCGTTATATATATCGTTTCGCTTCGCGAAACACCAATTTTATTCTTTCTTCTTTATTATTTATTATTTAATCGCACAGCGATAAACTATAATTTAAAATACTAATTTAATACCCCAAATCCTCATCACATAAAATAACGGTTAAGCGCTTTTCGGGGCGTTGCGGACCGCTTACAAGGTAATTTACACAAATACGCCTTGGGCTGCGGCAACCGTCGGTAAATGCGGGATTATCGTTATTCAAAAGGGATATACAATGCCCAAGCTTTGCGCAAGGGTTTTCAATACCAAGACGCACACAGTTTTTAGGCGCAGCCACCTTTTTAACACGCAAAAAGGCATCATTCAAATCCTTTACAATTTTGTTTTTGCCGACAACCATTATAACCTTTTTAGGTCCAAAGGCAATTGCGGAAATGCGGTTTGAAAAGCCGTCAACGTTTAAAAGCTCTCCGTTTTCGGTGACAGCATTAGCCGAGCAGAAATAAAAATCACAGCCGATAACCTCTTTAAAAACATTTTGTCTTTCCTCTTCGGTTATACCCTCTTTATTGCGGTCAAAAAACTGATAGCAGGGCTTATTTATAACGTCCCATACACCGCACTCCTTGATAGATGTAGAACCGCCTGCCGCGATTTTAGCGCCCTCAAAAAGCATACCTTCAACAATTGCAGGTATTTCTTCTTTAGTTGTGCAGGTTATAACGTTAATATTATTTTTCTTTAAGCTTTCGATTACCTTTTCCATAAAAGTTACCTCTGATTTTTATAAATAAAGCCACAAGCATTATACCCGTAAACGCACCGCAAAAATCAATACATACGTCAAATACTGCGCCTGCCCTGCCCTCTACAAAAAGCTGCAGAGTTTCATCAAGCGATGCAATAAGTGTGCCGTAACCTAATGCGGTAAGCCATTTAAACTTTAACTTTTCAAAATTTAAGCTGAGCAAATATGTTAATACACCAAGTATTAAAAATTCGGTGAAATGCGCCGCTTTTCTTATTAAATGATGAAAGAACTCAATTCCTTCAGCGGTTATTGGGCCAAATATATTTTCCCACAAGGGCGAAATTATGTCAAGTATAATATTAAGTATCCCACCGCTTAACTGACCGGATTCTTCCCCAACCTTTAATGACATTGAAAAAATAAAGCCAGTCCACAAAAGCGTCATCACACTTAAAATATACGTTCTTTTCTTATTCATAAAATTCCTCTGATACAAAAAGTGGGTATTCGCAAGTATAACTTGAGAATACCCATTTTCCTTCTATTTAATTAGTTGCCAAACTTAGCAACGTTAAGCTTCACGCCGGGGCCCATGGTAGTTGCGAGAACGCAAGACTTAACATATTGACCCTTTGTAGCAGCAGGCTTAGCCTTAATGATTGCACCCATAAGAGCGTCAAAGTTTTCCTGAATCTTTTCAGCACCAAAGGAAACCTTGCCGATGGGGCAGTGAATAATGTTGGTTTTGTCAAGACGGTATTCAATCTTACCTGCCTTTGCTTCAGCAACAGCCTTAGCAACGTCAGGAGTAACAGTACCTGCCTTGGGGCTGGGCATTAAGCCACGGGGGCCTAAAACCTTACCAAGACGACCAACAAGACCCATCATATCAGGTGTAGCAATTACTACGTCGAAGTCGAGCCAGTTTTCGTTCTGGATCTTAGCGATCATTTCTTCAGCACCAACATAGTCAGCACCTGCAGCTTCAGCAGCTGCTGCCTTGTCACCCTTAGCGATAACCAAGGCTCTTACAGTTTTACCTGTGCCGTTGGGAAGAACAACAGCGCCACGAACCTGCTGGTCAGCGTGACGAGAGTCAACACCCAAACGAACGTGAATTTCAACCGTTTCATCAAATTTTGCAGTAGCGGTCTTTACAACCAATTCTGCAGCTTCGTTAACATCGTAAAGCTTACCGGTTTCAATAAGCTTTGCGCTTTCACTATATTTTTTACCGTGTTTCATTTTTTACCTCCAAGTGGTTAATCGGAATTTTCCTCCCACGAGAGAGAATTAATCTACAACCTCAATACCCATGCTGCGTGCTGTACCAGCGATCATGCTCATAGCAGATTCGATAGAAGCAGCGTTTAAGTCGGGCATTTTGGTTTCAGCGATTTTTTGTACTTGCTCTCTTGTGATTTTAGCAACCTTATTTTTGTTAGGTGTGCCGGATGCGCTTTCAATGCCGCAAGCCTTCTTAATAAGAACAGCTGCAGGGGGAGTTTTTGTGATGAAGCTGAAAGAACGGTCAGCGTAAACTGTAATTACAACAGGAATGATAAGACCAACGTCGTTCTTAGTTCTTTCGTTAAACTCCTTGGTGAAAGCCATGATGTTAACACCATGCTGACCGAGAGCCGGGCCTACAGGGGGAGCTGGTGTTGCCTTACCTGCAGGGATTTGTAACTTAATGTAGCCTGTAATTTTTTGAGCCATTTTTATTTGCACCTCCATAATTCGTGGTAACAGTATCTTATAGTCTGATACCTGGCGGGGCGGTCATATTCCGTCCCTCCCACCGTGACACGCTTCGTGTCGGGGTTTAATAAGCATTTCTGCGTATTAACTGATTAATTTTCAAGAGAAATTTGGTCAAGTTCTAATTCAACCGGAGTTTCTCTACCAAACATTGAAAGAACAACGCAAACACTGTTGTTTTCGGTATCAACCGTTTTAACAGTACCGGTGTATCCTTCAAGCGGACCGCTGATAATTTTAACAATATCGCCGTCCTTATAGCCAACCTCAACGCTGTGCTTTTCTACGCCAAGGGCTGCAACCTCTTCATCGGTTAGGGGAACGGGCTTAGAAGCCGGACCCACAAAGCCTGTACAACCACGAATGTTTCTTACAACATACCAGCTGTCGTCGGTTACGATCATTTTAATTAACACATAACCCGGGAAAATTTTACGTTCAACTTCACGAACCTTATCTTCCTTAATTTCGGTTACGGTTTCCATAGGGATTTTAATATCCTGTATTAAATCCTGCATTCCACGACTTTCAACCATAGTTGCCAAGTCGGTAGCTACCTTGTTTTCATATCCTGAATAGGTATGCACTACATACCATCTTGCTTCTTGTATTTCAGACATGATTTACCTCCAAGGATTTAAAGACTTAAAATTAATTCGATAAGCTTACCCAAACCAAAGTCAACAAGCCAGATAAGTGCACCTACAACTGCGCACATAATTAAAACTATGCCTGTATTTTTAACAACATCTTTAAAGCTTGGCCAAACGATCTTTTTAATTTCGCTCTTATAATCTCTGAAGAAAAGAACAACACGCTGCGCGATTGTTTTTCCATTAGTTGCCTTTGCTTCAATGTAATCATCAACAAACAAGTGAGCAATTGCAAATGCTGCAAATAAGAACATTGCAACAACCATAATAATTGCAAACAAGGTGTAATGAACACTTGAAACAGGAGCAATGGGACGAACATCAACAAATCCTCTGGGTTCAAATGCAGTCATACATACCAATGTGTAAATGGCAGTGAAAAGACTTACAGCTGAAACCGTGTAGCGAATCCCCTTTTTGTTAACAAACAAGCCCACACCGTTTAATACAGCAGCAAATGCGGTAAGAATAAAGGTAAACAAAACCTTAGCAGAATATGCTAAGCCAACGCTTTCACCCAAAAATTCAACCTTAGAACCAAATGCCCACTGAGCTGCGATGTAAGAGCCTGCTAACTTACCACCTGAATAAACATCAAGGAAAGGAAGGAAAAACAACACAAGCGCACCTAGACCGAAAACAACGGCGGCAATTTGAGAAATTTTATTTAATATTTTCATTAAGCTGCCTCCTACTTTGTTTCCTTGTGAAGGGTGTGCTTTTTGCAGAACCTGCAGTACTTGTTCATTTCAAGTCTGTCGGGGTCGTTCTTCTTGTTTTTCATTGTGTTGTAGTTGCGTTGTTTGCACTCTGTGCAAGCAAGTGTGATTTTAACTCTCATAACGGCACCTCCCGCTTTACGGAAATATTTTTTGCTTTTACTCTTGTAAAAGTAAACGCCTCCCTCGGTTAAGACTGTCAATTAATCGCACCACACACCACATTTAGCGGTTTGCGAAAAGCACACTGCGATATGTTGAAAGCCTTTAAAAACCGGTTCTTATTGCAAAAAAAAAGAACCTTTCAGAGGTAGTGCTATTATACCACACTACACCTAAAAGGTCAAGCATTTTTTATTATATAATATATATATTTATTTATGATATGTTGAGCCCTCGTTTATTTTAAATGCACGATACACCTGTTCGAGCAGCATAACACGGAAAAGCTGATGCGGAAAGGTCATTTTTGAAAGGGATAGCCTTGTTTTTGAAAGTGTCTTCACGCTTTCACTAAGACCGTATGAACTGCCAATTACAAAAGCAATTCCCCTGCCCTGACTTGAAATGTCATAAATTTTTTCGGCAAAATCCTCACTTGAAAGCTGCTTGCCCTCAACACAAAGGGTGTAAAGCTCAGCGTTTTTGGGAAGCTTTTTAAAAATAAGCTCTGCTTCCTTTAAAAGTGCGGCATCAACCTGTGCTTTTGACGGGTTATCAGGCAGCTTTACGGGTTCAAGCTCAATTATTTCCAAATCGCAATAGCGTGAAAGACGCTTTTCATATTCCAAAACAGCCTCGCGCAAGTATTTTTCCTTAAGTTTTCCAAGAGCTATAAGTGTGACCTTTATCATATAACCGTCACCCCATTATTTTGCGGTCGAGCGACCGATAAAATATAATCTCTGCCATTTTGCGCACCGTTTACCATTAAGGCCGCTTCAGCAGTGGCCTTTGCAAGCATTGGTGTGTTATTATGCTGACTTAAGTGCCCTAAAATAACCCTTGTTGTACCCGTGCTTACAAGAGCATTCAATTCACATGCACAAGCGTTATTGGAAAGATGCCCCTTGTCAGACAAAATGCGCATTTTAAGGTGCGGCGGATAAGGTCCACGCTTTAGCATTTCAATATCGTGATTTGATTCAAGCAATACAAGGTCATTGCCTTTAAGTGATTTTCGCATACTATCAGTAACGATACCACTGTCAGTACAAACGGCAACCCGCTTTTTATCGGGCAAAACAAAGCTATATCCGCTTGAGCCGTCACAGTCGTGACTGGTGGCAAAGCGTTCCACAATAATACCGCCAATTTCAATTTTATTATCATCCATTGAAAATAGCTTTGTTTTTGCGGGAATTTTATCAAACCCTCTCAAAGTTTCAAGTGTTGTTTCACTTGCAAAAAGGGCTATATTTGTTTTATTCAAAAGAGTTTTAAGGCCTTCTATGTGGTCATCGTGCTCGTGTGTAATGAACACTGCAGTGATTTCATCAATACTGCCGCCCGCACGCAAAAGAGCCTCGCAAATACCCTTAAAGGAAGCGCCCGCATCCACCAAAATACCGCCTTGCTGTGTACCAATGTATGTACAGTTGCCACTTGAACTGCTAAAAAGCGGACAAATTCTTGACAAAAAATCACCACCTAAAATTATCATAAACAAACAGGTCAACCGTGGTTGACCTGTGTTTCTTACGCTTGTTTTAAAATTTCAATACCGTCAGGTGAATAAACACGCTTAATATCGGCACCGAGCTTTGTAAATTTTTCTACAACATCCTCATAGCCACGGTCAATGCGTTCGATTTCTTCAATAACGGTTTCACCGTCAGCCACAAGACCTGCAATAAGCATAGCAGCACCTGCGCGCAAATCAACTGCCTTAACAGGTGCGGCCGAAAGACTGTTAACACCTGTAATAACGGCGGTTTTACCGTCAACCTGAACGTCAGCACCCATAAGGGTTAGCTGGTCAAGATACCTAAAGCGGTTATCCCACACGCCTTCGGTTACAATGCTTGTACCCTCGGCAATGGTGAGAACCGTTGCCATTTGAGGCTGCATATCGGTTGGGAAGCCCGGATGAGGCATTGTTTTTACATTACATTTTCTTGGACGGCGGTCCATAGTTACACGAACAGCTTCGTCATATTCGGTAATAACAGCACCGGTTTCACGCAGCTTTGCAATTATAGATTCAAGGTGCTTAGGTGTAACGTTATTTATAAGCACGTCACCCTGTGTTGCAACAGCGGCCGCCATATATGTGCCGGCTTCAATTTGGTCGGGAATAATGCTATAAGTAGTACCGTAAAGACTTTCAACACCACGAATTTTAATAACACTGGTGCCGGCACCCATAATATTTGCGCCCATAGAGTTTAAATAGTTTGCCAAGTCAACAATGTGAGGTTCACGTGCGGCATTTTCAATAATTGTAAGACCTGTTGCCTTTACTGCCGCAAGCATAATGTTAATTGTGGCGCCAACCGACACAACATCAAGATAAACGCTGCTACCACGAAGTTCAGTTGCTCTGGCATCAACCATACCCTTTTCAAACGAAACCTTTGCGCCAAGCATTTCAAAGCCTTTAATATGCTGGTCAATAGGGCGAACACCAAAGTTGCATCCACCCGGAGGTGCGACACGAGCCTTTTTCATGCGGCCTAAAAGCGCACCCAAAAAATAACTTGAAGCACGCATACCCTCCGCCATTTGCTGTGAAACAACGAAGGAATTAACATTAGTGGGGTCAATTTCAACTGTAGATTTATTTATAAGCCTAACCTTTGCGCCAAGCGCTGACAAAACATGCAAAATGTTTGTAACGTCAGAAATGTTAGGAATGTTTTCAATTATTGAAGGACTGTCTGCAAGTAAAACTGCGGGGAGAATTGCGACTGCGGCATTTTTGGCGCCGCTTATCCGAACTTCACCGCAAAGACGGTTACCGCCGGAAATCACAAATTTTTCCATTCAAGTCCCTCCTATCCCATTTTTTGCCGTAAAATGTCCACTTTTTTCAAAAGTGCACATTAAAACAAGAATATTATATACTATTTTACCCCGACTGTCAATTTTTAATTAATTATTGACAAAATTGTAATAAAAAAATACAAAAAACACAGCAGAAAAACTGCTGTGTTTTCAAGGCTAATTAATTTTGCCGTAAAGCGGAATATCGCTATCCTTTTTAGGCTCACGATTAGGTGCAACCTCAACTTTATTGCTGGGACGACGACCACCTCTGCGGCGGTCATCTCTTCTGCCGTGTGCACGGTCACTTCTTAAAGGCTTTAATTCGGTGCCTTCTTTACCGATAACAACACGACGGTTAATACCCTCGCCAAAGGATGCGCTTGTAACGCCTTCAATTGACTGAACGGCAGTGTGAATTATGCGACGCTCGTAAGGATTCATAGGCTCTAAAGTACGGCATTTTCCCGTCTTTAAAACCTGTCCGGCAATACGGTTTGCGAGTGCAATTAAAGTATCCTCACGCTTTTCACGGTAGTTACCAATGTTAAGTGAAACCTTATAATAACCGCCACCGTTATTGGAAGCAAGCCCTGCCAAAAACTGCAGTGCATCAAGTGTCTCACCGCGGTGACCGATAATAGCACCAAGACCGTCACCCTCAAGCTCGATAAGTGCTGCATTTTCACGTTCAGACACCTTAAAGCTTACGTTTTCACAACCAAGGTTTTTGAGAATTGGCTTTAAAAATTCAATAGCCTTTGCGGGACGGCTGTCAGCAGGTAATTCACTTACATCAACTGCTGGGCCGTATTCCTTAGAGGTATCATTTTTCTTTTCATCTCTTTTGGGTTCAGCTTTTTTAGTCTCCGCCTTTTTTGGTTCAGCCTTCTTATCGATAGGCTTGTTTGCTTTTTTATCCTTTTTCTTAGGCTTTTCGTCAGGTAATTCAATAAATGCCTTAACCTCAGCCTTACAGCCGCCGAAAAGACCTAAGGTCTTCTTTTTAGGAAATGTAATAACTTCAAACTGTATGTCGCTGTCTTCGGGCATACCAAGTCTGTAAATAGCATCTTCTTTGGCTTCGTCTATAGTAAGACCTAAGCCTATTGCCTCTTTAATCAAGGGACTTCCTCCTTAAAAAACTCCTCTTATTCGTCTATTGTGCCAAACTTGTTAATTTGTGTGGTTTCAAAATCGCACTGCTTTGCAAGTTCCTTAACACGTTCTTTAGACAAAAGCTTGTGAGGGCCATAGAATTGTTGAACTAAAATTTGGATAATACCGCCGATGAGGGATGAGCATGCCCAATAGAATGTTACACCGCAAGGGAAACCAAAGCCGATAAAGAGTGACATTAACGGCATGGTGAGCATCATACCCATCATACTGGGGGCTTCGGGGTTTTGCTTCTTTTGCATTATGGATGACATAACGCTTGAAAGCATTTGTGCGGCAAATGCCAATAAAGGCATAATCCAGGTACGGTTAAAATCCGCAAAAATGTTGATAGAAAATTTAGGTGTTGCAGTAAGGTCAATGCCAAAGAAATTAAAATCAATTTCCTTAATGGCTTCGGCAATTTCAGGAAAAGCAATTTTGCCTTGATTAACCGCACCGATAATTTGAAGTTCGCTTCTGCCTTCAACAACATTTATGCCTAATTCCTTAAGAGCTGCTGCCGCTTCCTTAATGGTGTTAGCATCAACATCCATAAGATAAGTAAGCGGAGCCATAATAAGCCAATAAATGCTCATCATAACAATAAGACGGAAAATCATAGGAAGACAGCCGCCACCCATAGAAACGCCTTCTTTTTGGTAAAGCTCCTGCATTTCCATGCTATATTTTTGCTTATCGTCACCACATTTTTCCTTTAAAGCATCAAGCTTAGGCTTAATGCGCATTTGCTGTACTGATGATTTTTGGCTTTTAATTGTAAGCGGAATAAAAATTAAGTTAATGAAAACGGTGAAAATAAACACCGCTGCTGCAAAATTACCGCCGCAAATGTCAGAAATAAAGCGTAAAACATAAGCAAACGGAATGTTAATAATGTTAAATAAAGCTTGCATTTATGCACCATCCATTCAAAAATGGTTATTTTTAAAATTAAAGTTTCTTTTCCTTTTTAGGTGGAACGGGGTCATAACCGCCCTTGCAAAAAGGATTGCATCTTAAAATTCGCCAACAGGAAAGGGCTGTCCCCTTTAGTGCGCCATGAGTAGTGATAGCCTCAATTGCGTATTGAGAGCAGGTAGGTGTGAAACGGCAGCACGAAACCTTTAGCGGTGAAATGTTTTTTTGGTAAAACCTAACGAGAAATATTAGTATTTTCTTCATTTTCGTTTTTTAAAGCACCCGCAGTTTTAAGTGTTTTTTCAAAAATTAACGCAAGTTCGGTGCTTTTTACATTCAAAATTCTGGTTCTTGCAACTATTACAAAATCCAACCCGTCCCGAATTTTAGGCATAACGGAACGGAATGCGGCTGTGATTACACGCTTTGCACGGTTGCGCTGTACAGCCTTGCCGATTTTTTTACCGGCAGTAATGCCAAGCCTTATATCCCCTGTGCGATTTTTATTTACATAAACCACCGCAAAGGGTGTGACATACGCTTTGCCACGGTTATAGGCCCGACGAAAATCACGATTTTCCTTTAATTTAATTATTCTCATAATAAAAGGAAAAGCCACATGTAAGTGGCTTTTAGTATGTCAATTTCTTTCTTCCCTTTGCTCTACGGCGTGCTAAAACCTTACGGCCGTTTGCAGTTGCCATTCTCTTTAAGAAACCGTGCTCTTTCTTACGATGAAGCTTCTTCGGTTGATATGTTCTTTTCAACTTAAACCCTCCTTAACTGAACTTTTTCGTTATGTAAGCAGATTTCCCTTTATACATAACCTTACAGTTTAGAATTATACCCAAATTCACACCAAAAGTCAATAAAAATTTAATCTAAAAACCAAAAAGCGACACAAATGAGTAATTTGTGTCGCCAATTGATGTAAGTATGTTGATTTAATTAATATTATACACCGTTTTAATTCATATTTACAAACTGCGCACGGCTGTGGTCACGCTCAAGCTTTGAAATTCTTCTATCGGCATTTTTTTGCTTTTCTTCCATTACAGGCAATTTTGCCGCCACCGCCGAAACCGCTTCAAGCTTTTTTTCAAGCTGTGTTAAACGGTAATCGGTAAGCTTTGCCGAAGCCACAATACCGCCTGCCGTGCCAAGCAGCGTTCCCCCAAAGGAGATTAGCGCAACAATTACCGTACTGTCCATTTTAATCCCTCTTTTTTAAATAATCCGTTAAGCTTTCACGCTGTGTTTTAAATTCAGCTTCACCGCTTGTAAGCGAAGAGTATGAAAAATATACATATCCGTCGGCGTTTTCGTTACCGTCAAGCAGTTCTACCTGACGCTTTATTATGTCCCCGTTTTGTTGCCATTCAGGTATATCGGCCGAAAGGGTCGGCTTAGATTTATAAAATGCAAGACCGATATACAATTTAACGTCTGGGTTAAGGGCACAAACATCTTGCCAAAGCGTTAAAAGTGTTTCAAACTTAAAGCTATCGTCGGGATAATCAAACCCAAAATAAAGCTGTGGTATTATTGCATCAACAAAGCCGTTGTCTACCCATGTTCTGACGTCGGCATAAAGGCTTTGAAAATTGTTTTCGACCGACGCTGCAGGGCTAACCGAAAAAATTACGTCACGCTTTATATGCTTTATTGCATTATATGTACCGCTTAAAAGCAAATCAACGTTCAGCCTTCTCCAAGAAGCCAATTCGAGCGGAAAAGTATTTTCATTTGTATACGCCACATATGAAGCCTTGTCAAACTCCTCGCTTTGTGTGGGATAAAAATAATCGTCATAATGAATACCATCAACGTTATAATTGCTAACAATTTCCCTAACCCCATTTATTATAAGCTGTTGGACCTCGCTTTCAGACGGATTTAAATAAACACCATTAGAAACGCAAACGTTTTTGTCGTTTTGTGCATCTTGGTCATGAAGCCATAAATAAGCGGGGCTTTCGGAGCTAATTTCCTCAATATTTTGGGTGGTGGTAGAAATTCTGTAAGGGTTTATCCAAGCGTGTACCAAAATACCCTTTTGGTGACAAGCATCAATCACATATTCCAAAATATCAAAATCATATTTTAGCGCTTTTTCGTTTTGCGGAAAAAGGCTTGATTTATAAAGCGAATCACCAAAAGCTCTGACGTGAATATACAAATTATTGATTTTAAAATCTTGGCAGTTTTTTAAAAGCGACCTAAATTCCGTTTTGAAATCGCCGTCGAGCATTGCACTTACTTCGCTGTAGGAAAGCCATACGCCACTATGCTTTTGTGACGGCTTTTCGGTTTCAACACCGCACCCCGAAAGAAGCAAAAGCATTATAAAAACCGCCAAGACCTTTTTCATAAAATCAACCCATTTTTCGATAAAAAATTTCAATATCCCCAACGGCAAATTCGCAATCGGACCAAATGTAAAGCTTAACTCGTTCAGTGTCGTAAAGATGCGGCCGAAGCATTACGGTTTTATATTCGCCCTTGTCATAATCGTCGGTAGAAAAACGCAAATCAACCAAAGCTAATGATATATCGTTAACCTTAATTTCTATCCTGCCCTTACCAGATACGGCAATATAAACACTTTCAACCATATTCCTTTGATTCATACCCGAAATAGCATAATATGGCGTTTCAAAAAAGCCTTCGATTTTTACAGGTATAGCTTCAATTTCACCGTCTTCGTTATAAAACATTTCAACGTCGCTTGAGCCCGAAAAAGGAGCAATATAAAAAATACCGCTGTTTTTTGCATTACACAAAAACCACAGCTTACCATTACGGTAGAAGCCACCGCATACCATATCACTCTTGCCAAACTCCCATAAATACCATTTTGGCTTTTTGAAATCTGTAAGCTCACAAGCAAAAGCTTGATTTTTAGCAATCAAAATATAATAAGTACCGTCACTTACAGCAAAGGAATCCATATACTCGTATGAACTTTTAAGCTTTAAATTGCAAGAAAGCTTTCTTACACCGTCAAAGCCAATGCTGTCAAGCATATAAACCTCACAGTCCTGTCCGAGCCACACGGTTTTATCCCCTATTTTACACACTGTGTTTTTATATTGGCATCCGACAGTTTTCGAAATAAGCTCAGGCGCGAGTGTGTCAGCCGATTTGAAAAGCGTATCATTATCGGCAAGAAGACCGATTTCATTAATGCGGTCACCCTTACGAAGCGTCACAAAATAGCTTTCGCATTTTTTAAGAGCAATTATCTTTTTGTTTTGTATTGAAAGCGCTGTTACAGGCTCCATACCGCCAATATCGGTTGTGGATTTTTGCGGAAAATAAAGTGGATTTTCAGCTTTGGCGAGCATTAAAACATTACCGTTTTTGCCACCGCTTAAATATATGCGGCCATCAGCCGAAAGCGAACAGGAGGAATCTACAACCTGCGCAAAGCCGTCGACCGTTTCCTTTGTGGCGGTAATTTTAATGTTGTTTTCGTTGTAGGTCGGCATTATAGGTATGGCATAAGCCTCGCCCACCTTTTTAAACGAAAGCGTACCTTTTTCACGGTCAACCTCAAGCATAATATCACTGCCCATAAAGCTTTGAGTATCAACCACAGACTGACCGCTTATCACCCATTCGCAATAAAGGGATTCAGTATAATTTATACGGCAAACAACACTGTCATACGATAAATCCGATACGGGAAGCCTGAACATATTTGAACGCCCGTCAGACGTATAATAAGCGTAAAACCTGCCGTTTAAAAGATTTTGCGATTCTATCGTTTTGGGACTTTGATAATCAACCAGCCCTTCGGCATAAGCTATATCGTAATTATTGCCTCGCCCGTTTATAAGCACCGTCGGTACGTAAAAATCATACACACGCTCCCACTGGTTAAAGGCGGAATTTATTTCATAAAAATTGTAGCTTTTTTCAGAATAGTTTTCCTCATTCCTAAGGCTTATAAGGGCAAAAACCCCGCCGCCATTTTGCGACTTACCCGTATAAAAGGTAATATTTTCAGGAATTTTATAGTTATCAGACGAAATACGTAAAAACTGCATACTTCCAACCGACATAACGTTATACTCACTTGCCACAAGATAAATATAAAGGGTATACATAAAATTGTCGCTGTTTACCCCAACAGTTGCAATTTTATAATCGGTTTCAAGGTAATTTACCGTAACGTCGTGAAGCTGATAATCAAACTCATCATAAAAGCTGTTTTTTGTAATAGTGCGTGCGTTTTTACTGCTTGTAAAAATACCGGGGCGTGTTTTTAAGCGGCCGTCCTTAAACCAAAGATTTTGGCTTTTTAAAATACAATTTAAATCTTGTCCGGTTGTGTCGGTTCCGCCGTTAAGTGTGGGAAGCTTAAAGCATTTAAGCTGTTGCGGAGTTATATGGTTATATTTCAAATCAAATCGCTCCCCCGTCAACGTTAGGCATTACGTCCAAAACTGTGTTAACCTCATTTAAAGCGGTGCTTCTCTTAGCATTATAAAGCTCGGTGAAAATGCGGTTTCTTTCACCGTCGCCGCCAATAAGCGAAAGTATCATTGCCGCACCGTACACTAATGCTTCTATGCTTGGCTTTGGAATGTTTATTGCATCATTCATACTTTCAATTTCGTTTTGCTTTAAATCAAGCAAAATTTGATTTATAGCATAAAGTGCGCTCTTATAAAGTGCGCTGTCTGCAGTTATGCTGTCGTCATTATTCATATAACCTAAAAGATTTAAAACCTTTTTGTAAACCTCATAGCCCTTCATCAGCGTCACCCCTTGTAATAATTTCGTTAAGCAGTTGTTTTTTATCGGTTATTACCCCGTCGGGCAAGCGCTCGATAAGCTGTTTTTTATCAACAACGCCCTTTTCAAACAAATTAAGCAGCGTTTCAAGTCTTTCGCCGTCACCGTAAAGCGCACCAGCACTTACTTCAACCTTTGCAGTGAAAATTAGGTCTTTATATCTTCTTGCATCAAAAGGCATATAACGTGAGCTTGCCGCTTCATTGATTTTCAGCGCACGCTTTTCGTACTTTGTTATCCAAAAATCAGCCCAAATGCGTGCGGTGTCCTCCACAAAAGCATAAAAGCGGTTTTTAGTAATTATAAGCGGCATAAGACTGGCCTCACGCATTGTGCGTAATGCCGAATTATTATCTGCCCTGTGGTCACCAAGCGCAACCTCGTTAGCGCCGCTTTGCGTTAAGGTGTTTTCAACCAAAGCTTTAATTGAAGATTCATATTCCTGACTGAAAACCGGCGGTGTTAAATATTTAACTGCGCCTGTAACATCCTCATTACTACCGTAAACCTTAATAATTTGTCCCGGCTCGTTTGTAATTTTTTGAGTTACGGTATCACCGTTTACAAGCATTATCGGCATACCTGTTGTCATTGCCGACCACACGTTTGCGGTTATCATTCGGTTTATGGCAATTTGGTTGGGGATTAGGTACGTGATTTCACTTTCACCGTACGGCGAATTGTTTTTTCTTTCCCACTTAAAAAGCGATAATGGATAAAGTCGCAGGTATGTATCAAATTCGGGTTTGATAATCGCGTTTTCGCATACCTTCACACCTTTTATTGTATGACTGCCATCATTTTTATATTCCTTAAAAAGCTTGGTTAAAGTTAAAACCTTTCCGTCGGTTGCAGAGTTTTCAATATTTCGAAGCGCCTCAATATTTGCGCCGTTAATTCTAGCTTCTTTTAAAGCATCGCTTAAAGGCACGTTTGACGAAATAATAATATACGGCTGGGACTGTATATCCTCAATATATTCATCCCCGAAATAAATGTCGTCAATATCCAATACCTCACAGCTGATATCCCCCTTTATTTCGCTCGTCTTTTTATCATCAGCAAAAAGACCTGTTTTCAAATTAGGATTCCAATAGGTATAAAGCACACCGCTACCCGTAATATATGCATTACGCAAAAGCTTTTCCTGAATACTTTCAAAATCTAATCGTTCGGCGGTTACGTCAAAATATTTACCAAAAGCGTCGTTGAGTGAATTAACCTCCATATCGCTTATTTTTCCGCTTGGAAGCGCGGTTATAGGCTCACTTTCGTTAAGCCTTGGCACACCTTCAACCGAAAAATTAACTGCTATGGGGCTATTAAGTATTTGCGACATCTTATAGTCACCAATGCGTTTAATAACGTTATATCTCACAAGCGGACGGTCATTGCCGCACTTTGCGCCGTGCCATTGGTCGCCAATAAAAAAGCGTTCGTTAATTTTGTTTTGCTCAAAAAGACCATGCCTGCCAAGTGATGACTTATGCTGCACGCCCTTTTCGTATTCTATAAAAATTTCATTAGGCTGTAGCTTCATTTAAGTTACCTTCCCTTTTCACCTACGGGGCGGTTGCCCACCCCGTAAGCCTTTAATTTAGGCAACAGTTACAACTGCTGCTTCGGATTCGCTTGCGGCTGCTCCGTCAACAATAATCTTTACAAAGAAGTAATGCTGACCGTTTTCAAGCTCTTCAGGAATGTTAAGTGTTGCAGTATTTGCGCCTGCAACCTTTACAGCGCCTGATTTGTTTTCATCCTTACACTTGTACCACTGGTATGTAAGCTCGCCATCGCTTTCAGCTGAAACGGTTAAGGTTTCGATGATGTTGCCTTCGTCTACTGTAATGCTTTCGGGCTGTGCAGTAATATTAACAGCGGGAGATACCCAACCCCATACTGCATCAAGACCGCTTTTATTAACAAATACATCGTAATAAATACGATAGTCAAACTTGTAAGCGTCGGCATCAATGTTTTGTTCGGGTGTGAAAATACGCATATTTTCGGTTTTCTTTACAAGATGTGCTGCAGTTTTGGGAAGCACAAGCATATAAATTTCGCGGGCATTTGAAAGGGGCTTAAAGCCGCCAAGATTACCGCCGTTAAAGGTGTAAGCGGTTTTCATTCTTTCGCTTACAACGGGAATAATGCTCACACCGTTAATGGATTTAACCTTAAGATTAACGTCACCCTGCTTAAAGTCACTAACGGTAATCATTTTTGAAATTTCAGCCGAATTTTGTAAAGCGGCAAACATATAGCCGTCAACAAAAGCAACAAGCTCTTCATCATAACCCACAACCGACTGAACCTCGTTAATAAGCTGACATAACGCTTCATAAGGTTTTGCAACATCACCGTTTACAATGTTGCTTCTGCTAAGCGCCAGTCCGCCAAGCTTAGAAAGCACATAAGCGTCACATTCGGGCACAACCTTTGTGCGAACATATTCGCCCAAAATTTTGCCTGCTAAGTTTGCGATACCGGTTTCATCCATATCCTCACGGTCAATTTGCAATGAACGGGCGCGGTCCATAGCCATTGTGTAAGAGGTATTAGAAACAGTAATTGCGCCCTTGGTGTAGCCTGCGTCTCGGTCATAATCGGCAAGACCCTGAAAATCTACATCGGGAATAATTACGGTTTTAGCGCCAACAAATTTAGTTGCAAGCGCATTGTCGGCAAAGAAGCCTGTTGCACTTTTTTGTGCAAACATTTTATCAAGCTCGGTTGAATATCTTACTGCGTTTTCAATTGAATTAATTGCCATTTTAATTTCTCCTTAAAATTATTTTCGCCAAAGTCCTTTTAAAAACTCGGCAGCCTCGGGGTTGTCGCCCCTTGATTTGTTTAGCTGAGACCCTGCGGTTGTTGCCTTTCCCCTTTGCTGTGACAAAAGGTTTTCTTTTACAGCCTTTTCCTGCCCCAAGCGGTAACGTAAATATTCGTCTAAAAGAGGACGTCCGCAAAGCTTTGCATTTTCCAAAACGCTTTCGGGTAAATCATCAATGCTTTTAATTTCGGGAAAGCTTTCCTGAAGCTCCGAAAAATCCGTATTTTCTTTACCACCGTTTCGTTCAAAAACTCGCAAAACCTCGTTTGCAAGAAAAGTATCATCACCGCATTTTTCTATCAGGGAATTAACAGTAGAATTTTGCTTTTCAGCCTTTAAGGAATTCAAAAACTGCATAACGGTTTTGCCGCTATCGGTGGCCAATTGCTTTAAAAGCTCCCATTCGTTTGTAAGGGCTTCAAATTTCATACCCTTTTGCGCCAATTCCCCTGCCCTTTCAATACTTAAATTCATAACTTCCTTGTTGTATTTTACGGGGATAACCACATCCGCTGAATTTTCCGCTGTGGTGGGCGCTTCAGGGGTTTGGGTGTCCTGTGGTGCGGACACTTTTTCAATATTATCGTTCATAAAATCACCTGCTCGGCACCCTATTGCTGTTCGGTGCCGTCATAATTTAAAAAGTTTTCATACTCCTTTTGAATACGGGCATAATCGTCATCATATTTAATTTTTTTAGCACTTGATGGCTTGTACGACGCCGTACCCAAAACAAAGCCAATTAAAAAGGCGGTAATTGCTAAAAGCAAAAATAGAAAAATCATTAGTCCCAGCCTCCTTTAAAATCTTTTTCGGTAATTGCGCCATCGGTTATAATTCTTTTATTTTCAGCCAGCGGCTTAAAGAATTTAACATCCTCGAAGCCGTAGCGCAGCGCATCACAAAGGTGGTTTTCACTATCCTTCGGAAGCCTTAATCCACCTTCACTTCGGCGTTCATCATACACGTAAGAGGATAATTCCCTTATCATATTAACGCACCGTGGATGCACCGTAATTTTATACTCGCTTATAGCCGCAATACCGTTTAAAATGCTGTCCCGCCCTTTGTAAGACGGGGCAATTCGGCTAATGCCAAGCCGCCTTAAATCGTCGTTTGATTTTGGCTCGGCACAGTCGGCGCGAATGCGTTCCTTAGAAAAGCCCATTTCTTTAATTTTTTGGGCAATATCGCTGTTCAGCATTCGCTTTTGATAAAATTCGTTATATATAAAAATTTGTTTGTCAATGGGGTTTACCTTAAAGGCCACAAAGGCGGTGGGGTCGTTGGTATAACCGTAATCTAGCCCGAAAAAGCTTTTCCACTTAAATTCGTTTTGCGGCTCAATATCCACATTCCCCACACACCAATTTTCAAAAACAAGCCCGTCGGTAACACCCCAGTTACCAAGACCCGCAACCTCATACCGCCTGCGGTTTTGCTTTTTCATTCTTTCAAAAACCGCGCGGTCACAGTCATCCAAAAACTCGTTTATAAGGTAATTGGTTGAAAAGGTGTCAACGTCACGGCTTTTTTGGTCAAAAAAGCGTTTTTTAAGCCAATGGGCCTCACTCCAAGGGTTAAAGGTCAGGGTGGTTTGCTTGTAAAGCGGCGGCGGTATTTTTCCTCTTGGGACCGAAAGGTCCAATTTGTCAAAATCGGCTTCTTTTGCAATTTCAAAGGCTTCCTCTATCCAGACATAGTTTAAATATCCCTGCGGTACCGTAGTTGAAGCCAGCTTTAGCACGTCGTCAAAGCCACGAAACAAAATTTTTTGACCCGTGGGCTTATAGGTCATTTCAAGGGGACTAACGGTATTAACCCAATACTCACTCACCCCTAATTTCTCCTGCGCCCACTTAAGCTGTGCAAAGGTGCTGTCCCTGTGGGTATTCATAACCTGTCGCACAACCAATAGGTTGGATTTTTCCTCGCTCATAAGCCGAAAAATAAAGTTAAGCGCCGTCGTTGCCGATTTTTTAGAGCCCTTACCGCCCTTTAAAACACGGTAGCGTTTTTTGCTGTTCCAAAATTTGTCATAACCGCCGCCCACAATTTCAGACATCTTTATTTCGGATGTCGTCAATAATCATCACCGCTTTTTCGCCGGTCGGCTTGTCAATGTTTTTTTCGCTCACGATAGAACGTAACTCCTTTATAGCTGAAAGGTCACCCGCCGATGCTTTTTTATAAAGCGCCACCATAACAGCCGTTTTTCTTGTGGGATTTTTAATTTCAAACCCCTCTTCCCTAAGGGACTGGGCTTCCTGAGGCGACAGCTTTTCGTTTAAAAGCGTCTTAAGGGTTTTATAAAGCAGTTTATCATTCTCTCGCAAAGCAATTCCTCCTTCAGCGCCCTTATTATAGCAACTAAAAAACCGACATTCACCGACATAAATTTAACCCCCTAACTGTGTTAGGGGGTTAAAAAAATAAGTAAGCACCCTAAAAGAGTGCTTACTTTTAATTCATTTCACCTAAATTTATTATATTATCACACAAATTAAGGTTTGACGTGCGGTGGGTAACTAAAATCACCGTTTTACCTGCCATATGCTTAATATTACGAAGCACCTTCGCTTCGGTTGGTTTATCTAATGCCGAGGTTGCCTCATCCAAAAGCAAAATTGGGGCGTCAGTTGCAATTGCACGGGCAATTGCAATACGCTGAAGCTGACCTTCTGACATACCGGCGCCGTGTTCTGAAAGCTCGGTATCAAGACCGTGCGGCAGAGAAACCACAAAATCATAAATTTCAGCAATTTTAAGTGCGTTAATAATATCGTCCTCACTGGCTTTAGGGCTACACATCAAGATGTTATCCCTCACACTGCCCGAAATTATCATATTACCTTGCGGAACGTAAGAAAACATACCCCGAACCGATGCATCAATCGTGGTTGTTCCGTTAAAGGTAAGCTCCCCGCCCTCTACGTCGTAAAGCCCTAAAAGTAGCTTAAACAACGTGCTTTTACCTGTACCGCTTTCGCCCAAGATGGCGGTCATACTGCCGCGTTTAATTTCAAACGAGCAACCGTTAAGCACCTGTTCACCATCGTATGAAAAATGAACATCACGCCCATTGATAAATTCAAATTCGTCACAGCATTTTTGAAGCTTTTCCGCCTCAAGCGCGGCTTTTTCATTATCGACTGTTTCAATTTCCATTAGTCGTTCAGCAGAAGCCACACAAGCGTAATATTGCGGCAAAAGCCCTGAAATGTTTTGAAGCGGTGCACGAATTTGTGAAATAAGCTGCATAAATGCCATAAGTGTACCGTATGTAAAGACAATTTCAGGCTTTGATAACTGCACTGCGCCCCAAATTAAAACGCCGTAATAACCAATTGTAAAAAACGAATATAGGCTTAAATTTATGAAGACAGAAACAACCGTACGCTTCATTTTAAGCTTAAAGTTTTTATTTAAATAGTCATTTAAGCGGTCAGTTATAGCCTTAGTTGTGGTAAAGGTTTTCATTACCGCCAAACTACCGAAGCATTCCTGCATAAACGACCTTGAAAGACCTTCTGTGCGCTGTGTTTCCTTATGTAAGTGCCTGTACCTTTTACTTAGAAGTCTTCCAAAAGCAGGCACCAAAACACCGATAACCAGCACCAAAACCGCTACCGTGGGCTCAAGCATAATAAGGGCGGTTACACAACCAATTATTTTTGTTATCATTGAAACCGCATTAGGAATAGTGTTTATAACACCGCTTTGCAACACGTCAACATCACTTGTTATGCGGTTAAGCAAATCACCCGAATGGTATTTTGAAATTTCACCGTATTTTTTTCGGCCGATTTCGTCAAACAAATTTTTCCTTAATGAAATTATAAGCCTGCCTGACACCCGTGATTTTAAATAGCTTTCCACACCTGAAAAAACAACCTGAAAAACTACTAACAAAGCAAGTGCTATACCGTAATATAAAAAGCTACCCGTTTTATCACCGGTTGCAACTTCTAAAACCGATTTTGAAATTAAAGCAAGGCCAACCCCAATAACCGAAACTACGGCCGATAAAAGCGATATTAAAATAACCGCAGGCAAAAAACGTTTAACCCGCTTATAAATCCACATTAAAACCGGTTTATTACTTTTTTTAGTCATTATTATATAATACCGTATTCCTTCATTTTTTTAATAAAATAATCAATTTCGCCAAGGGCCAAAACCGTGGAAATATCAAAGCTACTTAGTGTTTCATCAAGCATTTGGGCTTTGGTTACCTCACGGCTTTTCGAAAGCTTCCATAAAAACATTTTAATTTCGTTAAAATCAGCCGTTCCGCAAATTTTACCGCTTACACTATCAACTATAACACTGTGCCCATCAACTTTTTCAATTTTAAAATTTTCACTAATTCTCAATTTCCACACCCCTTTATTAAAAATAATTATATACTAAAATTTTAACTATTGCAAGTAGCAACCGTTTTGTAGTATAATATATAAAACATTTTTATTTGGAGTAAAATTATGGATACCTTTTTCGAACAAATTGTAAGTATTAAAAAGAGCGGCAAAACAATTGCCCTTTTCTTATCCGTTTGGGTTTTTGCAATTCTTCTTTGCCTTTTTCTTTTATTGTCGGGTCTTGTTGGTCCTTTAACCCCAATTTTAGTTGTGGGTATCGGCTATGGTGCGTGGTGGCTTACCGCAAAGCTTAATATTGAATATGAATATATCATAACCAACGGCACAATGGACGTTGACAAAATTATAAATAAATCATCCCGTCAGCGTATTTCCAGCTTTGAAATTTCAAAGGTTGAGCGCATTGAAAAATATAACCCCAACCTTTTACAAAACGTTAAAAAGGAAAATTTGGTTTTCGCCTGCAATCAGGATGACCCAAATGCTTATTTAATCGTTGCCTCTCATGAAGATGCAAAGGTAAACTACATTGTATTTTCACCAAACGAAAAGCTTCAGGAAGCAATTAAAAAATCGCTCCCAAAATTTATTGCAAATTCTGCTTTTAAATAATATAGGATGTGTCGCCGCTATGAACGTATTAACTCGTGATTTGATAAAAAAATCTGAGGAAAATGCCGTAAACTGCGGCGATTTTTCTTTTATAAAGCTTATGGATATTGCAGGCACTAAGGCTGCCGATGTAATTTTAAAGCATTATGACGTAAAAAACAAAAAGGTTTTGGTGCTTTGCGGCAACGGTAATAACGGCGGCGATGGCTTTGTAATTGCAAATAAGCTTATGCAAAACGGCGCTGATGTTTCGGTGTTTTTACCGCTTGGCACCCCAAAAACCGAAAGCGCCCTACATTATTTTTCACTTTTACCGAAAAATATTATTTGTAACAACCTTTCGGGTGAATTCGATTTTATAATTGACGCTATTTTCGGCATTGGTCTTTGCCGAAGCCTTGATGAAGATTTAATCAGTCTAATTAACAAAATCAATAACATGAGCGGTGTAAAAATTGCTGTTGATATTCCGTCGGGCATAAATTGCGACAACGGCGAGGTTTTGGGGAATGCCTTTAAATCCGATTTAACTATTACCTTTATTGCGCCAAAGCCCTGCTTTTATTTGCCGACCTGTGCCGATTATTATAAAACCCTTGAGATTGTTGACATTGGCGTTACTCCACTTGAAAGCGATGTTAAATTGCTTTCAGCACCAACCTTACCCGAAAGACCCAAAATCTCACACAAAGGTACATTTGGAACGGCTCTTCTAATTTGTGGCAGCTACGGTATGGCTGGTGCGGCAATTTTAGCTACACGTGCCGCCCTTAAAAGCGGTGTAGGTATTGCAAAATGCTTAATTCCAAAATCAATTTATAAAATTTTAACCGTTGCTGTGCCCGAAGCGGTTTGTTTACCAAAAATGAGCACTTTAAAAGGCGGTTTATCCGCTTTTGTAAATATTAAGTCCGCTTTGCAAAAAACAAGCGCTGTGCTTTTCGGTTGCGGTCTTTCTAACACAGTACACACCAAAATGCTTTTAAAAAAGCTTATAAAAAGCAACAGTTGTCCCCTGATAATTGATGCTGATGGCATAAACGCCTTGGCCGGTTGCATAGATTTATTAAAAAAGGCCAATGCTCCGATTATATTAACACCCCACCCTGCTGAAATGGCGCGGCTTATAAAAAGCGACGTTAAAACCATTGAAGCTAACCGCATTACAATTGCCAGAAATTTTGCAAAACAGTATAACTGCATTTTAGTACTTAAAGGCGCCAATACCCTTATTACCGACCCTTCAGGCAAGGTGTATTTTAACACCCTCGGCAACAGCGGTATGGCAACGGGCGGAAGCGGTGATGTATTAAGCGGTATAATAGTTTCACTTTTGGCACAGGGTTTACCACCTATTGAAGCTGCAAAGGCTGCGGTTTACCTTCACAGCCTTGCTGCTGACAAGGCCGCCAAAATTACCGGTGAAGCGGGACTGCTTCCAAGCGATATAATCGAAGCTCTTTAGCCAAAAGGGGCGTTATGCTTTGAAAAAAATTTTGTGCATCATTTCACTTGTTTTACTTGTCGGCTGTAATGCTGAAAGCAACATTAAGCCGGTTACCAGAAATATAAGCTTCACCGCCGAAATGACATATTATAATGAATATTACGAAATGGCGGCTGAAATTTATAATAACGGGGATGCAAAAATATCGTTAACCCACCCTGAAGAACTGAGCGGCCTTACTTTTAATATTAAAAACAATGACGTTATTGCCGAATTCAACGGCATTAAAATTGAAACGGACGACAGTTATAAAACAGCCGCTGTGAATTTTCTTTATTCGGCTTTTAAGGCTGAAAACCAAAAGGTTAATGAAAATAACGACCGCTTCTTTACAAAGGGCAAATGTGATGGCGGTGAATATACAATGTATATCTCGGGTACAGGCTTACCTCTTAAAATTTGTGACAGCGCCGACCGTTTTGAAATTATAATTAAAAACTTAACAATACAAAAAGAAAAACAACCGTAGGAAAACCTACGGCTGTTTTTCTTTTAAGGGGTTTGAGGAGAGGACTTCTTCATACGAAAAAGCCATACCTTGAAGGTTGCGGCTTCCTTCTCGGTACAAGTATACTATAGACCATAAATTTTAATACAATATGAACAATTTTTTAATTTTTTAAAAGAATATTATAGACGCTAAATGTCAATAATACTTTTGAAAGGAAGGATAAAAATGACTTACACGCCTTATTCCTCTAACAAAAAGGGGAATTATGTTTTTTATATAATTATAATTGTTGCGCTTTTGCTTATTGCAGTTGTTGCTTGGATAGGCCTTTCTAATATGAATGACCCAACCACCGACCCCGACACTTCAATGAGCGAAACACCGAATTTGGATGATGACAATTCGCAGGAATACGAAAGCAACGATTCTTCATATGATGATAGTAGTATTCCCTCTACACCGAACGATATTATATCCGAAGTAATGCCCTCTACACCAACTGATGATACAGTTAAGAATGAACCCTACACAAAAAGCTATACAATGCCTATAAACGGTGAAATTTTAAAGGATTTCAGCGCCGACACACTTCAGTTTTCACAAACCTTTGGTGATATGCGCTTGCACACCGCAGTTGATATTGCCTGTAAGGAGGGCACCTTCGTAAGCGCTATTACTGACGGCAAGGTGCTATCCATTGAAGAAGGTACAGCACTTGGCAATGTAATAACCATTGACCACGGTGACGGACTTGTTGTTAAATACGCCTGCGTTAAAGATGCAAAGGTAAAAGCAGGTGATACCGTTAAAGGTGGAGATCTAATCGGTGCAGTTGGTACAATACCAAATGAATCAAGCGATCAGCCACACCTTCACGTTGAAGCCACAAAAAACGGAAAGCCTGTTTCTATTATGGATTTTTTTAATTAAAAACGTGCCCTCGGAATAATTCGCTTAGGGGCAAAAAGAGATACTGCACTATTTTTGCGGTATCTCTTGTTTTTTTGGTAAAATTATGTTAATATGTTTTTATAAATCTTAGGAGGTATTTACTATGTCCAAATATGCAGGTACACAAACCGAAAAAAATCTTGAAGCCGCTTTTGCAGGCGAATCTCAGGCAAGAAACAAATATACATACTTTGCTTCAAAAGCTAAAAAAGAAGGCTTTGAACAAATAGCAGCGCTTTTCCTTAAAACCGCTGAAAACGAAAAAGAGCATGCAAAAATGTGGTTTAAAGAACTTAACGGCATTGGCGACACAGCTGAAAACCTAGCTCACGCTGCTGAGGGCGAAAACTATGAATGGACCGATATGTACGCAGGCTTTGCAAAAACCGCTGAAGAAGAAGGCTTCCCCGAGCTTGCAGCAAAATTCCGTCTTGTTGCCGCAATTGAAAAGCACCATGAAGAGCGTTATCGTGCGCTTCTTAAAAACGTTGAAACCGCCGCTGTTTTCGAAAAGAGCGATGTTAAGGTTTGGGAATGCCGCAATTGTGGTCATTTGGTTATTGGTACAAAGGCACCCGAAATTTGCCCCACCTGCGCTCACCCCAAAGCTTATTTTGAAATCCACGCTGAAAATTATTAATCAAAACTTAACCCCAAAAGCATCACGCTTTTGGGGTTGTTTTATGACATAAAATTGAGGGTTATCTATGCCCTCCCCTCAAGGTGAAGGCTTGCTCGACAAACTATAATTTGAACCACCATTCCACATTGTTTACATTTAATTCATTGACAAAATACAACAAAACCCTTAAAATGTATGTATATATAACATAAGTTGGGGTGAAAGCTTGAAAAATTATATTATTCTTTACAACCCACACTCAGGCGGCGGTAAAGGTCTTAACATTGCTAAGGAAATTGAACCGCTTATGGGTAAGCATAATTATATATATCAGGACATGACCAAAATTTCAGATTATGAGTCTTTCCTTTCACAGTTACCTCTCGGCACCGATATTATTTTAACCGGTGGCGACGGCACCTTGAATAGCTTTATTAACAATACCGACTGTGATAATTTAAAACAAAAACTTTATTTTTATGCTTCAGGTAGCGGTAACGATTTTGCACGCGATATAAAATATCCCAAGCGCACAAAACCGCTTTGCATTAACGATTATGTTAAAAATCTTCCCACCGCTAAAATCAAAGATAAGGTTTATAAATTTATAAACTGCGTCGGCAGCGGTATGGACGGTTATTGCTGTGCCGAGGTTGAGCGTCTGCGCTCCCTTGGTAAAAAGCGTGCTAACTACACCTTCGTGGCAATAAAAGGCCTGCTTGGTGCATATAAGCCGTGTGATGCAACCGTAACAGTCGACGGAGTTACAAAAACCTATAAACACGCTTGGCTTGTCCCCACAATGAACGGCCGTTATTTTGGCGGCGGATTTATGTCTGCCCCACAGCAAGACCGTTTAAATATTAACCGTTCCTTATCTACCGTTGCAATGTACAGCAATAATTTCTTCCATATTGTTGTTGCTTTTTTGCGCTTAATGAAGGGTAAACACACTAAAATGAAATGGATGACTGATATTACCGAAGGGCACGAAATTTCGGTAAGACTTTCAAAGCCTGCACCACTTCAGCTTGACGGTGAAATAATTGGTGAAGTTTCCGAATACACCGTACATAGTGCAAAATCAATGATTACAGCATAAAAAAACCCGCAGTTTTTACTGCGGGTTTTAATTTTATTTAACAATATGTCTTGCAACATGAACGCCACTGGCTGAAGCGTGTGAAAGTGAATGCGTAATGCCACTACCGTCACCAATAATATAAAGTCCGTCATATTTGGTCTGCAGGTTTTCATCAACCTGAACCTCCATATTATAAAACTTTACTTCAACGCCATATAAAAGCGTATCGTCATTTGCGGTACCGGGCGCAACCTTATCAAGTGCATAAATCATTTCAATAATACCGTCTAAAATACGCTTAGGAAGTACAAGACTTAAGTCACCTGGTGTTGCGTTAAGTGTAGGAACAAGGAAATTGTCGGTCATTCTGTGTTCGGTTGAACGACGTCCACGAATCAAATCGCCAAAGCGCTGAACCATAACACCGCCGCCAAGCATATTGCTAAGTCTTGCAATTGATTCACCGTAACCGTTAGAATCCTTAAACGGTTCAGAAAAATGCTTTGCAACCAGAAGCGCAAAATTTGTGTTTTCGGTCTGCTTTGCAGGGTCTTCATAGCTATGACCGTTAACCGTGATAATACCGTTTGTGTTTTCGGTAACAACCGCGCCCTTGGGGTTCATACAGAAGGTGCGCACCAAGTCACCGTATTTTTCAGTGCGGTATAAAATTTTACTTTCGTAAAGTTCGTCGGTTAAATGTGAAAAAACATTAGCGGGTAACTCAACACGTACACCTATGTCCACACGGTTTGAATTGGTGGGGATATCCAAATCGTTACAAATGGTTTCCATCCACTTACTGCCACTGCGACCAACCGAGATTACGCACTTTTGACATCTATAAGACTCATCACTGCAAACAACTTCGTAGCCGCCGTCTATAACATTAACCTTATTTACGGGTGTATCAAAGAAAAAGTCAACCTTATCATTTAAAAAGTTATAAATGTTTTCAAGCACAACGTAGTTAATATCAGTACCTAAATGGCGTACCGATGCATCCAAAAGGTGTAGATTATTTTGAATACAAAGCTTCTTAAACTTGGTGCCGCCCGTTGAATAAAGCTTTGTACCCTCACCACCATATGTCATATTAATATCATCAACATAATGCATAAGCTCTAATGCTTCATTACGACCGATATATTTATATAATGTGCCGCCAAAGTCGTTAGTTATATTATATTTACCATCCGAAAATGCACCTGCGCCACCAAAGCCACTCATAATTGAACAGCTTTTGCAGTTGATGCAGCTTTTAATTTTCTTGCCATCTATGGGACAATGGCGCTTTGCTAATTCGTGACCTGCTTCAAACACACCAATTTTAAGTTTAGGGTTTAATTTATTAAGCTCATAGGCGGAAAAAATACCGCCGGGACCTGCGCCAATAATTAAAACGTCATAATTTTTCATAACTTTCCTCCAAAATGGAATAGTACCACAAATAATATAACACAAGAAACGGTTACATTCAATATATTTAAGGCACAAAAAAGCTCGATAGAAAACTACCGAGCCAAATTAATATATTTGCTCACACCCTGAAAACTGAACAAGTAATGGAAGGTTGGATCGAAAAAATAGGTCAAGCCCTCGGTCTATTAGTACTGCCTAGCACACGTATCGCTACGCTTACACATGCAGCCTATCAACCCGGTAGTCTTCCGGGGACCTTACTAGCTTATGCTATGGGAAATCTAATCTTGAGGTTGGCTTCACGCTTAGATGCTTTCAGCGTTTATCCAATCCGCACTTAGCTGCCCAGCTATGCCCTTGGCAGA
>JAGAQV010000007.1 GCA_017622555.1 Clostridia bacterium
ATATACGCCTAATTATATCGACTATACGGTTGTATTTAAAAATTATAATGGTGTTGTTTTGTCGACCAAGACATATCATTACGGCGACAATGTTATCGAACCTAGTGCTCCCACTAAATCGGCAGATAATACTTATACCTACACCTTTGCCGGTTGGGATAAAACAGTTGTTAATTGTGCCGGCGACACAACATACACGGCAACGTATACTCCTAATTATATTGATTATACAGTAATCTTTAAGAACTATAATGGTGTTGTTTTGTCTACTAAAACTTACCATTACGGTGATGGTGTAGTCGCACCTAGCACACCTACTAAGCCGTCAGACAATACTTATACCTACACCTTTGCTGGTTGGGATAAGACTGTTGTCAACTGTGCGGGTAATACAACCTATACCGCAACCTACACTCCTAATTATATTGACTATACGGTTATATTTAAGAATTATGATGGCACTGTGTTATCAAACAAGACCTATCATTACGGCGATACTGTTATAGCACCTAATACTCCAACTAAATCTGAAGATGATGAATATACATACATTTTTGCGGGTTGGGATAGTAGTGTAGTAGCATGCAGTGGAAATAAGACATACATCGCAACATTTAATTCTATAAGAAAATATGTTGTTGGTGATATTGACGGTGTAGAGGGTGTAACTGACCGAGATGCTGTATATTTGCTTTATCATACATTCTTGTCGGATATATATCCCGTAAATCAAGATTGTGATTTTAATGGAGACGGAGAGGTTAACGATAAAGATGCAATTTATCTGCTTTATCATACATTCCTACCCGAATTATATCCATTAGCATAAAGGAGTTTTAAAAAATGAAAAAGATTTTATCAATAATTATATGTTTCGTTTTAGTTTGCAGTTTTTCTGTAACTGCTTTTGCTGCAGGCACAACAGCTAGTTTAAGTGGTGTTCCTACTGAAATTAAAAAAGATGCAACCGCAACAATAACCGTAAACGTTAGCGGTAGTCCCTCGATAAGTTCTGCACTTGTTCAAGTTACATTAGGTGACGGACTTGAATTAGTTTCAGGCGAGTGGAAAAAGACAGGTATTATGCAAGACTTTACCGTTTCCAACGGCTACGGTGTTTTAGCGTTGTCTAGCGCAGGAACACTTGACGGGACTGTATTCAGTTTTGTGGTTAAAGGTAAAACTATTTCGCAAACTGCGCAAAATTTAAAGGTTGATTTAACCTTTAAGAGTGGTTCATCGGTAGTTGGAACAACTAGTGCAAGCAAAACTGTTAAGGTTGCTTGCGCAAGTCATACCTATGGTAGTTATACCAACGCAAACGCCACCAACCACACCCGCACTTGTTCAGCCTGCGGTAACGTTGAAACCAAGGCACATACTTGGAATAGCGGGTCTGTAACCAAAACTGCAAACTGCAAAGAGGCGGGCAATACCCACTATACCTGTACTGCTACCGGTTGTGGTGCTACAAAGGATGTTCCGATTTCAAAAACAAACAATCATACATACGGCAGTTGGAGTCAAACTTCTGCTCCCAAATGCACCACAGTTGGTAAGGAGCAGAGAACTTGCTCCACCTGTCAAAAGGTCGAAACAAGAGATATTAAGGCAACGGGACACAAGATGAACGAAAGCGTAGTAGTTAAAGAACCCACCTGTACAGAGGAAGGTTTGAAAGAAGGCACTTGTTCTGTTTGCGGTGAAAAAGCACAAAAAAAGATTGCCGCTAAGGGACACACCTTTGGTGAGGCAGTTGTAACTAAAGAAGCAACCGAAACAGAGACCGGAATTAAAACCAAAACTTGTACTGTTTGTAATGCTACTGAGGAAGAGGAAATTCCTTATTTAACTGTAAAACCCGAAACGCCGGAAGATGAAAAAACAGATGTAAAAGTTGATACCGATAACAAAGATGGTGGCAATAATATGCTTTGGATTATTATTGCAATCGCCGGAGTAGTTGTTATTGGCGGCGCAGTTACGGCGGTAATCATTATAAAGAAGAAAAAATAAACATTGTTGGTCCTAATATAACACGTACACTAAAATTACATTACCTATAATACAAGAAATCGTGCCTAATCGGTGCGATTTCTTTGCGTTTATAGGAGATTTCGAGAATATATTTAATACAAATAGTTGTTGTATCCTACTTGACACACTTGTGAGTGGCAGCCCTATTTTGCAAAACGGCAAGCTAATCGGCGCAGTAACTCACGTATTAATTGACGACCCACAAAAAGGCTACGGCATCTTTGCGGAAAATATGTTAGAGACTGCGCAATCGGTTGCAAACAAACAATTAAAAGATGCATCATAAACCAAAGAGGTGGTCCTTTGACCACCTCTTTGGTTTATGAATTAAAAATTACTTAGTAAATATTTTTCTGCATCGGCAGACCACAGTCCGTTATTTTGCTTGACGAGTTTGTCAAGTGCTTCAAAACGTTTATCCTGCTTTCCAAGCATTTCAAAATCAGAAATTGCGGTAAGCGGAAGATTTATATGAGTATATATAAGCTTTTTGCCACCTGGGATTTCGGGCAGACGAAGAGTGGTGTCAATAGCCGCATCAATACCGCCAATATGCGTAATCATAACCGCAGGGTCAATTTTCTTCGCGCCGATAAGTCGTACAATATCCAGCATATCCTCGGTTGTGCTACCGCTGGTTCCTGCAACGTGGTGATTTTGATAATGAACATTATAAAAATTAAAGTTTGCACTGAAATTTTTATCTAAAGGACCGGCAAAGAAATTTAGACAACCATCAAATCCTAAAATGGAGTCTGCAAGTTCTACAACGGCAGGAACGGGCGCATAGACGAATACATCATCAAAACCGCCGTCGGATATTTTCAGCAGTTCTTCCTTTTGGCTTGTGTTGCTGAATATTAATGTAATACCATCTTGCTTTGCTTTTTCGGGGTCAAAAATTTTCTTTGCACGTTCAAGTCTTTGTTCGTCAAGGTCGGTCACTACCAACAATGAGGGTTTAATATCACCGTGAAGAGCAATGTCAATAGCAACAAGTCCCATAGGTCCGCAACCGGCCAGGATAGCAACCTTACCATTGGGTTTGATATTGGTATAGGGCATTAAATGACTGTCGAGATGTATATTCGCTTTATAACCTCTTATTACACAGGACGCAGGTTCAATAAGTGAACCTTTGAAGAAACAATCACTATCAAGCTTAATTAAATAGTCGTTTTCAATAATATGGTCGTAAACAATGGAATAAGTCGAAACACCGCCGATTAAAGAAAAAGTATACCCAACCGTTTCCATACCGCCGAGATAGGAAAGAACGGGAGGCATAACAACCTTATCGCCAACTTGGAATTTATCTTTCCATTTATCGGTAACTTCCACAACCTCTGCACAGAATTCATGTCCTATAATAACGGGATTCTCTGCAACATTATCGGGAACTCTTATGTGCTTTGCACCCTGTTTTGCGGTTTTGTATGTAGACATACAAACGCTGTCCGAAATAATCTTTATAAGAATTTCGCCATTTTTAAGTTCGGGCAACTCAAATTCTTCAAGTCTTAAATCGTTCTCTCCATACAAACGAACTGCATTTGTTTTCATAATCTTTTCACCTACCACTTATATACGACCGGAACTGCCAAATTTTCTAATTTTGTCTTTGACAACTTCTTTCATCATAACTCTTGCATCCTCAAAAACAATAAAGGGCCAGGTTGAAGGATTTTCCACTGAGTTAAGTTTATCTTTAAGACCTTTGTTCATAGCACCAACAACATCTGAATAGATATTTATCTTAGTTATACCATGATGGATTGCATTTTGCATTTGGTCATCGGGAGTTCCGCTTCCGCCGTGAAGAACGAGTGGTCTTTTGCAAACTGCAGTGATCTCGTCAAGTCTGTCTATTCTGAGTTCGGGAGTTTTCTTATAAACACCGTGTGAGGTGCCTATAGCAATTGCAAGAGCGTCCACATCGGTTATTTCAATAAATTTTGCAACTTCTTCGGGAACGGTCAAAGTTTCACCAGGATCGGTATCGGTTCCTGTTTCGCTGATGCTTCCGACACTTGCGTTACCAACATGTCCAAGTTCGGCTTCGACTGATATGCCGCGAGCGTGAGCGTATTTGGTGATTTCCGCAGTGTTTTTAGCATTGTTTTCAAAGTCTAAAACCGAGCCGTCATACATAACCGAGCTAAAACCGGCGTCAATTGCTCTTTTAATAAACTCAAAATCGGTAGCATGATCTAAATGGAAACACACAGGGATATTAAAATGGTTCGATGCTTCTTTTACCATAGAGGTTATAAGCGGTAAGCCTTTACCTTCAAGGTCCACACCGAGCCCCATCAGAAGAGCAGGGGATTTTTCTTCCTCGCAGACTTCGAGTACTGCCTTCATCATCTCATAATTACTTACATCGAATGCCGGAATAGCATAATGGTTTATTCTGGCATCCTCAAGCATTTCTTTCATTGAAACTAACATAACTACAACTCCTTAAATATGATAAATACATTATAGCACCACTCTTAACATTTGTCAATTACAAATGTTAAGGAATTGACTTTTGACTTTATAGATGGTAAAATGATTAAACAGTAGGTGAGTAAAATGAATGTAAGTGATGAAAAAATATTAATGGCGGAAGTAGCAACCCTTTATTATGAAAAAAAGCATACACAACAAGAAATTGCAAATTTGATGAATTTGTCAAGACAAACGGTTTCTAAACTGTTAAATGATGCCATAAAAGAAAATATAGTTGAAATAAAAATTCACAATCCAAAAAAGGACTGTGAAGAATTGGAAACACTCATTTGTGAACGGTTTGGCATTAATAAATGTGTTGTCTGTGGATCTACAAGTAGAAATGAATCCATACGCAGAACGATGACAGTAAAAGCGGCACAGGATTATATTCTTCCCATAATTGATAAGGGTAGACAGAAAATAGCACTTTCGTGGGGTAGAACAGTTCAAGAATTGATAAATTCGATGCCTGAAATAAAAACAAACGGAAATACCGTTTTTCCGCTTTTTGGTGCTACCGATAATGAAAATTCATACTTTTCGTCAAATGAATTGGCTCGCGGTATGGCAGATAAGATCGGCGCTAACGTAAAATATGCGTGGTTTCCGTATATGGCAGAAAGTATCGAGGATTGCAATTTGCTTAAAAATCTTTCCTATTTTGAGAAAATGCAAGATTTGTGGGATTCTGCCGATATTGCGATTGTAGGAATAGGAAATACCGAAATTCTTGATATTTTCGGCAAAACCTTTGGTTATAGTGAAAAACATTCAGAGGTTATCGGCGATATAGCAACTCATTTCTTTAATGAAAAAGGCGAATTTGTAAATCTGTATCAAAACACTTTATGCGCATCTGCAGATAACATAAGAAATGCAAAACAAACGATTGCTGTTGCATGCGGTAACAATAAGGCATTAGCAATCGCAGGTGCTTTGAGAACAAAACTAATCGATACCCTTATTACTGATGAATATACGGCAAAAAAAGTTCTAGATTTTTGTTGGTCCTAATACAACACGTATAAACAAATGTAGATTTCCAATAATACAAAGAAATCGTACCAATATTGGTGCGATTTCTTTGCGTTTATATGAGATTTCGAGAATATATTTAATACAAAAAGTTGTTGTATCCTACTTGACACACTAATGAGCGGTAGCCCCATTATCCAAAACGGTAAGCTTGTGGGGGCGGTAACACACGTATTAATTGACGACCCACAAAAAGGGTACGGTATATTTGCGGAAAATATGTTAGAAACAGCGCAATCCGTAGGGGACAGCGCCTCGACGTCCCGTTTAAAAGATGCATCATAATTTTAACCGTCTCTAACTTTAGAGACGGTTTTGTTTTATTGACTTTAAAATGCTAATATGTTATACTTTTTTAGGTTAAAAAACGGTAAGGAGGGATTAAAATGTCAGCTAAAAAAAGGCCGCTTCGTTGGGTAAGGCTTGATAATGCCGCAAAAATTTACCCCGCCGCAAGACGCCGTAATTGGAGTAACGTTTTTCGCCAATCGGTTACCTTGTATGAAGAGGTTGACGTTGATGTTTTAAAATCCGCCTTAGACGTTACTGTTAAGCGTTTTCCGTCAATTGCGGCAAGGCTTCGCAAGGGTGTTTTTTGGTATTATCTACAGCAGGTTGAAAAAGCCCCTAAAATTAAAAACGAATACAGCTTTCCGCTTAGCTTTATGAGTAGGGAAGAAACACGAAAATGCGCTTTTCGTGTTATAGCTTATCGTGAAAGAATTGCGGTTGAATTTTTCCATTCCTTAACTGACGGCACAGGCGCTATGGTATTTTTAAAGTCACTTACTGCCGAATATTTGGAGCAAAAGCACGGTATTACAATTCCTGCCGAATTTGGTGTATTGGACAGAAAACAAAAGCCACAAGCTGAGGAGCTTGAAGACTGTTTCCCAAAAAATAAAGGCAGTGTTCCTTTAAGCCGAAAGGACACTGATGCTTGGCGCCTTAGCGGTGAGGTTCAAACCGATGGCTTTTTGAATTTAACCTGTTTTCAAATTCCTGTTAAAGATACATTGGACCTTGCGCACAAATATAACTGCACCTTAACCGTGTTTTTAAGCGCTGTAATGATGCAGGCGTTACTTAATCTTCAAAAAGAAAAGAACCCAAACGTTAAAAAACAAAAGCGAATTAAAGTTTTAATTCCCGTAAATTTAAGAACTCTTTTTCCAAGCAATACGCTTAGAAATTTTGCAATGTATACTGTGCCCGAAGTTGACCCTCGTTTAGGGGAATATACCTTTGAAGAAATTTGTAAGGTTATTTATCATAAAATGGGCGCCGAAATTACACAAAAGCATATGAGCGGTATGATTGCAACTAATGTTAACGATGAAGAAAATCCGTTTGTCAGAGTTATTCCTTTGCCAATTAAAAATATGGTTATGAAGGCTATTTTTGACAGCGTTGGTGAAAGAAAATCTTGTCTTACACTTTCCAATTTAGGACATGTTAAATTGCCCGAAATTATGTATAAGTACGTAAAGCGAATGGATTTTATTCTTGGTGTGCAGGCTGCAGCGCCTTATAACTGCGGCGTGCTGTCTTATAAAGACACGGTTTATATTAATTTTATCAGAAATATTCGCGATGCTGAGCTTGAACGTCATTTTTATGCTGTTTTGCATGAAATGGGTCTTGAGGTTACAGTTGAAAGTAATAAAAGGTGGGAGGTATAACGTTATGTATTGTGTGAAATGTGGTGTTAAGCTTGCTGAAAGTGAGAAAAAATGTCCCCTTTGTAATACAACGGTGTATCATCCTGAAATATCACAAAACGATGTTCAACCACTGTATCCGCAAAACAAATTTCCAAAAATTAAGCCAAAATCAAAGGGCTTTAACGGTGCAATTATAATTTTATTTTTTATACCAATGCTTATAAGCCTTATTTCCGACTGGCAAAACGATAAAACGTTAAATTGGTTTGGCTTTGTTGCGGGCGGTTTGGTTTTAGGTTATATAATTTTGGGTCTTCCAAATTGGTTTCACAAACCTAACCCCGTAATTTTTGTGCCATGTGGCTTTGCTGCGGCGATTGTATATTTGTTGTACATTAATTTTGCCACAAACGGCAATTGGTTTTTAAGCTTTGCTTTTCCCGTTGCAGGCGGCTTGGGGTTAATTATCAGCGCTGTAATTACCTTGCTTCGCTATTTAAAAAAGGGAAGACTTTATATCTTTGGCGGCACATTAATCGCTTCAGGCGGCTTTATTTTACTTGTTGAATTTTTAATGTCAATTACCTTTGATATTGCTTTTATCGGCTGGTCAATTTACCCTTTAATTGTTTTGGCTTTACTTGGCGGATTGTTAATTTATTTGGCTATAAACAGCGCCGCCCGTGAAATTATGGAACGCAAAATGTTTTTCTAACAAAAAATAATAATAATATTTAACGCTCCTTTTAAAATAGGGGCGTTTTTTATGCAAAAAAATATGCATAAACGCTTGAAAATATGCACTATTTATTATATAATATAAACTGTATAATTTATTGTGAGGTGCTTTATGACACGAAGACAAGCAAGAGAAGAAGCATTTATCTTAATTTTTGAAAAGGTTTTTAATCAGGACAGTGTTGAGGATATTTTAGAACTTGCCGCCGAAACACGTGATTTAACTCCTGATGAATATATTAAAACTGTTTTCTCTGGGGTTTATGATAAGCTTGATTTGTTAGATGAAATAATTTCTAAAAATGCAATTGGTTGGAACATTAAACGTATTTCAAAAACTGCGTTATGTGTTTTGCGTTTAGCAATTTATGAAATTAAATTTATTGATGCAATTCCCGTTGCTGTTTCAATAAACGAAGCAGTTGAGCTTTGCAAAAAATATGCAACAAGTGAAGATGCTTCATTCGTAAACGGCATTCTTTCAACTGTTGCTAAAAGCATTTAATTATGAATGCACTTTCAGTAAAACAGTTAAATCTCTTTGTTAAATCACTTATTGAGGGTGACGCACGACTTAATAACGTGACAGTAACCGGTGAGATTTCTAACTTTAAAAACCATTACCAAAGCGGTCATTTTTACTTTACACTAAAGGATAGTGACGCATCTATTCGCTGTGTAATGTTTCGGGCTTATGCTCAGCGTGTAAGTTTTTTGGTTAATGACGGGCAAAAGGTTGTGCTTAAAGGCCGTGTTTCAATTTATGAAAAGGACGGTCAGTATCAGTTTTACGCCGAAGAAATGCACGAGCAAGGCCTTGGCGATATTACCTTACAGTTTCAGCAAATTAAAGAAAAGCTTGAAAAGGAAGGTCTTTTTGCTGAGGAAAACAAACGACCCATTCCAAAATACCCAAAACGAATTGCGGTTATTACGTCTGACACGGGCGCCGCTGTTCAGGATATTTTGAACATAACCGAAAGGCGTTATCCTATTTGTGAAATAATGCTGTGTCCTGTTGCTGTTCAGGGTGAAAATGCTGTACCTTCAATGCTTGATGCATTGGAACGGGTTTATGCTCTTTCAAACTGTGACACAATTATTATTGGTCGTGGCGGTGGCTCAATTGAGGATTTATGGGCCTTTAACAGTGAAGCCTTAGCCCGAAAAATTTATGAATCGCCCATACCTGTAATTTCGGCTGTCGGTCACGAAACCGATTTTACAATTTGTGACTTTGTTGCCGATTTACGCGCACCCACACCATCGGCGGCGGCCGAGCTCTGTGTACCCGATAAAAACGAGCTTCTTTCACTTTTAGAAAAGCGCATAGCACTTTTAAAGGGTGCGTTGCTCGCAAAAGCAAACTATAGCAGAGCAAAACTTGAGGCTTTAACACAAAAAACAGTGCTTTCAAACCCTTTACTTATTACACAAAAACGAAGTGAAGAGGTTGATTATTTAACTGAAAAGCTAATGTCTGCCTTTAGTTTTATCCTAAATAAAGAAAAGGGAAGACTTTATGAAAGTATTGCACGGCTTGATGCATTAAGTCCGCTCAAGGTGTTATCACGCGGTTATGCAATTGCCGAAGTGGATGGTAAAACGCTTAAGAGCGTTACCGAAATTGAAAACGGTGAAAAATTTAAACTTAAGCTTCGTGACGGCAGTATAAACTGTACTGTCGACAGTAAGGAGATTTAAATGGAAAATAATTTTGAAAATAAACTAAATGAGCTTGAAAAAATTGTATCCCAGCTTGAAAACAGCGAAATTTCACTTGATGAAGCAATTAAGCTTTTTGAAGACGGCGTAAAGTTATCGGGTGATTGCCGAAAGATTTTAGAAACCGCCGAAAGAAAAATTAAAACCCTTACCGCTTGTGAGGATGAGGAAAATGGTTAATAGCATTTTTGATTATTATAAGCCTTTAATTGAAGATAGAATTGATTATCTTTTACCAGAAACCGAAGCTGCTTATAACGAGGTGGTAAAAGCCGCGCGTTATAGCTTAAAGCTTGGCGGTAAGCGTATTCGCCCCATTATTATGATGGAATTTTGCCGTTTGTTTGGCGGTGAGTCTAAAGATGCGCTTGATTTCGCTGTCGCACTCGAAATGATACACACCTATTCGCTTATTCATGACGATTTACCTTGTATGGATAATGATGATTTTCGCCGTGGGAAGCCATCCTGTCATAAAGCCTTTTCAGAGGATATGGCGCTTTTAGCGGGTGATGCGCTCTTAACAGAAGCTTTTACTGTTGCCGCTAATGCTATGGCTAATGACAGTATGAAAATAAAAGCAGTTGCCACATTATCACAAATGGCGGGCTTTTCGGGTATGCTTGGCGGACAGGTAATTGATTTATCATTTGTTAAAAATCCACCCGATTTAGATTCGCTTTGTGATATGTACGCCCGTAAAACAGGCTGTCTTTTACGAGCTGCTACAATTATTGGCGCTATTTGCGGCGGCGCTAATGAAACTGAAATCACTAAAGCCGATTTATATGCCCAAAAGGTTGGTTTGGCATTTCAAATTATTGATGATATTTTGGACGTTACCGCCGACCCAGAATTACTTGGTAAGCCTGTTGGCAGTGATGATAAAAACCAAAAAACAACCTTTGTTGGTCTTTTAGGTTTAGATGGTGCTAAAGCGGCCGCAACAAAGCTTACAAATGAAGCTTTAGAAATTATTAATGGCTTTAGTGGAGATACTGAAAATATAAAAGCACTTACAAGCTACTTGCTTGATAGAAATTTTTAAGGGACTTGTTAATTTGAATTACGAAATTTTGAATAAAATTAAGTCACCGCAGGATGTAAAAAATCTTTCAAACAGTCAACTAACTGTTTTATGTGAAGAAATTCGTGACTGCATAATAAATACCGTTTCTGAAAATGGTGGTCATTTAGCGGCAAATTTGGGTTCGGTTGAGCTTACTGTTGCTGTTCACCGTGCCTTTGATTCACCGCAGGACGCTATAATTTTTGATGTTGGACATCAATGCTATACACACAAGCTTTTAACAGGACGTTTTGAAGATTTTAAAAATCTTCGCAAGGAAAACGGTCTTTCAGGCTTTATGAAACCGAATGAAAGTGTGCACGACCCTATAATTACGGGACATAGCAGTAATTCAATTTCGGCAGCCTACGGCATTTATCGTGCCAAAAAGCTTAAGGGTGAAGACGGTTCGGCTGTTGCAATTATAGGTGACGGTGCTTTAACAGGCGGTATGGCTTATGAAGCACTTAATCACGCGGGGGATCATAACGGTAATTTTATTGTAATTTTAAATGATAACGAAATGTCAATTTCGCAAAACGTTGGCGGTATGTCGAAAAGCCTTACCAAAATGCGAAATAAAGCACGCTATCACCGTTTTAAATTTGCATTTGGCAGGTTTTTAAATCATATACCGCTTGTTGGTCATACGATTTATAAATTCTTCTACCGTGTAAAAGAAACCTTTAAAAGCGTTGTTTATAAAAACAATATTTTTTCCGCATTTGGCTTTAACTATTTGGGACCAGTTGATGGTCATAACATTAAGGATATGGAATCCCTTTTCAAAATTGCTAAATGCTATCAGCGTCCAACGGTTATACACGTTGTTACCACTAAGGGCAAGGGATATCCACTTGCTGAGAAAAAGCCTAACAGCTATCACGGTGTTTCACCGTTTGACGTTAATGAGGGTGTAATTCCCAGTAAAAAAATTACTTTTTCGGACGTTGCAGGTCGTACCCTTTGCGAAATGGCTGAAAATGATGAAAAGATTTGCGCTGTTACAGCTGCTATGGAAAGTGGTACCGGTTTAACTGACTTTGCAGAAAAATTTCCTGACCGCTTTTTCGACGTTGGTATTGCCGAACAGCATGCTGTTACCTTTACAGCAGGTCTTGCAAAGGGTGGTATGAAGCCTTATTTTGCTGTTTATTCTTCATTTTTACAACGTGCTTACGACCAAATAATACATGACTGCGCTATTGGTAAAGTGCCGATAACTCTTCTTATTGACAGGGCGGGAATTGTTGGCGAAGATGGCGAAACACATCAAGGTCTTTTTGACGTTTCTTATTTAACGTCTATTCCTAACGTTACCGTTTATTCACCAACGTATTATGATGAGCTTATTTATACAATTAATCTTTCTTCTATAACTGATGGTGTAACTGCAATTCGTTATCCACGTGGTGTAGAAGCACCTGAGCACCCTAATATTGATTTTAAGCCCGATTATACGGTTTTAAAGGGTAAAAACGACCGTGTGATCGTCACATACGGAAAACTGTTTTCAGAATCATTTAAAGCCAAACAGCAAAATGATGATTTAAGCGTAATTAAGCTTAATAAAATTTATCCGTTAAGTGATGGGCTTATTGATGAACTTAAAAATTACAAACAAATTGATTTTTATGAAGAAACAGTTAAAAGCGGTGGTATTGGTGAGCATTTATCTGCCCGTCTTCACGAAAACGGCTATATAGGAAGCTATAATATCCACGCCGTTAATAACGAATTCGTACCAATGTCTTCAACTGCGGCAGCCCTTAAAAAAATTGGGCTTGACTATGAAAGTATGTTAAGGAGCTAATATGCCTAAAACAAGATTAGATGTTGCCCTTGTTGAGCAAGGCTTCGCCGAAAGCCGTGAAAAAGCAAAGGCAATTATAATGTCGGGTATTGTGTTTGTTAATAACCAAAAATCCGACAAAGCAGGGAATACCGTTAAACCTGATGATGTAATCGAGGTTAGAGGTAAAACCCTTAAATATGTTAGTCGCGGCGGCTTAAAGCTTGAAAAGGCTATGCAGGTGTTTCCAATTAATCTTGAAAACACCGTTTGTGCCGATATCGGTGCTTCAACCGGTGGATTTACCGACTGTATGCTTCAAAACGGTGCTGTTAAGGTTTATTCCATTGACGTTGGTCGTGGTCAGCTTGCTTGGAAGCTTCGCACCGATGAACGTGTTATTAACCTTGAAAACACAAACTTTCGTTATGTAACAAAGGAAGACGTTCCCGATGAGTTAGATTTTGCTTCGGTTGATGTGTCTTTTATATCACTTTATCATATTTTCCCAGTGATGCGAACACTTTTAAAGGATGGTGGCGAAGCGGTTTGTCTTATTAAGCCACAATTTGAAGCAGGCAAAGAAAACGTTGGTAAAAAGGGTGTTGTCAGGGATAAAAACGTTCATATTGCCGTTGTTGAAAAAATTATTGATTTAATACTTGAAAACAATTACACCCTTTTGGGACTTGATTTTTCTCCCATTAAGGGACCTGAAGGTAATATTGAATATCTTTGCCACATTAAAAAGACAGAAAAGGCTGAAAATTTGTGTGAAATTACAGCCTTTGAGGTTGTTGAAAAATCTTATAATGCTTTAAAGGAGGGATAACCCAAATGACAATTGCGGTTTTGCCGAATCTTGATAAACGTGGTGCGGCTGAGGTTGTTGAAAAGCTTGGTGTTTTTCTTAAAAATGAAGGTGTAAAAGCCTATTTACCAGACACTATTTGCAGCCCTAACTATGAACATGTAGCAGAAGATGAATTATATAAGTTGGCTGACGTGATTATAACAATTGGCGGTGACGGTACGATTATTCGTTATGCAAAGCGTGCCGCAATTGATAATAAGCCTGTATTGGGTATAAATGCTGGAAGAATGGGTTATCTTGCAGATATTGAGCAAAATGAATTAAATCTTATTTCTAAGCTTATAAAGGGTGAATACCGTGTTGAAAATCGCATGATGCTTGATGTGTCAGTTTTTGAAAACGGTAATAATACAGGGGAGTATTTCGCACTTAATGATGCCGTTATTACAAGCGGTTTTATTTCCCGAATAATTGATATTTCGGTTGCTGTTGATAGTGATGCTATAAGCTATCGTGCTGACGGTCTTATAGTTTCAACTCCAACAGGGTCTACCGCCTATTCAATGTCTGCGGGCGGTCCAATAATTGACCCTTCTACCGAAAATATTTGTATTACACCAATTTGCTCTCACTCACTTTCAGCTAAACCCATTCTTATGAGCGCGAACACAACCCTTTCACTAAAATCTTTTTCTAAAAAAAGAACTGAAATTTATTTAACGGTTGACGGCCGTAAGGTTGCAAACGTTAAACCCTATAGCGAAATTAAAATTACTAAATCTAAAAATTGCGTTCAGCTTATACGTTTAAGTGACCGTTCATTCTATAAAACAATGTCGGTAAAATTTAAGGACAGCAGGAGTGTTTAATTTGAAGAATAAAAGACAGCGCGAAATTCTCTCTATAATTGAAGAAAAGGTTGTTTTCACTCAGGAAGACCTTCAAAACGAGCTTTTGGCACTTGGCTATAATGTTACTCAGTCAACGGTTTCCCGTGATATTAAGGAATTACGACTTGTAAAAAGTCACGATGCAAACGGTAATTACCGTTATGTTTCGCATAATTTAAAAAACAGTCAGCATGACACTAGTCATTATCACGATTTATTCACAAAATCGGTTAAAAGTGTTGATTATGCGCTTAATAACGTGGTTATAAAAACACATTCGGGCATGGCCTCAACCGCTTGTGTTGCTTGTGACGAAATGTTTGGCGATATGATGCTTGGTTCACTTGCAGGTGATGATACAATCATAATTGTTACTCGAAGCGAGCTTCATTCCAAAATTTTAATCGATAAAATTAACAATATTTTATAATTTGGCGGTATTTTATGCTTAAATTTCTTCATATTGAAAATATTGCTGTTATTGAACAGTCCGATATTGAATTTAAAGCCGGATTTAACGTTTTGACTGGTGAAACAGGCGCCGGTAAATCAATTTTAATTGATGCAATAAACGCTGTTTTGGGTGAAAGAATTTCTAAAGATTTAGTACGCAACGGCTGTGATAGCGCACTTGTTTCGGCTGTGTTTGGTGATTTAGATAACGTAACACTTAATATTCTGAAAGAAATGGACGTATTACCGGATGAAGACGGTAATATTTTAATAACTCGTAAGCTTTCACTTAGCGGTAAAGGCTTAATAAAGGTTAACGGTGTGCCCGTTACAGCAACAGCTTTGCGTGAAATTGCGCAAAATTTAATAAATATTCACGGTCAGCACGATAATCAGGCCTTGCTTGTACCTGAAAATCATTTAAGTTATATTGATGCTATTGCTAAAAATGGTGAATATATTGAAAATTATTATAATGAATTTAAAAATTTAAACGCTATTCGCAAAGAACTTCGGTCACTTGAAATGGATGAGGATGAAAAAGCTCGTAAGATTGATATACTTAAATACCAAATTGCTGAAATTGAAGCGGCAGGTATAAAGATAGGGGAGATAGATACCCTTAAAAATCAGCTTAAAATTGCCGATAGCTATGAAAAAACCTTTAAAGCGCTAACAAATGTTGAATATATTTTAAGCGGTGATGATAATAACGACGGCGTTTTAACCTTACTTCGTAATGCCGATAAGCAATTAAATATTGCTGAAACTGTTTCTAATGATAAATTACAGGAAGCATTGATTTTACTTGAGGATTTACGCTCTGACATTGGCGGATTTTTAAATAATTCGGAATATGGCAGTTTAAATGCGGACGAAATTAATCAAAGGCTTGACTATGTAACCCGTATTGTGTTAAAATACGGCGGTAGCGAGGAAGCAACACTTGAATTTTTTGACAATGCAACGGCTCAGATTGAAGCAATTCAGCTGTCGGACAAGCGTATAATTGAGTTGTCAAATCTTTTGGACAGTTCAACCTCAAGGCTTATATTCTTAGCTGAGGAATTATCTCAAAGTCGCAAACAAACGGCTCTACTTTTTGAGCAGCAGGTATGCGATATTTTAAAGCAGCTTAATATGCCAAACGTTCGTTTTGCGGTTGATTTTCAAAAAGGAAAATATACAAAGCTTGGCTGTGATAATGTAGAATTTATGATTTCGGCAAATATGGGTGAAAACCTGAAGCCCTTACATAAAATTGCATCAGGCGGTGAGCTTTCCCGTGTAATGCTTGCAATTAAAAGTGTATTGCTTGATAACGACCCCATTGGTACTATGATTTTTGACGAAATTGACACAGGTATCAGTGGTTATGCGGCTGATAAGGTTGCAAAACAGCTTCGCTTTGTGGCAAACGGCCGTCAGGTTATTTGTGTAACCCATTTGGCGCAAATTGCCGCTGCGGCGAATGAACATTTGTTAATTGAAAAAACCACCAAAAACGGCAAAACCTTTACAAATGTTTCTTCGCTTAGTTATGAACAAAAAATACACGAAATTGCCCGTATAATGTCCGGTACTGACATTACTGAAAACTTATATAATTCCGCCAAGGAACTAATAGACAGGAGTATTTAAAATGAAAATTTATGACGAACTTGTAGCCCGCGGTCTTATTGCGCAGGTTACTGATGAAGATGAAATTCGTGACCTTGTAAACGAAGGTAAGGCAACCTTTTATATTGGTTTTGACCCCACTGCTGACAGCCTTCACGTTGGTCATTTTATGGCACTTTGTCTTATGAAGCGTTTACAAATGGCAGGCAATAAGCCTGTTGCGCTTATTGGCGGCGGTACAGGTTATATCGGCGACCCTTCAGGCAGAAGCGATATGCGTTCTATGATGACACCCGAACAAATTCAGCACAACTGCGACTGCTTTAAAGAGCAAATGAGCCGTTTTATTGAATTTGGCGAAGGTAAGGCACAAATGGTTAATAACGCTGACTGGCTTTTAGACCTTAACTATATTGACCTTTTACGTGAGGTTGGCGCTTGCTTCTCGGTTAATAATATGCTTCGTGCTGAATGCTATAAGCAGCGTATGGAAAAGGGTCTATCTTTCCTTGAATTTAACTATATGATTATGCAAAGCTATGACTTTTATCATCTTTACAAGGAATATGGCTGTAATATGCAGTTTGGTGGCGACGACCAATGGTCTAATATGCTTGGCGGTACCGAGCTTATTCGTAAAAAACTTGGTAAGGACGCTTATGCAATGACCATTACCTTGCTTTTAAATTCTGAAGGCAAAAAGATGGGTAAAACCGCTTCGGGCGCTGTATGGCTTGACCCTAAAAAGACTTCGCCTTATGAATTCTATCAATATTGGCGAAACGTAGGGGATGCTGACGTTCTTAAATGCATTAGAATGCTTACATTCTTACCTTTGGAAGAAATTGATAAAATGGACGAATGGGAAGGCAGTCAGCTTAATACCGCAAAAGAAATTTTAGCTTTTGAGCTTACAAAGCTTGTTCACGGTGAAGAAGAGGCCGAGAAGGCTCAAACCACAGCTCGTGCAATTTTTGCAGGGGCAGGCAGTCACGAAAATATGCCCACAACCGAGCTTTCGGCTGACGATTTTACCGATGGCAAAATTGGCGTACTTTCAATGATGGTTAAGGCTGGTCTTGCGGCTTCTAACGGTGAAGCAAGACGACTTGTTCAGCAAGGTGGCGTAAGCATTAACGATGAAAAAATTACCGACCCTGCATATTCGCTTGAAATTTCAGCCTTTGATAATGAAATTATTCTTAAAAAAGGCAAAAAGATTTTTAATAAGTATATTGTTAAATAAAATTTTAACCCCCGAAAATTCGGGGGTTATTTTTTGTATAATTTACCATTTTTACGGCAAGATAATTTTAAGGAGCTGATAAAATGGTAAATTTTAATGAATCAAACACAAAAACAAATTTAATGCGTGCATTCGCAGGCGAATCACAGGCAAGAAACCGTTACACCTTTGCGGCTGAAATTGCTAAAAAGCAAGGGCTTTATGTAATTGAGGCTGTATTTAACCTTACAGCCAACCAAGAGCTTGCCCATGCAAACGTATTTATGAAGCATTTAAGTGACTTTAACGGTGAAAATATCGAAGCAGACGGCACTTATCCTGTTGAGGTTACAAATTCTGTTGTGGAACTTTTAGAAAACGCTAACCATAACGAAAATGAAGAATATGAAAAAGTATATAAAGAATTTGAAAAAGAAGCTGAAAGGGAAGGGCACATGGCTGTTGCAAATTCTTTTAAAGAAATTGCTGAAATTGAAAATGAACATGCAAAGCGTTTTAAGCTTTTTGCAGATTTATTAAAGCAGAATAAGCTTTTTGTAAGTGACGTTGAATGTGAATGGATGTGTCTGAATTGCGGTCATATTTATAAAGGTACAAACGTACCAGAGGCATGTCCGGTTTGTTATCACGAAAAAGGATATTTTGTAAGAATTGAATTAGCACCTTATTGTAAGAAGTGTAATTAAATTGTTAAATATTTAACAAAAGATAGACAATAGGGTATAGAATAGGTAATAAAAAAGAGCACCTCAATTTTGAGATGCTCTTTTTGGTGCCGGTGGCCGGACTCGAACCGGCACGCTGTCGCCAGCGGTGGATTTTGAGTCCACTACGTCTGCCAATTCCATCACACCGGCAAATTTATTTGACCTTGCTATTATACATTAAATATTATTTAAAATCAAGTGTTTTTTAGCTGAAATTATAAGTTTTTGCTTAAAATTGATAAAAAGGCTAAAAACGCCATCGAATAGAAATTTTTCTAACATATAAAGTATCGTTGAGAAAATTTCTATTCGATGAGAATTTTCTAAAAATTAAAAGAAAAATTAAATATTATAAAATAGAAATAAATTTAATGTATAAAGCATTAAATTTGAAAAAGTTATCAGATTAAAAAAATTATAAAAGCTTTATAATCTAAAATCAATACATTATATAATTATTTGATTTGAGTGTGAAAAAAGGTCTTTAAATCCCCAAATAATCCAAAATCCTTGATTTTACATTAAAAGCCCTTCCCTCAATTATACAAAATATTCATTTTGTATAATTCTATAAAAATGATAATAGAGCGGTTTACACCGCCCTATTGTACTTTATTTTCGTTTTGTATCATTCAAATCACAGTTAAAAACGATTTTATATAAGTCATTAAGAAAAGACCGCCAAACGCTA
>JAGAQV010000008.1 GCA_017622555.1 Clostridia bacterium
ACGAATTAAAGAAATATATTCATTACTACAACAACGAAAGAATTTCCTTAAAACTAAAAGGAATGAGTCCAGTACAATACCGAACTCATTCACTAACATTTTAATATTTAATTTTGTCTAAACTTTGGGGTTCACTTCATTCTACCGCTTTTTTATTTTCAAAATTATTTGTTGTAAAGTCCGTTAATCAGACTAAGAGGTTTAAGTGTTAAATTCTTATCTATTACCTCTTACTTCAAAAAACGCACCCAAAGGGTGCGTTTTTTATCCGCAAAAGCGGGTGGTTATTTGTTTTCGACAGTCCTTAGGCGAATATTCCCATTCGTTTATTACCTCTTCAGTATTATAATACTTAATTTCAGGAATATAACTTGATTCAAAGCTGTCAATAATTATAAGCTTAATTTTCATTTTATCCTTTAAAATACTTTTAATAAATACGCTTGCCTGTTGCCCAACACGAACGTTTTCCTTTGGCTCAGCAAGACCCGCAAGATTTGGTGTTATTTCAACAAAAATGCCGTAATCCTCAACACTTCTTATAACACCCGTAACCGTTTGCCCTGCTGAAAACTCACGGGCGTTTTCCTCCCAAGTACCCAAAAGCTCCTTGTGAGAAAGGGTGATTTTTCCGTCGTCGGCTATGTTTTTAATTACCGCCTTTATATTATCGCCCACTTTAAAACGATCCTTAGGATGTGAAATACGCGAAACCGAAATGGCATCTATTGGCAAAAGGGCAATATTGCCACAGCCAATATCACAAAAAGCACCGAACGATTCAAGATGTGTTACAACCGTATTTATAACCTGCCCCGTTTTATATTCGCTTTCAATATAACTTTTACAAAGCTGCTGTGCCTTTTTGCGTGATAACACGGCGTATAAATCACCGTTTTTGTCGCTTTTAATTTCACTTATAACAAAGCAAACAGGCTTTCCCACACGAGAAATAAGCGCAATATCACGAGTGGCGCCGCTTTCAATACCTATTGCGCCTTCATTACGGGGAATAATGCCCCGCATACAGCCAAGATTAACTATTAAATTATGGTCGGTGTCACACATAAGCACCGCCGCTTCAAGCACAACACCCCTTATTTGCGCATCTAAAAGTGATGCCGGAGATAGCATATATCGTTTGTTTTCCTGTGTGTTGTAAAGCTTGCCTTCGGGGTAAAATCCGTTCATTTAACTGTCACCTTTCTTTTTTTGTATCAATTAGTATAATTATATTGCCTTTGCTTTGAAAAAATGATAGAAAAAAGGCGGGTATAAAAATATTTTTTTACTTTACAAACACTTTAACCGATTTTAAGTTTAAGGCGCAGCTTGTCACTAATCATTGCAATAAATTCGGAATTGGTGGGCTTTCCCCTTTGGTTTTGAATTGTATAACCAAAATATGAATTTAAAACGTCGATATCACCCCTGTCCCAAGCAACCTCAATTGCGTGGCGAATTGCACGCTCAACACGGCTGGCTGTGGTAGAATAGCTTTTTGCAATTGTTGGATATAATAGCTTTGTAACCGAATTTATAATTTCGCTGTTTTTTACCGACAAAATTATTGATTCTCTTAAATAGTGGTATCCCTTTATGTGTGCAGGTACACCGATTTCGTGCATAATTTCGGTAACCATAATTTCAAGCTCGTTATCGCCAACGGTGGAATTATTAAGTACAAGCGGTGTTTTTTCATTTTTCCAGCCCGAAAGCTTTATAATTCTTTCAGCCATCATATTAACGTCGAACGGTTTTAAAAAATAATAGCAAGCACCCGCATTTAATATTTCCTTTTCAAGTCTCGGGTTAGCATACCCTGACATTACCATAACAAGCGGCATATCCTTTTTGTCAAGCTTTGAAAGCTCGTCAAGTACGCCCAAAATATCAAGGTTGGGCATAAAAATTTCCGCCAGCAAAATGTCAGGTTTTTCGGTCTTTACTGTTGATATTACCTTAAGCCCGTCCTTTTGTGTTAAAATTACTTCCATTCCGTAACTGCCAAGCACCTTTACCGCATTTTTTGAAAAATCGCTCATATCATCAGCAATTACAATTTTTAGCTTTTTTTCCATAATTTTTCCTCCTAGTAATCATTTTTACATATATTACCATATTGTGCCAATTAAATCAAGCGTTTTAACAAAAAAAGTGTTATTAAAATAAAATACGACAAAACACAAACTGCTTTTTACATTTTTCGACATATTCACTTGACAAAAAATTTAGTTGCAATTACAATAAAAATATCAAATTAAAGGAAAATAGATATGAATTCACAATTTTCACGAACAGAAAATTTAATTGGTACTGATGCACTCCAAAAGCTTGCAGGCTGTCATATTGCTGTTTTTGGCATTGGTGGCGTTGGCGGTTACGTTGTTGAAGCGCTTATACGTGCGGGTGTTACAAAAATTGATTTGATCGACAGTGACTGTGTTGATATTACCAACCTTAACCGCCAAATTATTGCACTGCATTCCACCGTTGGTAAGCCCAAGGTTGAAGTAATGCGCCAAAGGGTTTTGGATATTAACCCCAATGCAGTTGTAAACACCTTCCCCGTTTTGTTTTTACCCGAAAATTCGCACCAATTTAACTTTTCAAAATATGATTATGTTGTTGATGCCATAGATAACGTTACCGCTAAAATTGAGCTTGCGGTAAAATGTCAGGAAAGCGGTACACCGCTAATATCCTCAATGGGTACAGGTAATAAATTAGACCCCACAAAATTTGAAGTGACCGACATTTATAAAACCAGCGTTTGCCCTTTAGCTAAGGTAATGCGGTACGAGCTTAAAAAACGCGGCATTAAAAAGCTTAAAGTTTTATATTCTAAAGAAGAACCCATTAAAAATAGCGTAGACCCACGCACCCCTATGAGCATTAGCTTTGTTCCCTCAGCTGCGGGATTTATAATTGCAGGCGAAGTAATTAAAGATATAATAAAATAAAAAATCCACCCAAACGGGTGGATTTTTATGCTCTTATAATCTCCGCTTCGCCGCCAAGTACGGTAGCTTCGGTAATAACAATCTTTTTAATTGTGCTGTCCGACGGGGTTTCGAACATTAGGGGCTGTAAAACACCTTCAATTATTGAACGAAGACCACGGGCACCTGTTTTGCGTTCGATTGTAAGCTCGGCAATTTTATTAAGTGCCGCTTTATCAAACATTAAGTCAACACCGTCCATTTTGAAAAGCGCTTCATACTGCTTGATAATTGAATTTTTCGGTTCGGTCATAATACGAATAAGGGTTTGTTTATCCATACCCTTTAGCGCTGTAATAACAGGCATACGACCCACAAGCTCGGGAATAATACCAAACTTTACAAGGTCTTGATGGGTTGCCGCCATGCTAAGCGCTTCGGCCTCCTTGCTTTTTGGGGACTTAACGTCTGCCCCAAAGCCAAGACTGCTGCCGCCTATACGACGCTCAATAACCTTTTCAATACCGTCAAACGCGCCTGCGCAAATAAACAAAATGTTGGTGGTATCAATTTGAATAAATTCCTGCTGAGGATGCTTTCTGCCGCCCTGAGGTGGAACGTTAGAAACCGTACCCTCTAAAATTTTCAAAAGTGCTTGCTGAACACCCTCACCGCTAACGTCACGGGTTATGGATGCGTTTTCGCTCTTTCTTGCAATTTTGTCAATTTCGTCAACGTAAATTATACCACGTTCAGCCTTTTGTATATCATAATCGGCCGCTTGAATAAGACGTAAAAGAATGTTTTCAACATCTTCGCCAACGTAACCTGCTTCGGTTAAGGTTGTGGCGTCGGTAATTGCAATCGGCACGTCAAGGCATTTTGCCAAGGTTTGCGCCAAAAGGGTTTTGCCAACACCTGTGGGGCCAAGCATTAACACGTTGCTTTTGTTAAGCTCAACACCGCTTTCATCCTTTTTAAAGATGCGCTTATAATGGTTATAAACCGCTACCGACAGGGTTTTCTTGGCTTCATCCTGACCAATTACATATTCGTCAAGCTTAGCCTTAATCTCTTGCGGTTTGGGTAAAACAAATTCTTTTTCCTTTTTAGCTTTTTTGCCTTTGTTTGCGGCTTCTTCATCTTCAAATAATAAAGAAGCGCAAAAATCAATACAATTGTCGCAAATGTAAACGCCGGGGCCTTCAACAAGACGGGTTACCTCGTCCTGTGTTTTTCCGCAAAAGGAACAGCGAATTTCATCGTCAATTCTATTTGGCATTATTTATTACCTCTTAGCAATTACTTTATCAACAAGACCATATTCGAACGCTTCCTGAGCAGTCATAAAGTTATCACGCTCGGTGTCACGTTCAATTTCCTCAAGGCTTCTTCCTGTGTTTTCAGACAAGATGCGGTTTAAGTTTGCACGGGTGCGTTCAATATGCTTTGCCGCAATTAAAATTTCGGTTGCTTGACCCTTTGCGCCGCCGAGAGGCTGATGAATCATAATTTCGCTGTTGGGAAGTGCCAAGCGCTTGCCCTTTGCACCTGCTGATAAAAGGAATGCGCCCATACTTGCGGCCATACCCATACAAATGGTGCTTACGTCACACTTAATGTACTGCATTGTGTCATAAATAGCCATGCCGGCTGAAACCGAGCCGCCGGGGCTGTTAATGTAAAAGTTAATGTCTTTATCAGGGTCCTGACCTTCAAGATAAAGCATTTGAGCAATTACAACGCTTGCTGATGCATCGTTAACTTCGCCGTTAAGCATAATGATGCGGTCGTTTAAAAGACGGGAAAATATGTCGTATGAACGCTCTCCTCTACTTGTTTGTTCAATAACATAAGGTACAAAACTCATAAAATACACTCCTTTTTAAAATTGCCGGCACACTTAAGTGCCGGCTTAATTTTCAATTAATATTATGAACCTTTTTAACGGTTTATAATCAATTATTCAGCAGCTTCTTCTGCCTTTTTGGTGGTTTTCTTTGCAGTTGTGGTCTTCTTAGCGGTAGATTTTTTAGCAGCAGGCTTCTTTTCAGTCTTTGCTTCTACTTCAGTAATAACTGCATTTTCCTTAATAAAGTCAATAGCCTTTTGAACAGCTACGTCCTTAGCAAGCTCGCTTGCGGGAACAGCATTCTTTACAGCTTCAACTTCCATATTGTAAGCTTCAGCCATCTTCTTGAATTCGGCTTCAATTGCTTCATCGCTAGCCTCGATGTTTTCAAGCTCAACAATCTTTTCAAGAGCAAGACGGAACTTAACCTGTGCTTCAGCTTGAGGACGGAAGGTAGCCTTGAAATCATCCATAGAAGTGCCGGAATACTTAAGATAGGTGTCAAGGTCTAAGCCCTGCATTTGAAGTCTGTAGCCAAATTCTTCAACGCTTTGCTGTAAGCGGCTTTCAAACATAGCTTCGGGAATTTCACCCTTAATGCTGTCAACAATTTGCTGAACGAGGTCGTTTTCAGCCTCTTCTTCAGCAATCTTGGCCTTTTGAGCAAGTGCCTTTTCCTTAATGTCAGCCTTAAGCTCAGCCAAAGTATCAAATTCGCTTACGTCCTTAGCAAATTCGTCATCAATTTCGGGAAGCTCCTGGAACTTGATTTCGTGAAGCTTAATCTTGAAGGTTGCTTCCTTACCTGCAAGGTCTTCTGCGCCGTATTCTTCAGGGAAGGTAACGTTAATATCAAATTCGTCGCCAATGTTCTTGCCAACGATTTGTTCTTCAAAGCCAGGGATGAATGAGCCTGAGCCAAGCTCTAATGAATAGCCTTCACCCTTGCCGCCTTCGAATGCAACACCGTCCTTAAAGCCTTCAAAGTCTATAACTGCTGTGTCGCCCATTTGAGCCGCACGGTCTTCTACAGATACCATACGAGCATTACGCTGAGCCATAGCATTAACCTGAGCGTCAACCTCGCTGTCTTCTACCTTAGCAATAACCTTTTCAGCCTTTAAGCCCTTGTATTTACCAAGTTCAATTTCGGGATAAGTAGTAAGAGCAACCTTTAAAACAACGCCCTCTTCCTTAGAGATGGATTCAATATCAGTATCCATTTTATCGTTAATTACCTTAAGGCCGGATTCCTTAATAGCGGCATCCACTGCATCAGGATAAAGGATGTTGAGAGCATCTTCATAAAATGCTTCCTCACCGTACATTTTAACAACCATTGCAAAGGGAACCTTACCCTTACGGAAGCCGGGGATAGAAATGTCAGCCTTTCTGCTTTCATATGCTTTTCTAACACCTTCAGCTAATTCTTCAGCGCTGATAGCAATTGTAAGCTCATATCTGTTAGCGCTTAAATTTTTTGTTTCTTTTAAAGTCATTTTTATACCTCCGCATAAAGTATGCAAATTTTGTGCCCAACTATTGTACCACAGTCTTGCAATTTTTTCCACTGTTTTTTTAATATTATTTAAAATATATTTATTTAGCCACAAAAACGGGCGTAAAATCGACACAATCACAGGAAATAAGCTTAAATTCGACACCGTCATATTCCTTTACGGCATTGTTAAGCCCTGCACCGTGTATGTGCCCGTGATAAACCGTTTTAACGTTATGTGCTTTTATAACGTCAAAAATCTCACTACAAACGTCAAGGTTATAGACGGGCGGATAATGCAAAAACACCAAAACGGGAAGTCCTGTGCTTTCGGCTGCTTTTAACGACGTTTCCAGCCTGCCGACCTCACGGGCGATAATTTTCTTATCGGCCTTATCGTCGTAAAACCAACCGCGTGTGCCCGCAATGGCATAGCCATCAGCTATAACCGTGTTATTAAATAAAATTTCAACTGATTTTATGTTGTTTGCTTCAAAAAATTCACGTAATTTTTTAACGGTAGACCACCATAAATCGTGGTTGCCCTTTAAAATAACCTTTTTACCTGGAAGGCTTTCTAAAAACTTAAAATCTTCTAAGGTTTCAGTTAGCTTTAACCCCCACGAAAAATCCCCTGGGAGAATTACTGTGTCGTTTTCATTTACAAGACGGCACCAATTAGCCTTTATTCTTTCGGTGTGGTTGCCCCAGCCGTAGAAAATATCCATTGGTTTGTTACTGCCAAAGGATAAATGCAAATCCGAAATTGCATAAATGCTCAAAAAATTCTCCCCTTTCGTATATTTCAAAGAATTAAAAGCATAATAGTAAAGACCACAATGGTCAGAAAGGACTTGATTATAAATGGAAAACAAATGTGAAACTAACGTATGCATTTCCTGCGACGTTAAAAACTGTATGTACCACGCAGCAAACAACACCTGTTCAGCAGGTAAAATCCATGTCGGCAACGGTATGGCATCCACCGCTGAAGACACCTGCTGTGATACCTTTAAAGCAAAATAAATCAAGTTTTTAAAAAGCCACTGAAAACAGTGGCTTTTTTTAATATTATTGGATATTTAAAGCCGAATAAACAGCGTTTAACATATTTTCTTTTTCGCAAATTTCATTAAAGCGAACGGTTGCGTTTTCAAGCGCAGCAATAGGGCTTGGAATTTCGGTTTTGGTTTCGTTTGACAATACACGAACGGTGTCAAATTCGCTTTCGCCCTTTTTGTCGCTTACAGCGCTAAGCACGCTTGCGGCAAACTTATAAGGAGATGCGGTTGAAGCGATAACTGTGGGAATGTTATCCCCTGTTTTTTCTACGTACTGCTTGTAAACGTTCATAGCAACAGCAGTATGAGTATCGCAAAGGTAACCGTATTCTTCGAACAAATCACCAATGGTTTTAAGGGTTTCGGCATCGTCACAGCAGCCGCCCCAGAAAACTTCATTCATTTTGGTTTTAATTTCATCACTTACGGTAAAGGTGCCGTTGTCACTAAGTGACTTTTGCATTGCCGCTACCGCCGAATCATCTTCACCGCTGAGCTCAAACAACATTCTTTCAAGGTTAGAGGAAATTAAAATATCCATTGAAGGTGAAATTGTTGTATAGAAGCTGCGGTTACGGTCATATTTACCTGTATTTATAAAGTCGGTCAAAACGTTGTTTTGGTTTGAAGCGCAAATAAGCTTTTTAACCGGAACACCCATTTTCTTTGCATAATAAGCGGCAAGAATGTTGCCAAAATTACCTGTAGGAACAACAATGTTAAAGCCGTCCTTAAGGTAGTCACCCTCACGCTTTAATAAATCACAATAAGCTGAAACGTAGTAAACGATTTGCGGTGCTAAACGACCCCAGTTAATTGAGTTTGCCGAAGAAAACTGCATATTGTTTTCTTCTAGCTTTGCCTTAACGCCGTTATTGGTAAAAATCTTCTTAACGCCTGTTTGAGCATCATCAAAATTACCCTTAATAGCGCAAACGTGAACGTTTTCACCCTTTTGCGAATCCATTTGAAGCTTCTGCATTGGGCTTACACCGTCACTGGGGTAAAACACCATAATTTCGGTATTTTCCACGTCGCAAAAGCCTTCAAGTGCGGCCTTGCCCGTATCACCCGAGGTTGCAACCAAAATTACAATTTTCTTACCTTTTGACACCTTTTTAGCCGACGTGGTTAAAAGGTAAGGCAAAAGCTGAAGCGCCAAATCCTTAAAAGCACAGGTAGGGCCGTGCCATAATTCCAACACGTTTGCGTTTTCACCCAAAAGCGAAATTGGGGCGGGCTGTTCGTTGTCAAACGAGCCGGTATAAGCACCCTTTACGCAATAGTCAATTTCATCATCGGTAAAATCATTAAGAAAGCTTTTCAAAACATACTTTGCGCGACCAATGTAATCCATTTCACAAAGGGCTTCAAAATCCGCCTTTGTGAAAACGGGAAAAGTGTCAGGCACGAAAAGGCCGCCCTCTACCGAAATTCCCTGAGAAATGGCACCTGCGGCGGTGGTTTTTACCTGTTTATTTCTTGTACTGATGTAATTCATAAAATTTTCATCCTAACATTTAAACTACCTTGTTATTTTATTATAATAAACCCCGTTTGTCAAAGGTTTAAATAGAATTCATAGGCATTTTTATAAAAAATTTTATTGAGAAGAGTATCATTAAGCCCTTTTCCCTTTAAAAAGGCGTATAAATTTGGAATTTTTGTGATATCGGATAATTCGCTGCACATATCAGCTCCGTCAAAATCGGACCCAATGGCAATATGGTTTTCAAACCCCATTTCACACAAATGAAAAACGTTTTCATATATTTTTTCCATTGTGTTTTCCCCTAAAAATGCAGGGTAAAAATTAAGCCCTATAATGCCGTTTTTTTCACAAATAAGCTTAATTTGTTCATCACTTAAATTACGGGGAACATTACATACGCTGCGGCAATTACTGTGACTTGCAAGTAATTTTTCGGAAAGCTCAATAACCTTATAAAAGCTTTTATCATTAAGGTGTGAAACATCCACCGCCATATTAAGCGTGTTCATTTTTTCAATGACGGTTTTGCCAAAGCCTGTAAGCCCTTTATCACTTTTACTGCCGCCCGCAATAGCATTTTCACCATTCCAGGTAAGTGTTAAAAATTTAATGCCGTCGGCTTTAAGGGTATAAAGTCGGTCGGCATTGTTTTCCAAAACGGTACCGCCTTCAACCGAAAAAACAGGTTCAACATTACCGCTTAAATTGTTTTTTAAATTTGAAAGGACTGCTTTATAAAAAGCGAAAGGATTTTCGGTTTGGTCGGGTAGCCACACCGCAAAGGTTTGGTGCCAATTTTCAAAAATTTCACCCTTTTCGCCCGAAACCGCAAGGCTGTTTTCATAAAAGTCTTGGTTTTGGGTATACATTTTATACGCCGTGTCAGAGTGTAGATCAAAGAAATTCATAATTCACCTAAAACGCATTTTCAATGTATTTAAGGCTGTAACCCATACTGCCGTCACTCTTTTCACAAACGGTGACCTCGGCCACATCAAAGCGTGGTTGTTTTTCGCAAAGTGTTTTTGAAATATAGTCCTGCGCAGAAAGCGTCAGTCTTGACTGCTTATGACTGTCAACCGCCTCAACACCTGAAATTAAGGCGTTTTGCTTTCGGGTTTTAACCTCAACAAAAAGAATATATTCACCGTTTTCGGCAATTATGTCAATTTCACCAAAGCGGCACTGGTAGTTGCGTTTTATAACGTTAAAGCCACGCTGACGCAAAAACTGTGCGACACGCTTTTCGCCCTGAATCCCAACCTCTCCAATGTTCATTACTTTTCACCCAAAATATTTTTTAAAAATGATAAACGGTGAATTTCACACGGGCCGTATTCTTTAATCAAATCGGTATGTAGTTTTGTGCCATAGCCCTTGTGCTTTGCAAATTGATATTCAGGGTATTTTTTGTCATATTCCATAAGCAATCTGTCACGGCTGACCTTTGCAAGAATGGAAGCCGCAGCAATTGACATTGACTTTGCGTCCCCCTTGACAATTGCCGCCGCAGGTATTTTAATACCATCGGGAATTTTATTTCCGTCAATAAGGGCAAAATCGGCTTTAGTCTCTAAACCCTCAATTGCACGGTTCATTGCCAAAAAGGTTGCCTGTAGAATATTTTTTTCTTCAATTTCTTCTAAAGTGCCGAAGGCCACACAATATGCAATTGCCTTTTCGGTAATTATATCGTAAAGCTGTTCACGCTTTTTTTCGCTAAGCTTTTTAGAATCGTTAAGACCCGGAATTTCTAAATCCTCAGGCAAAATTACTGCGGCGGCGCAAACGGGACCCGCCAATGGACCGCGCCCCGCCTCGTCAACACCGCATATTAACTTAAAGCCGCTGGTAACAGCGGCTTTTTCATAACTGTAATCAGGCATTGTCGCATACCCTTTCTAAAGTGATATTACCGATTTTTTGGTTTCGGTATTCTTCAAGCAGCATATTTGCCGCGCGTTCGGTATCGGTTTCGCCACCACGGATAACCATTCCACGCTTTTTACCGATTTGGCAAAGAATTTCATAGCTGTCGGTATCAAAATCCAACTCGCCGTAGCGGGCAATTAATAGGTCCTTATACCCTTCACTTAAAATTTCAATAAGGCGCATTGCTAAAAGCTCGGTGTCTAAAATTCTATCCTTAACAGCGCCTGTAACTGCCAAATGCTCACCAACCGTTTGGTCCTCAAACTTGGGCCACAAAACACCTGGGGTATCCAAAAGTTCAAGCTGTTTATCAATGGTAAACCATTGGTTGCCCCTTGTAACACCTGGACGATTTTCGGCTTTGGCACGGGTTTTGCCCGAAATTTTGTTTATAAAGGACGATTTGCCAACATTGGGTATACCCACAACCATTACACGAAGGGGTTTGCCCACCATTCCCTTTTCTTTATAGCTTTCCAGCTTGTCCGAAAGAGTGGTTTTTACGCTTTCCTTAAAAGCATTAAGACCCTTGCCGCTTTTGCAGTCAACCGCAATTGCAGTAATACCTTGCGCTTTATAAAAATCAATCCATTCCCTAGTGGCAACGGGGTCAGCCATATCACACTTATTAAGTAAAATTATATACGGCTTGTTTTCAATAATATCAAATAAATCAGGGTTACGGGAGGAAAGCGGAATTCTTGCATCAACCACCTCGGCCACAGCGTCAATTATAGGCAAAACTTCCTTTATTTTACGCTTGGTTTTGGCCATGTGCCCCGGAAACCACTGAATGCTTTGTGAATTTTCACTCATTTTTTATCTAACCCTCCCATTCGGTTAAATGGGAAAACCCTGTAAACTGCGTGGCCTAAAACGTATCGGGTATCAATCATACCGCCTTCGCCTATACGTCCGCTACGGCTGTCAAGTGATACACTGCGGTTATCACCAAGCACAAAAATACAGCCTTCGGGTACGGTTACGGGGAACTGCACATCGTACTGATCAACAGTAGGGGTGCTTATATATGGCTCGTTAAGGGGGGTGTTATCCACATAAACAACACCTGTTTCAAAATCAATATTAACCTCTTGAAATTCAGTTGCAATTACACGCTTAATAATTGGGCCGTTTTCCTCCCTCATGCTTTCGGGGGAATTTTCGGCATTACGGGAAACAACGACAATATCGCCTTCCTGTGGGGTGTAATTTAAATTGGTAATTACAACCACGTCGCCACCGAAAAGGGTGTTTTTCATACTGTCGCCGCTAATAACCGCAACCCTGAACACAAAACCAAACAAAATAACAACGATTATTAAGGCCGAAGCAATAATGCTCAGCCATTCTACAAGCTCTTTTTTAGGATCAGTCTTTTCCACTTTTGGAACTTCATCCTCAACAAAAGAAGTATTAATTACAAAACCGTTATCAAATTCGTTTGTATAATTATTCATAAGCTTCCTCTTAACAATTACTTAAAAACAAAGGGGGACAAGGTGTTTACCCGTCCCCCTTCCAAGATTAAATCTTTTCTTTAACCTTTGCAGCCTTACCAACTCTATCACGGAGATAGTAGAGCTTAGCTCTGCGAACTTTACCCTTACGTACAAGCTCAACCTTGGCAACTGAAGGTGAATGTACAGGGAATACACGTTCAACGCCTACGCCATAGGAAACACGACGAACGGTGAAGGTTTCAGCAATGCCGCTGTTGTTCTTAGCAATAACGGTGCCTTCGAAAACCTGAATTCTTTCCTTTTCGCCTTCCTTAATGCGAACGTGAACCTTAACGGTAGAACCGATTAAGATTTCGGGAACGTCTTTTTTGAGCTGTTCAGCAGTTAATTCCTTAATTACGTCCATTTTTCTTCCTCCTTAAAAATTTACAGACGTTCATAACCAAACCTAGTGGCAGAGGACCATCCGCTTCAATGTCGAATTTTTCGGCAATGAACCCACTCGTAAGGACCGAGTGAAATCACATGCTCAAAGATTATAACACAACCGCTTTCAAAAATCAAGTGTTTATTTTAAAAGAATAAATTATAGTTTATCGGGCTAACGCCCAATTCGGAATGCCTAATGCGTAATTCGTAATTATTGTACAAACCAAAGGCTCCCTTGTGTAAAGGGAGCTGGATTTTTGCGAAGCAAAAAGACTGAGGGATTGCTATTACAACTATTTACAATCCCTCCACCAACTTCGTTGGTCCCCCTCCCTTTACACAAGGGAGGCATTAATAACACCAATCCAACCGAGCGACAAACCCCAATTTAATTACTATTCTTCCTCTTCCGCCATTTTCGGTGCTTTGAGGTCACGCACTATCATAAGTGACAGTGCGGCGCAAATAAGAAGCATTACAGCCAAAGCGGCGGTAAGCCAACCCTTTGTGGCTGAGGTGTTACTAAACTGAGAATTAAAAATGTCATCAGTGTATGAGGTGTCATTACCGTCTGAAGTGTAAAAGCTTAACACAACCGACTTGCCACCCTTAACGGTGATATACTGGGTTAAAATATAATCGCCGCCGCTATCCTGACTTTTAACTTCAATTTTTAAATATTTATAAACGTCCTTTTCAATAACCTTTCCCTTTACGTTTTCAATTCCGCAAAGCTGATAGGTAAGGTCGATTATTTCATCATTTTTCAGCACAGCAAGGTTATTAACCGTTTTTGAAAATTCAGTTACACGGGTGGTTTCACGAATTTGCTTTGTATTATCATTATTTACCGCCAAGAAGGTTATATTATTATCCTTGCAGTAAGCCGAAACCTCATCTTCGCTCATTGAAAGCACATCGGCAAGCTTTTTGTTGTCCCTGCCGTAAAGGTAAAAGTCATCCCCGATTTCTAAAGCGGACACAACGCTTACAAGCATTACAGTAAGAACAGTAACCGCTATAAGTAATTTTTTAAGCAATTTAAATCACCTTGTTTTGTTTTTTGGCGGCGGTAAGTGTATTTTGCATAAGCATAGCAATGGTCATAGGTCCAACCCCACCGGGAACGGGGGTTATATATGAAGCCTTTTCGCACACGTCGTTAAAATTAACGTCACCAACTAATTTTCCGTCAACACGGTTAATGCCAACGTCAATAACAACTGCGCCGTCCTTAACCATATCATTAGTTACAAAGTTAGGTCTGCCTACTGCGGCCACCAAGATGTCGGCATTTTTGCAAACTTCCCTAAGGTTTTTGGTTTTTGAATGGCAAATGGTAACCGTGCCGTTTTTGTGTAGTAGCAGCATTGACATTGGCTTGCCAACAATATTACTTCTTCCAATTACAACACAGCTTTTACCCGTAATATCGATATTTTCATATTGAAGCATTTCCATAATACCTGCAGGTGTGCAGGGTACAAAATCGTAATCTCCCTGCATAATTTTACCAACGTTAACGGGGTGAAAAGCGTCAACGTCCTTTTCGGGTAGAATAGCATTTATAACAGCGCCCTCGTCCAAATGCTCGGGAAGTGGTAGCTGACACAAAATTCCGTTAATGCTTTCCTTTTTATTTAACGTGTCAATAAGTGAAAGTAGCTCTTCCTGTGTTGTGGTTTCAGGAAGCGCATATTCTTCAGAAATTATGCCCAAAGCCTCGCAGGCTTTTTTCTTATTGTTAACGTAAACCTTTGATGCGGGGTCTTCACCAACAATAATAACCGCAAGACCTGTGGTAATGCCCTTTTCCTTTAAAGCGGCAACTTCGTTTTTTACACGTTCTTTTACGGCTGAAGAAATAATTTTACCATCAATCAGCTTGTACATTTTCTTCCACCTCGTCGCTTTCTTCAATTTCCTCACTAAATACGCTTTCGTAAACCTCGTCCTTTTTGCTAAGCTTTTTGCGAACAACCAAGATTACTGTTATACTTGCAACGCACAGCAAAATACCAAGCAAAAGCGATACCTTAAACGGACCTATCATCAAGCTGTCGGTACGAAGTGTTTCAATTATGGCACGACCAAAACCGTACCAGCCAAGATACATTAAAAATACCTCACCGCTGAATTTACGCTTTTTGCTTAAAATGTGTATTACCACAAAGCCTGTAAGGCACCAAATTGATTCATATAAAAAGCAGGGATGAACAAGACCTTCGCCCATTTCCATAACGGTAATGTCGCTTTGCATGCCCCACCAGTCACTGCCTGTAAACGCACCGTAGGCTTCCTGATTTATAAAATTGCCCCAACGGCCCACACCCTGACCGATTAAAAAGCCAAGGGCGGCAAGGTCGAACATATCGCAAAAGTTAACCTTGCGAATTTTGCACATTAAAAAGCCTGTAACAAATGCACCGATAACGCCGCCGTAAATGCCAAGCCCTGCAAAGCCCGACGAATTGCCGAAGCCAAAAAAGTCCGAAAAGCTTTCAAGCTTTTCACCGTCAAAAATAACGTAATATGCCCTTGCGCACAAAATTGCCACAGGTGTGGTTACAAGCACAACGTCAAGCGCACGGTCAATATCCAAATTAAAGCGTTTATAATTTGTATAAGCATAAATAAGTGCGCCCAAAAAACCAATCGCAATTATAATGCCGTACCAATAAACGTCCCAGCCGTCACCGATTGGCAAGGTGAATGCAACGGGCTTTAAGGTAATATCTATACCAAAAATTGTAACATCATAGCTCATTCATTATTTCTCCTTAGGTACAATTACCGATAAAACCGTTTTGTCGTCATCAAGTCGTGCAAGGCGCTTATAAACGTCGTCAACGGTAATTGCTTTTAAATATTTAACATCGTCAAAAAGGTCGGTGTCATTCATAGCGCAGTCCACTAGACCCATTGCAATATTTTCAATGTTGTTAAAGCCACGTATTGCGTTACCGTAAAGCCCACTGCGAATAGCTGTAAAAAGCTTTTTGTTAAGACCCTCTTCTTTAAGACGGTTAATTTCGGCCTTAATTTCGTCAGCAACCTTTTTGGGATTACTCGATTCACCCTCAAATATAACTGTCGAATAACCAGGTCCATTAAAATATTCAAAACTGAATTCATCATTTATAAGACCTTGTTCGGTAAGGCTTTTGTAAAGGGGGGAAGCATCGCCCGCTATCATTTCAAGCAACACAGCGGTGCAAATGCGCTCTTTAACGGTGGGCATACTGTCGGCATTTTCCTTATAGCCAAAGCAAAACATTGGGGTTGCAACCTCTAAGGCCTGAACAATTTCGGGCTGTGAAACCTCGTCAGGTTCGGTTGGCATAATGCGGCAAAGGTCAAATTTTTCCTTGGGTTTAATGCCGTTTTCCACCATTTTAAGAATTTTTTCGGTATTAACGTTACCCGCAATACACAAAAACATATTTTGCGGATTATAAAACGTGTTATAGCACTTGTATAAAAGCTCGTCGGTAATTTCGGCAATACTGTCGGTCGTGCCTGCAATATCAATTCTTACAGGATGGTTTTTATACATACCAAGCAGCATATTAAACATTACACGCCAGCCAGGGCTGTCGTCATACATTCTGATTTCCTGACCGATAATTCCCTGCTCCTTCTCAACAGTTGCGGCGGTGAAATACGGACTTTGAACAAAGTCTAATAAAATTTCCAAATTGTCGTAAAAACGTGATGAGCAGCTGAAAAGATAACAGGTTTTATCAAATGAAGTAAAGGCATTTGCATAAGCGCCCGTTTCGGCATAGCGAGTAAAGGCGTCGCCATCCTCGCTTTCAAACAGCTTATGCTCTAAAAAGTGGGCAATACCCTCGGGCACCTCTACCTTTTCGCCGTTTACCGAAAAGCAGTTATCAATTGAACCGTATTTCGTGCCGAAAATTGCATAAGCCGAATTGTAAAGCGGCTTTTCAAGAATGTAAATTTTAAGCCCCGATTCGTGCTCACACTTAATATAGCTTTCACCAAAATCACTTTCAAAAACTTGCTTTAGCATATTGGTCCCTCCTTCGGTAAAAGCTTATAGATTGTATGAAGCTTAACACCCCTTGCGGCGTAAATTACATCCTCACGGGTAATAGCTTTAACTTTTTCAATAATATCCTCAGGCGAATAGAGCTGACGGTTGTTAATTTTTAAAGCGTACCATAAATCAATACCGTTTTGACTATCATAGTTACCCTTTAAGGTGTCGCAAATGCTTTTAATTGAGGATTCAAACTCGAAATCAGTAAATTCGCCCTTTTGCATAATTTCAAGCTGATTTAAAATTTCATTTACCGCCTTGTCGGCATTTTGCCATTCAACACCTGAATCAACCGTTAAAAGACCTTTATAACGAACGGTTGAAGCCGCACAGTAATAGCAAAGACTCATTTTTTCACGCACGTTTGTAAAAAGGCGTGAATATGGCGCACCACCGAAAATATCGCACATAACCATTAAGGGAAGTGAAACGTCGTCGTCACCGTACATTTCACTTGAAAAGCCCATAACAAGCTTGCCTTGCTTAACGTCCATTTTTTCAAAAACAGTTTTAACCTTTTTGGCGGGGGCGGTGGGCTTGCACGAACGGCAGTCGGTAATATCCTTACGGGAAAGGTTTTCAAATTTTTCAGCAACCGCTTCAAAGAATTTAGGCGGCAGACTTTCACCTATAACCTGCACCCTTACAAAAGCCGATGACAGCATATTAACCCAAGCTCTATAAAGGCTTTCGCCGGTAATGGCTTCAACCTGACCCACAGTACCGCATTTTTGGATGCCGTAGGCCTCACCCTTATACATTTCACTTATAAGACGATTTTTAGCATAAACACGCTTTTCGGCAATTTCACCCTTTATGTGCTCAATAGCCTTACGCTTTTCACGCTCGACATCGTTTTCCATAAAAGCGCCGTTTTCAGTGTTAGGCTCAAAAATAAGGCCCAAAAGCATATCACTTGCCGCTTTTACAAGCGAATCGCTATCAAAGGTAAAGCGGTCGTTTATAACCGAAATTCGCATTGATAAAAGCTGACAGTCGCCATATTTTTCGGCACTTGCATCCAGCCTTGCGCCGTAAAGCTTGTTAAGCTTTAAATTAAGCGCTGAAAAGTCGGGATATTTTTTACTTGAAGCCGTTAAAATAAAAGGCAAAAGGGCATTTTCCGCCACAGTTTCCTCCCTTAAGGGCAAGTAAAAATTATATGAAATACTGGTAGTGTTAAAGCGGTTATTTTCAATAAACAACCCTTCAACACCGTGAGCGATTGAAACAATTTTTCCTGACACTTTAAAAAATCTCCGTTTCAAAAATATAATTATAGTAATTATACCACAGTTTTACTGTTTTTGCTACTACTTATTTAACTTCGGTTGCAAATTAAAAACAAATATGGTAAAATATTCTGCAAAGAGGTGATATTTTGGCACGACAGCATAGACGCGGTTTGAGGATTCCCGCACGAGTTATAGCATCAGCCCTGCTTTTGCTTATTCAGTTTGCGTTTTTATTTGCGGTACTTTACAATTTCACAATTCATTCGGCAGGTATGCTTGTACTGTCATCTATCGTTGGTATGGTAACGGTTATTTTCATTATTAACCGCCGTGGCAACCCCGACCATAAAATGAGCTGGATTATTTTCATTTTGCTCTTCCCCATTTTTGGTATTTCGGTTTATCTTTTGTGGGGCGGTAACAGTCTTATGCCCCATTTTCGCAAAAAAATGAAGGTGTGTGAATCGCATTATTTGCCTTTTTTGGAAGATAATAAGGATATAACCGACCGACTTCGTTATCACGATATTATGCACTCACGTCAGGCTGAATATTTAACGAATGAATCGGGTTATCCCCTTTACGACGGCACTTCAAGTGAATATTTGCCTTCGGGCGAAAGGTTTTTCGAAAGGCTTCTGGCAGAGCTTGAAAATGCGCAAAAATATATTTATATTGAATTTTTTATACTTGCAGAAGGATATATGTGGGATGAAATTCATAAAATTTTAAAACGCAAAGCTGAAGAGGGCGTTGAAATTAAAATAATTTGTGACGACTTTGGGTCAATTAAGCGCCAAAGCCAAAGCTTTTTAACAAAGCTTCGCCGTGAAAACATTGAAATTGCGGTATTTAACCCAATTCACCCAATTTTTAATATTTTCATGAACAACCGCAGCCACCGTAAAATTGTGGTTATTGACGGTGAGGTTGCCTTTACGGGCGGTGTTAATATTGGGGATGAATACATTAACCGTGAGCGCCGCTTCGGGCATTGGATGGACAGCGGCATTATTCTTTATGGCAAAGCCGTTAAAAGCTTTTTGTGTATGTTTTGCATTATGTGGGAATTTGTAACCAACAAACGCATTGACTTTAATTCCCATTTGGGTGAGGGCTTTTCTTATGATGACGCCTTTGTTGTGCCCTACAGCGACGGCCCTTTAAACGATAAAAACCCAGCTGAAGGCATTTATATGCAGATACTTAATTCCGCCCAGCGTTACGTTTACATTATGACACCGTATTTAGTCATTGACGATATGATGACATCTGCCTTATGTATGGCGGCTAAATCGGGCATTGAGGTTTGTATTATAACCCCCCACGTGCCTGATAAATGGTACGTGCACAACGTTACGCAGTACCATTATTTAGACCTTTTAAAAAGCGGTGTTAAAATTTATGAATACACCCCTGGCTTTATTCATTCAAAGGTATATTTGTCGGACGACAGCATTGCAACAGTAGGTTCAGTCAATATGGACTATCGAAGCTTTGTTTTTCACTTCGAATGCGGCGTTTGGTTAAGTGATAAAAAGACTGCGCTTGATATTAAGCACCACTTCCGTGAGGTTTTAGCCGTTTCGAAGGAAATTACACTTTCAAAATGGAAAAAGCGTTCGGTTTTTGTGCGAATAATGCAGGCTTTACTTCACATTTTTGGGCCGTTTATGTAATTGACAAGCGACATTTGTTTTGGTATAATAATTTTGTAAATAAAATTTTTAGAAAGGCGAATTATTTTATGAAAAACGTTTGGAAAGTAATTGTTGCAGTTTTAGCATTGTTTGGCGCTTTAGTTGGCGCACTTGTAATTGTTGATAAAATTAAAAACAAAAACCGAATTAAAGGTGAATATCTTGAATGTGACGAAGCTGAGGATATCCCCGAGGTTGACGACTAATTTTTAAAGGCTCCGAAAGGGGCCTTTATTTATATCTTTAAATTGTCGTTTTTTGTGCTGTTTGCCAAAAAAATCTTGTTTTAAAAAATTAGTTTGCTATTTTTTGTGAAAAATATACAAAAAAGTCGCAAAATATACTGCTAATGGGCAATAGAATTTTTTGTGAGAATATTGTATTATATTTAATATAAAATAATATTGGAGATGATTCGATGACAAAGCTTACATCAACAAAGCTTGCCACACTTATAGAAAAAAAGCTTTCACATAACTTTGGCGTTACACCTGAGCAAGCTTCCGACGAGCTTTTTTATAAAGCAAGTGTTTTAACACTTCTTGACATTATGAAAGAACGCAGAAGCGAATTTAAAAAGGCTACTGCCGAGCAGCAGGCAAAAACCGTTTACTATTTAAGTATGGAATTTTTGATGGGTCGTTCTTTTAAGAACAACTTATATAACCTTGACCTTACTTCAACTATGGAAAAGGCGCTTAAAAAATTCGGTGTTAAGCTTGATAACCTTTACGAATTAGAGCCTGACGCAGGTCTTGGTAACGGTGGTCTTGGCCGTTTAGCTGCTTGCTTTTTAGATGCATTATCAAGCGGCGGTTATTCAGCAATGGGTTATTGCATTAATTACGAGCTTGGAATTTTCCGTCAAAAGTTGGTTGACGGCTGGCAGACCGAAATGCCTGACTTTTGGCTTCCCGGCGGCGGTGTTTGGCTTGAAGCAAGACCCGGCTCGGCTGTGGACGTTAATTTTGACGGATACGTGAACGAATGGTGGGACGAAAACGGTGTGCACCGCCTTGAGCACAAGGATTATAAAACCGTTCGTGCCATTCCTTACGACCTTATGGTTGCAGGTAAGGACGGTAAAACCGTTAATGCCCTGCGACTTTGGAGTGCCGAATGTCGCGAATTTAATATGTCAGCCTTTAACCAAGGTGACTATCTTCGCGCAATTGAACAGCGCGCTATGGCTGAAAATATTTCCAAGGTGCTTTACCCTGCTGATAACCATTACGAAGGTAAATCGTTAAGACTTCGTCAGCAGTACTTCTTGGTATCGGCTTCTATTCAGGACATTTTAAACCGCCATTTGCGTGTTTACAACACACTTGACAATTTGCCCGACAAGGTTGCAATTCACATTAACGACACACACCCCACCCTGTCCATTCCTGAACTTATGCGCTTTTTACTTGATGAATGCGGCTACACTTGGGACGACGCTTGGAGCATTGTAACCCGTACCGTTGCGTACACTAACCACACCATTATGCAGGAAGCGCTTGAATGCTGGTCTGAAAGCCTTATTAAAGAGCGTGTTCCCCGTATTTACCAAATTATTAAGGAAATTGACCGCCGCTATCGCAGTGAGGTTATTTCTAAAACAGGCGACCGGGATTTAGCTGAACGCACAAGCATTATTTCAAACGGTGTTGTAAGAATGGCAAACCTTTGCTGTGCAACCTGCCACACTGTAAACGGTGTTTCAAAGCTTCACAGTAAAATTATTGTTGATGAGCTTTTCAAGGATTATGCCTCAATGACACCCGAAAAGTTCACCAACGTTACCAATGGTATTGCCCACAGACGTTGGCTTTGCTGCGCTAACCCCAAGCTTACAAGCTTCTTAAGTGAAACAATTGGCGACGACTTTATTAAGGACGCCCGCAACTTAGAAAAGCTTATGGAATTTAAGGACGACAAGGCTGTTTTAGACGAGCTTCAAAAAATTAAACGTGCTAACAAGGAACGCTTTGCAAAGCACATTAAAAATACCACAGGCGTTGTTTTAAACCCCGATTCTATTTTTGATATGCAGGTTAAGCGCTTGCACGAATATAAGCGTCAGCACCTCAACGTTTTGAACATTATAAGCGAATATCAGTTTATTAAAAACAACCCCAACGCTCCCTTTACCCCCAAGACCTATATCTTCGGCGCAAAGGCTGCCCCCGGTTACTTGTTTGCAAAGCAGGTAATTCAAATGATTTGGGAATTATCACAACTTTTAGAGCGTGACCCCGACGTCAAGGATAAGCTTAAGATAGTTTTCCTTGAGGATTACCGTGTAACCATGGCCGAGCTTATGATTCCGTCGGCCGATATAAGCGAACAAATTTCACTTGCATCTACCGAGGCTTCGGGTACAGGTAATATGAAGCTTATGATGAACGGTGCCATCACCTTAGGTACTGAGGACGGCGCTAATGTTGAAATTCACAGCGCTGTTGGTGACGATAACATTATAATTTTCGGTATGCAGACACCTGAAGTTCTCCGTTTACAGAAGCAAGGATATTCACCCTGTGAGCATTACAACAACAATGCTGTGCTTCGTGATGCGCTTGACTTTATTGGCAAGGGCTTTGGCGGTATGAGCTTTGACAGCATTTACCACACACTTAAATATAATGACACTTATATGGCCTTGGCTGACTTTGCCGATTATCAGGCAGCACAAAAGAAGGCCTCTGCGCTTTATAACGACCGTGACGTATGGAACAAGATGTCACTTACAAATATTGCCAAGTCGGGTATTTTTGCGGCCGACCGCTCAATTGAAGACTATGCCCGCGATATTTGGCACATTAAACCGGTTGAATAATTATGAATTTTTATCCTTTTGATTCAAGAAATCAGAACCATAAAAGCAAGCTTGGTGCCTTAGCCGAAGGGGAAACCCTTCGGCTTAGACTGCTTTTGCCTGAAAGCGCAAGGGTTAGCCGTGCATATTTAATGATAAGAAACGACCAAACAGGCAATTTAGATAAGATTTCAATGAAAAGGGCCGAACAAAAAGATGACTGCTTTTATTGGGAATGTGAATTTTCTCTTCCCGAGGGTATTTATTGGTACGCTTTTAAATATAACACTGCCGAAACGGAATATTGGGTAACAAAATTTGACCATTCCTTAGGCGAGGTATCCACCACAGGAGCTTGGTGGCAATTGACCGTCTATAACAAAAGCTATCAAACACCCTCGTGGTTAGATGGCGGCATTATTTATCAAATTTTCCCCGACCGTTTTTATAAATCGAACAAAGAAAAGAAAAACGTTCCCTCTGACCGTTTTATTGTTGATAATTGGAATGAAACCCCTGTTTTCACACCTAAAAAAGAAAGTGACGGGATAAAATATCTTGGTAACGACTATTACGGCGGTGACCTTAAGGGTATTCAGCAAAAGCTTCCCCATCTTAAAAAGCTAGGCGTTAACTGTATTTATTTAAACCCCATCTTCGAAGCGCATTCAAACCACCGTTATAACACTGCAAACTATATGAAAATAGATTCACTTTTAGGTGATGAAAAGGATCTTAAAGCCCTTATTAAAGCTGCCGAAAAGCAGGGTATTTACATTATTTTGGACGGTGTTTTTTCCCACACAGGTGATGACAGCATTTATTTTAACAAATATAAACGATATGATACCTTAGGCGCTTACAACAGCGATGAATCCCCTTACCGCAGCTGGTACGATTTTGGTGAAACCCATGACGATTACGAATCCTGGTGGGGCGTTTCAACGCTCCCAGAAACGCAAGAAAACGACCCTTCGTTTTCGGAATATATAACAGGTGAAAAAGGTGTTATCCGCCATTGGCTAAAGCTTGGAGTAAAGGGCTTTCGTTTAGACGTTGCCGATGAACTGCCTGACCAATTTTTAGACAAGGTTCGTGTTGCCGTCAAGGCTGATTCAAACGAAAACTTTTTGCTTGGTGAAGTGTGGGAAGATGCAACAAATAAAATAAGCTATAACGCACGCCGCAGATTCTTGCGCGGCAAACAGCTTGATTCGGTTATGAATTATCCCTTTGCAAATGCAATTATCAACTATCTAAAGGGCGGAAATTCCCGTGATTTGATTGACACTGTGCTTGAGATTTTGGAAAATTATCCGCCTCAGGCGGTCAAGCTTTTGATGAACCACATTGGCACACACGACACACAGCGCATTCTTACCGTTTTGGGTAGTGAAAACGAATTTGTTAACGACCGTGAATGGCAGTCAAAACAAAGACTTTCACCCCAACAATACGAAAAAGGTATTAAGCTTTTAAAGGTTGCGGCAATTTTGCAGTATACACTTCCGGGTGTACCATCTCTTTACTATGGTGATGAGGCCGGTATGGAGGGCTATGGCGACCCATTTTGCCGCGCGGCTTACCCTTGGGGACAAGAAAACACCGATCTTTTAAGCTTTTATCAAAAATTGGGGCAATTCCGCCGTGAATGTGACGCCTTTAAATCAGGTGAATTTATTCCCTTTTATGCAAACTTTGGTGAAATCGCTTATATGCGAAAATCACAGAACACCACGGTTTTAATTGCCGCTACCCGTTGGCATGAAAAAACCACCATAAATATACCGAAGGAATTTGATAATGCCGAGGTTGTTTTCGGAAACAAATCAGAAAATGGCGTTTTAACGCTTGACCCCTTTGGTTTTACAATTTTAACCCTTAAAACCCCTGAATAAGCTTCAGGGGTTTTTTGTGCAATAAATTCATATTGTGCGTTATATCATTGTGTGATATAATGCAATTGAGAGGAGGTTTTTAAAGTGAAAAATCTTATTAAAGTTTTAGCATTATCAATTGCAGCTGCCTGCTGTTTATCAGCCTGTGATGGCGGCAGTAATGAAGGAGGTGCCGAATTGAAGGCAAGAAGCTATGAAGAGGTTTATGCCGAGCTTTCAAAGGACGGCCTTGAAAGAATTGACACAAAGCTTTTAAACTTCACCCAACCGTATACCGCAAAGGCGCCCACAGCCGAGCAAAAGGCAACTATGCGCCGTGCAAAAATTTTACTTATGGGTGACTCTTGGACACAGGGCGGAAGCGCAAGTACACTTGGCTCATTCTTATATTCTTCACTTACCGATATGGGCGGTTATTTTGAACTAGTAGGTCACAACAAATATCCCACCCCCGAGCTTGACGAACATTATGTAAGGCATTGCGGTGGCGGCGGTTGGACCGTTGAAAAGCTACAAACCGCTTACAATAATAATGTTAAAGGCAAAATTGATTACGATATTGCTATTATCCACATTGGTCTTAACGACGGTTATGGTCAAAGCGATGTAGAACTTTATGCTCAACGTTACGACAAGCTTATGGCTGATGTTTTTGCCGATAATCCCGATGCTATTGTTTATTTAGTTTCGGTACACGAGGGTGAACTTGACAACGCTTATACCGCAAAGCTTTCCGAAAAAGTTAAGTTAACGGCCGAAAACTATGCAAAAAAAGGCAAGAACATACATTATTTACACGCACCCGATTATTACGACTTTAAACCTGACGAAAACTTTATTATCTACGGCCCCGGCAACCGCCACCCCAACCATATTGGCAACCAAAAAATTGCTACCGCTTATGCTATGGCCGTTATAGATAGCGTTTTGGAAATTAATAAAAAGCCCGCCCTTGCAGATGCTGATAAAGTTATTGACCCAACAAGCGTTACTATAAGCAAGAACGAGCTTAACCTTAAAATTGACCAACAAAAAACTCTTACCTGGGAAGTTGCGCCCAAAGGCAATGAAGTATCTAACATTATTTGGTCAAGCTCCGACCCGTTTGTAGTAAGCGTTAACCACCACGGTCTCGTTACCGCCGTTGCGTCAGGTGAAGCTACTATCACCGCACGTGTTCCCGGCACCGTTATCAAAGCAGAATGTAAGGTTAAGGTAAGCGAAGAAAAGTTTGAACTTATACTTCCCGAGAACGAAATCTTAAACGATGACTTCACTTATAAGGCCAATTGGAACGACCCTGACGAGGTAATTGACGGCGGATACGTTAAGGTTCGTTTCCAAGCAATTGACTTTAACCTTCAAAGCAAGGAAAGTTATAAAGCTTCCAAAGAATCTGCATCATTACAGTTCACAACCCGTATGACAATGCTTGCAGGCCCTAAAGCCTCTAAAACACGTTGGTTCAAGTTTTCTTGGGGTGACTACATCATCGAAACCAACGACAACTGGGCAACAACCTCACTTTATTACAAGGATGACCTTTTAGGCCGTCACAATGCTCAGCAACGTGCTGACTATGAAGAAACCTTTACTCTTAAATTTGAAAAAGGTAAGGTATTGCTTTATATCGGTAACGAGCTTATCGCCCGTTCTGATGCTCCTGCAGACCCAAGCGGAAAGATTGTAATGGAATTGCACAAGCCCACCGGTGGCGGCGGTTTCTATCTCGACAATCTTATTATTAAAGGTTAAGCATTAAAAATTATAAGCCTTGAAGCTATGCTTCAAGGCTTATTTTTTTATTTGTTTTTAATCTCGTTATAAGCTATTTCCATTTTTTCGTGTATCATATCACCAAGCTCAGTTGTGTTCATACCCTCGTAAACTTCGGGATAGATAACGTCGACAATTTTAAAATCAACCTTAGTCGTCATACGGCACATACGCTTAGGAATTGCACGGGTATTGTTAATTACACAAACAACAATTGGCACCTTTGCCTTTAAAGCCATTTTAAAACCGCCGTTTCTAAACGGTAAAAGCTCACAGGTTTTACTTGTATAGCCTTCGGGGAAAAGCCCAATCGACGACTTTTCTGACTTCAGAACTCGGGTGGCTTCAATAATGGTTTTTGCGGCTTCACGGTCATTTTCACGGTCAATGAACAAGCCGTCAAGCAAATACATTATTTTTGCTATAAAGGGCAGCTTTTTAATAATATCCTTTTTGCCAATAAACCCAATTTCGTTATCGGGGAAAACCGAAAGAATAACAGCGGGGTCAAAATCGTGCTGGTGGTTGCAAACAAACAGCATTTTGCGGTTTTTGGGAACTTCATCGGGGTCCATACCCGTAACATTGATTTTAACCTTTGCAATCCAAATTATAAGCGGCAGAGTGTATTTTACCATAATGCGATAAAATTTTACGGCCTTTTTGGATGGTTGTTTTGTACCCACAACAGCAAAAACCAAAAACAAAAGCCCAATTTGTATTAACACCATACCAAAGAAAAATACTAAATATAATAACGGTGCTAACCACCAGGAATAGCCCTTTTCGAAAATAGGAACAAAATTATTTAGTATGGGCAACAATGCGCCTGCGGCAATTAAATAAAAGTAAACCATTTTATACCTCTAATTTTGTTTGCGAACAATAGAATATTCGTCGTAAAAATTGAAATACGGACATTCAAATTTCGGAGAGGCTAAAAAACGTGCTAATTCATCCTCATCCATATTCACATTACAATAATAACAATCGTCCTCGTCGTCGTAAATGTAGTTTGAACAATTTTCGCAATTACTTTTCATAACTATTCTTCCCCGCCCTGATTTTCAGGTGGGGTTTCTTCGTCTCCAGTCTCGTCATTCGGATTTTCAGGCGTGCTTTCCTCACTCTCATTTCCCTGCTGTGTATCCTCCGGCGTGGTTACGGTGTCCTCCGGCGTGGTTACGGTACCCTCCGAAGTGGTGCCGCCCTGTTCTTCGCTTGTAGTGCTATCAGGTGTGGATGTGTCGGGCGTGGATGAGGTAGACGGATTAGAGGACGTCACAGAAGAAGGCTTGTCGCCGGTTACCTGTGCATACCAGTCATTCTTCTTTACACCGTTTTGTGCAATATAATCCTCAGGTGTAACTTGTTCGTAAAAATACGCGTGCAAAATTTCCTTAGCAAAATCAAGGTCATAATAAACACAATCGCCTACGCCCTTAAGATATTTGCCCGGCATTAAATAATCATTGAGCGGAATACGTGACTGCGAGAATGTGGGCGATTTTAACATTACGCTCCATCCAATATCAATAATTTCGCTATATGAAAGTGATGTTTGAACGTGAGGTAGCAATGCCTTAGCTAGCTTAATATATTCAGTTTTAGAAAGCGTTAACGCCTTATTGAAAAGCTGTTCCATAACATAACGCTGACGGTCAGTGCGGCCATAGTCGTTATTAGTGCCCCACACGTTTTTGGTTTTTCGAATTCGTGAATAGGCCACCGCCTGAATACCGTTAAGATGGTGTTTACCCGGTTCTAAAATATAATAAGGCTCAGGATCTATTTTCAGACGAGTGCAAACATCCTTTATACCACCATTAAGAGCATATCCGCTTTTAGCTACAGGTACAACCTCACCTTTAACAAGTTCGGCATCAATACCGCCTACGGCATCAATAATTTCGGCCATACCGTTAAAGTTTACCGTTGCATATTCCGAAATATCAAGCCCAAAGTTTTGGTTAATGGTTTTAATCGCAAGCTCGGGTCCGCCAGAAGCATAAGCCGAATTTATTTTGCGATATTTTATTTTACCGTTTTGCTCAATTGGCACCAAGGTATCACGCACAATTGAAACAATTTTTATGGTCTTTGCTTCGGTATCAACGCTTAACACCATAATCGAGTCTGAATTACCTTTAAAGCCCTTACTGCGTGAATCTATGCCAAAAAGCGCAATATTAATTATCTTTTGGTCAATTACATTTTCAAATCCGAGATCCTCCGGGGGCTTTTTGTCTATACTGGAATTGTAGTCGTAACCGAATATATCAAAAAATACGCCAACACCAATTGAAACTGCCGTAACAACAGCCACACAGCTTATAATTACGGCCTTTTTCCAACGTCGCAAATTTTTCCAGCCATTACCCAAACGCTGAAAAAATCCTGCAATACCGTGTTTTTTCTTTTTAAATTGTGCACTTGTCGAAGAAATATCTGCAAAAGCATCATTCTTAAACGCTGTGTCGGAAACTATATCTTCAAAGTCTTTTTTCATTTCTGTTTTTGTTCCTTTCAATTACTCGCTTAAAATGCGCTTATAAATTTCTCCCTTTTTATGCCCCGTAAGAGCAGCCGCCTCCTTAGCGGCCGAAGAGGTTGACTGACCTTCATTTATAAGTTTTTGTGCAATTTTTATTGCATCCTCAATAGTGTAGCTTTTCTTTTCCTTGTCCGCACCTGAAACAATAAGCACAAACTCGCCACGCGGTTCATTATCATTATAATATGCAATAGCTTGTTCAAAATCAGTATGAATTACACTTTCGTGTAATTTTGTAAGCTCACGAACGATTGCAATTTTACGGTTGCCAAAATATTTAAGCATATCCTGTAAAGTAGCGCAAAGCTTGTGTGGTGCTTCGTAAAAAATCATAGTTCTGGTTTCATTTTTTAAACCTTCAAGATACTCTCGTCTGCCAATTTTGTTCATAGTTAAAAAGCCTTCAAAACAAAACCGACCGCTAGGCATACCAGAAATTGCGAGTGCAGTTATAACCGCGCTCGGTCCCGGAACGGATTCAACCTCAATACCGTTTTCATAAGCTTGGCGCACTAAATCTTCGCCCGGGTCGGAAATTGCAGGCATTCCCGCATCCGACACAAGCGCACAGCTTTCACCGTTTAAAAGACGTGTAATTATTAAATTACCCTTGCTGTTTTTATTGTGCTCGTAATAAGCGAGCATTTCTTTTTTTATTCCAAAATGATTTAAAAGCTTTACGGTCACACGTGTATCCTCAACCGCTAAAAAATCAACCTTGCTTAGCGTGTCTATGGCACGGGGTGAAAAGTCGGACAAATTGCCAATAGGCGTGCCTACAATATAAAGTTTTCCGCTCAAGGCAAATATTCCTCCTTATACTTTCCGTAAATTTTAACCATTTCTTCTGAAAAATGGCCGTTTTCTTCAATATAAAGCACAGGCTCAATACGCATACCGGAATTGGCACAGCGTTTTCCCTCAACCAGCACCAGCCAAGGCTCCTCCCCTTTTCTTTGACACACAAGGCGAAGCCTTTTAGGCTCAATTTTATTATCGCTCATAAGCTTCAGTAATTCACAAAGTCTTTCGGGGCGATGGCACATACACAGCCTGCCCGTAGTTTGAAGTAGCTTTGCTGATACCTTAATAATATCCTCAAGCGAGCAACTAACCTCGTGTCTGGCAACCTTTTGGCGTTCATTTGGGTTTTGAAGCCCTGCTCCGTTTGCTTTATATGGTGGGTTACAGGTGACAAGGGTATTACACCCAAACGGCACCTTGCCCTTTAAATCCTTTAAATCGGCATTTATAACGGTAAATTTTTCCAAATTTAGCTGTTCTTTGGTTTTTTGGGCCAAAGCGGTTGCCTCATCACTTATATCAACACCGACAGCACTTTGCAAATTGCCGTCCCTAAGCATTATAAGCGGAATTATACCACAGCCTGTGCCTAGATCAACCATTTTATCGCTCTTTTTGGCGTTAGCAAAATTGCTAAGTAAAATAGCATCGGTGCCGAAAATATGATTTTGTGACACCCAAAGGCCAAAACCGTTACCGAGTGGCTCGAATTTCATTAAGCTCGGCTCCATTTTACGCCCTGAGGTGTGTCCTCAAGTACAATGCCCATTGCTTTAAGCTGGTCACGAATTTCATCAGCAGTTTTAAAGTCGCGGTTTTTTCTGGCTTCACTACGCTTATCAATAAGCGCCTGAATATCGCTGTCCAAAACCTCTTCCTTGCGGTTGTAAACAAGACCCAAAACACCTGTTAACTGGTCAAACATATCAGCGCACGCTAAAAGACCGTTTTTCTGGAGGCCGTTTGCAATAGCTGTGTTAATTTCACGAACCAAGGTGAAAATTGCGGCCAAAGCATCAGCTGTGTTAAGGTCATCTTCCATAGCGGTTATAAAATCATTCTTTGCGGTTTCCACAAATGCAGGAATTTCGCCGCCATCAGTAGCATTTTTAATTGCAAAGTCAAGATTATCACGGCAGGTGTAAAGGCGTTCAAGCGAATTTTTAGCCTGCTCAATAATTTCAACCGAATAGTTAATAGGGCTTCTGTATTGTGAGGATACGAGGAAGTAACGAATTGCTTCATAACCGTATTTTTCGGCAACGTCACGAACGGTGAAGAAGTTGTTAAGTGATTTTGACATTTTGTGGTTGTCAACGTTAATAAAGCCGTTGTGCATCCAATAATGCGCAAAGTCACAGCCGTTGGCGGCTTCACTTTGAGCAATTTCATTTTCGTGGTGTGGGAAAATAAGGTCTAAACCGCCGCAGTGAATGTCAATGGTTTTACCAAGATATCTACCTGCCATTGCCGAGCATTCAATATGCCAGCCGGGACGACCCTTACCCCAAGGCGATTCCCAATAAGGCTCGCCCGGTTTTGCGCCTTTCCAAAGGCAAAAGTCCATTGGGTCTTCCTTAATATCACCTGTTTCAATACGTGCGCCTGCTTCCAAATCTTCTAAAGGCTGGTGTGAAAGCTTGCCGTATTCACCGAATTTTTTAGCACGGTAATAAACATCGCCTGCGGCTTCATAAGCATATCCCTTTTCAATTAGAGCAGAGATTATACCCTGAATTTCGGCAATGTTATCGGTAGCACGGGGGTGAACAGTTGCTTCACGCACGTTAAGTCCCTTAGCGTCGGTCCAGAATTCACCGATAAAGCGTTCAGCCACTTCGGGCACTGTAATGCCTTCGGCGTTGGCCTTATTAATAAGCTTATCATCAATATCGGTAAAGTTTTGAACAAAGTTTACCTTAAAACCACGCCATTCAAAATAACGGCGCAAAACGTCAAACACACAAAGCGGACGCGCATTACCAATGTGAATATAGTTATAAACGGTAGGACCGCAAGCGTAAATTTTAACCTCGCCCTCGTTAATGGGTACAAATTCATCTTTTTGGCGGGTTAACGTGTTAAAAATTTTCATAAAACTATTTCTCCTTTAATGCTGCTTCAAGCAATTGAATGCGTTCTTCCAAAGCATCCATTTTTTGCTTAACGGGGTCGGGAATGTGGATTTGGTCAAGCGCAACACGCTTGCCGTCTTGCTTTACCACACGGGCAGGAACACCCACCACAGTGGAATTCGGCGGTACCTCACTTAAAACCACAGCGCCTGCGGCCACACGGGAATTATCACCTATTTTAAACGGGCCTAAAACCTTTGCGCCGGCACTTATCATAACGTTATTGCCAATGGTTGGGTGACGTTTGCCAACATCCTTGCCCGTACCGCCCAAGGTAACACCCTGATAAATAAGCACGTCGTCGCCGATTTCAGTGGTTTCACCAATAACAATGCCAACACCATGGTCAATAACTAAACGACGGCCGATGGTAGCGCCTGGGTGAATTTCAATTCCTGTTTTTCTAACCGCACGCTGTGACACAAAGCGAGCCAAAAATTTTAAATTGTGTTTATAGTAAAAGTGAGCAAGACGATGCATACGAATTGCCTTAACCCCCGGATAAAGAAAGAAAACTTCCCAAAAGCTACGGGCGGCAGGGTCACGTTCACGCACTGCATTTACATCTTCAATAATTCTTTTAAACAAGCAAGTCACCTACTGTTTATTTTGCGTTTTTAATATATTCACGGCCACCCCAGATGTAAATAACACCTGAAATAACACAAAGAATTGCAGAAAGCCAGAACAAAGTAATTATTACAGCGTCAGCAATAACAAAAATATTTGCGGGAATGGTAACAATTTCATTAACACCGTAAACCGCCAAGGAAAGAATTATACCTGCCATTTGGCTAACGGTTTTACACTTGCCCCACATATTAGCGGCAACAACCTTACCGCCTGCGGTTACAGCCACCAAACGAATTGAAGAAACCGCAAATTCACGGAACAACACAATAAAGGTTATAATCACAATATGCCAAGCGTACTGTGTTCCACCGTAAATAAACATAAAGCCAAGATAAGCCGAAGTGGTAAGCATTTTATCGGCCAAGGGGTCCATAAATTTACCAAAGTCGGTTACCATATTGTATTTTCTTGCCATTTTACCATCAATCATATCGGTTAAAGAAGCGGCAATAAACAAAATAAGAGAAATTAAATAATGATAGGGAAAATCAATAAGCATTACCGCCATAAAAATTGGAGTTGCTATCATTCGGGCTAAGGTTAATTTGTTTGGTGTATTCATATTGCTAACTCTCCTAATAAATCGTAATCTAAACAGTCGTTTATTTGTACCTTCGCAAAATCGCCTATAACAAGGGGTCTGTCTGACATAAAGAAAATTTTGCCGTCAACCTCTGGCGCATCACAAACGGTTCTTCCAAAATAACATTTTATATAATCGTCCCAGCCCTCAATTATAACCTCAAGCACTGAGCCAATTTTTTCTTCGTTTTTCTCGCGCATTATGTCCATTTGCATTTCCATAATGTTTTCCGCACGGGAAACCTTGGTTTGCTCATCTATTTGGTTTGGCATTTCAGCCGCCAACGTATCCTCTTCGGGTGAGTAAGCAAAGCAACCAAGGCGGTCAAAGCGTGTTATCTTTACAAATTCGCAAAGCTCTGTAAACTGTTCTTCACTTTCCCCCGGAAAACCTGTAATAAGGGTTGTTCTTAAAGTGATTTCGGGAATTTTTGCCCTTATATTTTTAATAAGCGCTTCCAAATCATCCCTACTGCCCTTGCGATTCATTTTATTTAATATTTCACTATTAACGTGCTGAATGGGAATGTCAAGATATTTGATAAGCTTTTCTTCATTTTTAATGGTTTCTAAAAGCTCGTCATCAATTTTGTCGGGATAGGTGTATAAGGTGCGTACCCAATGTATGCCGTCAATTTTGCAAAGCTCCTTTAAAAGCTGCGAAAGCATTGGTTTGCCGTAAATATCACTGCCGTAAGCGGTGGTGTCTTGCGCAACAACGATAAGTTCTCTTACACCGTTTGCGGCAAGCTCTTTTGCTTCATTTACGCAATCCTCAATTTTACGGCTGCGCATTTTACCACGAATTTTGGGTATTGCACAATAGGTACAGCAATTATTACAGCCGTCAGCCACCTTTAAATATGCCGTAAAGGGATAACCGCCTAAAATTCTTTTTGTGTTTAAATCCAAATCCTCTTTAGCGCCAAAGGAGTTTTTACACTTGCCCTCAATTGCATTTTTTACAATTTCAGCAATTTTACCGTTCGAGCCAATACCAACACAAACATCAACCTCGGGAATTTCTTCAGTGACGTCGTTTTGGTACCTTTCAGCCAAACACCCCGTAACTATAAGCGCCTTGCAGTTACCGTCTTGTTTATATTTTGCGGCTTCTAAAATATTTTCAATAGCTTCCGCTTTAGCCGATTCAATAAACCCGCAGGTGTTAATTATAATTGCATCGGCATCTGCTTCGGCAGGGGTAAGCTCAAACCCTGCGCTTTGCAAAGTGTAAAGCATTTGCTCGGCATCTACCTGATTTTTAGGACAACCAAGCGACACCATACTAACCTTGTACATACTAATCCTCAAATTCTGTATAATTCTTAAGTGCTGTCTTCACCGCATCATAGGAAAAGCCTTTCCGAATAAGTGCGGCATAAACCTTTTGTACACCACCGTCGCTTAAAAGCTTTGTGCGGTATTTTTTATCAATTAAAGCATTAATTTGTTCAGCCTCATCAGCCTCACAATTTGCCAAAACGTCCTTTGCCATATCGTAAGGCACACCCTTTTGAAGCATTTTTTGAAGTGCTTCCCTTTTAGATGTATTGCCTTCAATTAAACGATTAGCATAATTTTCAGCAAAGCGGCGGTCATCAATTAAACCAACCTCTGTAAGCCTGCCAATAACCTTTGCGCTGGCTTTTTTATCAAACCCTGCAAGACACAGCTTATTGTATAAATCCTTAGAGGTGCGGTCCTTTCGGTCAAGATACCACACCGCGCGGGATTTCGCCCTGAGGTATTGCGACTGAAAAATTAAGTCATTAACCTTTTCTTCGGTTAAGGCGTCACCTTTTTTCAAGCAATTTTCACTGCAAACATCATTATCAATAAGCACTTCTTCCCCGTTGGAAAGAAAAATTCTTGTAAGGTGAAGCTTATCCTTTTTAATGTCAACTATTTGCATTAGTCGTCAACCGCAATGTCAATATCAATTGACTTGTGGGGGCGTGCAACCGGCTCGGTAGGCATTATAACGTCCTCGTCGTCAATAACGGGTGCGGGAGTATCCTGAGCCTTGCTTGTAATAATGGCCATAATTTCGTTTTCGATTTTTTCAGCCATTTCGGGATTATCCTCAAAAAGCTTTTTAACATTATCACGGCCTTGACCTAAACGGGTTTCGCCGTAATAGAACCAAGCGCCCGACTTTTTAATAATACCTGTTTCAACACCGGCGTCAACAATTTCGCCTGTATGAGAAATGCCCTTGCCATACATAATGTCAAATTCAGCAACCTTAAATGGAGGCGCAACCTTATTTTTAACAATTTTAGCCTTAGTGTGAACACCAATAATTTCACTGCCATCCTTAATGGGCTCGCCCTTACGAACGTCAATACGAACGGAAGAATAGAACTTGAGTGCACGACCACCTGTGGTAACTTCGGGGTTACCGTACATTACTCCGATTTTTTCACGAAGCTGGTTAATGAAAATTGCGGCGCAGTTTGCCTTTGAAAGACTGCCTGTTAACTTTCTTAAAGCCTGTGACATAAGGCGAGCGAGCTGACCAACGTGATTGTCACCCATTTCACCTTCAATTTCAGCGCGGGTAACCAAAGCCGCTACCGAGTCAATAACAATAATATCAATTGCGCCCGAACGTACTAAAGCGTCGGCAATTTCAAGTGCTTGTTCACCCGAATCAGGCTGAGAAACCAATAATGAATCAATATCAACACCCAAATTTGCGGCATAAACGGGGTCTAAAGCGTGTTCAACGTCTATGAACGCCGCCGTACCGCCTGCCTTTTGTGCTTCGGCAACACAGTGAAGCGCAACGGTGGTTTTACCTGAAGATTCCGGACCATAAATTTCAACAATTCTGCCCTTTGGAATACCGCCGATACCGAGTGCAACGTCTAACGTGAGTGAGCCTGTTTTAATGTGCTCAACATTCATTGCTTGATTTTCGCCAAGACGCATAACCGCACCCTTACCAAATTGCTTTTCAATTTGGTCCATTGCGGTTTTTAAAGCCTTTTGCTTTTCTTCGTTTTCAACCGCCTTAACGACGGGTTTAATAGCCGATTTTGCCATTTATACTCATCCTCCGTTTATTTTATTGCACAAACCACACGGTTTATGCCGTTATAGTCTTTAACTGCTTTAACATCTTTATATCCGTTTTGATTTAAAATTTCACAAACACTGTCGGCTTGCTTATAGCCAACCTCAAAAGCAAGCATACCGCCGTCTTTAAGCGAAGCCTTATAAATATGAGCAATTTCACGGTAGAACTTAAGGCCGTCGCCTTCGCTAAGAAGTGCAGTTTCGGGCTCGAACTTAGTTTCAGCATTCATAAGAGAAATTTCACTTTCGGGAATATAAGGCGGATTACTTACAATAAGGTCATACTTATTTTCCTTTCCGTCGCCCTCTAAAGCATCACCCTTTATCAGAAGTGTGTTATATGCCTCGTTCAGCTTCACGTTTTGGTCGATATACCTTATGGCTTCGTCAAACTTTTCCACCATAACTACTGCTGAATCGGGATAATCCTTAGCAAGAGAAATGCCAATACAGCCGCTACCCGCACACAAATCTAAAATTTGCGGATTTTCCTTATCCTTTAAAAATTCGCTTGCAGCTTCAACCAAAACTTCAGTGTCACTTCGGGGAATAAGCACCCCAACACCAACCTTAAATTTATATTTGTAAAAGCCCCAAGTGCCTATTATATATTGAAGTGGATACCGAATTTCACGCTGTCGCATAATTGCGGTTAAATTATTTTCTTGAAATTCGGTCAATTCGTTCATATAGCTTGTTAAAATTTCAGTATTAGAAAGCCCTGTTATATGACGGATAATTGCCTTTGCTTCAAAAACGCTGTCTTCAATTCCTGCGGCGGCAAGGCGCTTTTTGGTGTTGTTATAAGCTTCAAATATTGTCATTACAGCACCCCGTTCTATCAACATCGGGCACCTCAGGCTCGCAAGCCTTTAGCGCTGCAATTGCAATTTCTATCATATCATCATCGGGCTCCTTAGTGGTTACACGCTGTAGCCACATACCCGGTGCTGAAATTATGCGGGTAATAAAATTATCATACTTACCGCAGAATTTTAAAACCTCAAAGCCAATACCACAAGTAAGCGGCACCAATAAAACCTTTGCAATTGTCCAAAGCCAAGCTATTGAATAAATGCTTGGAAATATCATTTGCAAAACGGTTGATAAAATTACGCTTATCAAAATCATTAAAATCATAAATGATGTACCGCAACGTGGGTGAAAGCGCTTTTGCCGTCTTACATTTTCAACCGTTAGCTCCAAGCCTTTTTCATAGCAGAAAATAGTCTTGTGCTCAGCTCCGTGATACATATACACACGCTTAATGTCCTTCATTAAGGAAACAAGCATTACATAACCAACAAAAATAGTCATTTTTAAAGCCTGTTCAATAACCGACCTTAAAAGCTTAGAGGTTATATCGCCCCCGATAAGCCATTCAATACCGCTTACGCAAAGGCGAGGTAAATACATAAACAAACCAAGCGCCAAAACCACACCAAGCACAACGCCGATAACCATTACGACGTTTAAAAACTGACTGTCCTTCTTTTTTTGCTCCTCGGTTTTGGGTGCTGCTGCTTCCTCATCAGCAAAGCCTGATTTTTCAGCCGAAATGCTTAAAGCTTTATAGCCTTGAAGCATAGATTCAACAAAGCCAACCACGCCGCGCACAATTGGAAGCGCTAAAATTTTATACTTTTCACGAACGCTTTTGCCGTTCATATAGCTTACATCAATGCTTTTGTCAGGAAGCCTTACCGCAATTGCGGTTTTTTCAGTACTTTTCATCATAATGCCTTCAATAAGCGCCTGACCACCGATAGATGTATATTTATTTGCCATCAACATTTCCTTCTTCTTGAGGTATAATTTCTTCTTCATAGAGCGGTAACACAATGGTTACCTTAGTACCCACATTTTCGGTACTTTCAATAAACAAAAGGCCGTTCATTTGCTTAATAATTTCATCCGCAACGGCAAGACCTATGCCCGAACCACGAACGGTTTTGTTTGCTTTGTAAAATTTTTCTTTAACACGGTCAATATCCTGCGAAGGAATGCCCACGCCCGTGTCAGTAACTGTAATTCGTACACAAGCCTCTTCAACGTTGGCGCTAACCAAAACCTGACCTGCGCCAACGGTATATTTAACCGCATTGTCAATAATGTTTATAAACACCTGCTTTAAACGGTCACGGTCACCCATAACGATAAGTTCACTGTGTGGGTTAGTGTGCACAAGCTCAATTTCCTGCTTTTTGGCAAGCTCGGTATACATATCAACCGCATCACTTAAAATAGACGTAACGTTTATAGGCTGACTTGTAAGTGAAAGTCGACCCGTTTCCATGCGGGAAAAATCAAGCAGCTCTTCAACAAGACTTGAAAGTCGGTCCGATTCACTAAGCACAACGTCTAAGCCACGGCGCACAAGCTCTTCATCTGTTCCAAGAGACATTTTTGCTGTTTCGCCCCAACCACGAATTGCAGTAAGCGGAGTGCGAAGTTCATGCGAAACCGACGAAATAAAATCGTTTTTCATATTCTGCGCCTGACTAAGCTCCGACGCCATATAGTTAATTGTATCGCACAACTCACCAATTTCGTCGTTTTTGGTCATTTGAATGCGCTCATCAAAATTACCCATTGCGATTTTACGTGCAATATTACTTACATCACGAATTGGACGTACAATTGACTTAACAAAGAAAAGACCCGAAAAGCAACTGAACAACAGCACAGCAAAGCAAGCAAGCACGATAATGCTTATAACACTATAAATTGCTTTATAGGCCTCGTTCATAGAGGTTGACCAACGGTACGTGCCAAGAAAATTACCCTTATCGTCAAAAATTGGGGTAGTGACCGCCATAATTGACTCACCGTCAGCGGTTTTTCCCCTAAAAGACTGTGACCTACCACTGTTTATAACTAACTGATATTCGGGAATATCCTCAACCTCGGTTGGAAAGCCCGTTGTTGTCGCAACGACCCTGCCATTTTTATCGGTCACCTGAACTGCAACCTTATTTTTAAAGGCAAAGCCTTCGACCAAAGCTATGGCCGAATCATTAAAGGTTTTGGAATTCGCGCCCTCTAATGACTTAAATTCGTAAGCGTAATCGTCCCCCAACGCCTGCATTTGCGAAGTGTAAAGCGCATTGTAAAGAACCGAGAAGCCAATTGCAGCAGTACAAATTACAACCGCAATAACCAAAAAAATGTTAAAAAACCATTTTACAGTTATACTTTTAAATTTAATTTCTAAGTTCAAATCAGCCTCTCCTTTCTTTAATTTTTTATTTTACATCAATGTGTGTTCCATTTATATCCCATACCCCAAACAGTAACAAGCCTTGTAGGTACAGAGGGGTCGTCCTCAACCTTCATACGAAGGCGGCGGATGTTAACGTCAACAATTTTTTCTTCACCAAAATAATTACTGCCCCAAACCTTGTTTAAAATATCAGTACGGCCCAAAGCAACGTCGGGATTTTGGAAAAAGTATTCAATCATTTGGAATTCAACCTGTGTAAGCTCAATATTCTTACCGTTTTTCAGCAAGGTACGCTTTCGAAGATTTAAGGTAAATTCGCCTAAAGTAATATCGTCCGAAACAGGCGCAGCCTTTGGTGCATACATTTCTACCCTGCGGTAAAGCGAATCAACACGTGCCAATAGCTCGGTTGGGCTGAAAGGCTTTGTAATATAATCATCTGCGCCGTTCATAAGGCCTGTGATTTTGTCCATTTCCTGTGTTCTTGCTGTCAGCATAATTATACCAAGTGTTTCGGTGCGCTTTCTAAGCTCTTTACAAAGAGTAAAGCCATCCATACCAGGCATCGAAATATCTAAAAGGGCAATATCAAAGCCCTCACTATCGTTATCAAAAATATCGAGCGCCTCTTCAGCCGAGCCAGCCTCAACCACAGAATAACCAACACGCTTTAAATTTATGGCTTCAAATTCACGGATGGCCGCCTCATCCTCAACAATCAAAATTCGTTTCACAAAAAATCACTCCTATCAGTAAAGCACAAAGGCCTTTTCAACATCACTGTGGGTTATGCCCATATCAATTATTGCGTCATTAAGCTTATATGCATAAACCGTATTATCGTTACGGGCAATTTCGTTCATACGCAGTTCTTTGTATTTACCTGCATCCCAGTCCTTTTTATTAAAGGCACGAATGCAAATGAGACTTTCGCCTATAACCGACTGCTTATAGTTATATAAATAAACCTCGCGAATGCGGTTTTCAGTATCCTTTAAAACAGCAATACGGTTTCGCCATTTTGTAGGAATTGTGAAATAATAACCATCATTAACGTTTATCATAGTGGTGGTTTGCACGGTTAAGTTTTCACCGTCAAACGAGCACCAGTTTGTGAGATAAAGCTTTTCAGCCAAGGCGTCCCCTGTAACTGCGGGAACATTTTCCTGTACGGGAATTTCTAAAATACCGTCTTTATTAATATCCATTACGGGATAGCTTGACGAACGAAGCGTTCGAAGATTTTCACGGGCTTCAATATCAAAAAGAGGATTACTAAGTCCGCCCTTATCCTCAATAAGCACCTCGGTAACGGCGCCCACACCCTTTATAGCGTCCAGATAAACAGCGCTTCTACCGTTTGAAAGCTCAGCCACAATTGGATTACCAATAGCTTGAAGCTTGCTATCAAGCTCGCATATACCTGTTTGGATTACACCCTCTTCATCAAGCGCATAAAGCGCTGCAGTGTTATGCTGCTCAGTTGTGTTAATATCAATAATCAGCACACCGCTTTTTTGGTCACCGTTAAGGTCACAGGTGATAAAGGTTGTATATTTTTGCAAAAGACGTTGGACAAAGGTGTTTTTGCTATAACCGTAAACTGCCAGCTGCATTTCACTTGAGCCATAAATTTGCCAACCGATAAGGATTTCACTTACACCGTTGTTGTCAAGGTCACAAAACTGAACCATGTCAACGCCCGAGGCAACTATCGTTTGTGTGCCGCCATCAACCCATTTACCCTTTTCATCACGAATAAGCTGTACTGTCATGGTGGTAACGTCGCCTTCGGTTTTACTATAGAAGGCAAACGCCTCGTTTTTACCGTCACCGTCAATATCATACTGAACTACTGCCGAACGGTGCTCACCACGCACTGGGTATTTAAGAGTATAGCCGCTACCGGCTGTTTTTTCAATTATTTTTGAAATATATTTAAAGTCGCCCGTTAAGGTTGGCGGCGAAAACAGCTCAGCCATATCGGTCTTAACAAAATCACAACCGCAAAGGGTTAAAATTAACGCCATTATAACAACAGTTAAACCGATTTTTCTAACCATTCTGAGCCCTCCTTTTAAATATAAAATTGCACATAATCATTCACATTAAATTATAGCATAAAGCCCCTTAAAAATAAAGGGGTTTTTACATTTATTTATGAATAATTATTAAATTTTTAACCGCTTTATAAAACATAAGTTTAATTTGGACCACAAAACAAAAAGCTCAAGCGCAAAAACGCTTGAGCTTTTAAAATTCACTTAAACAAATTTTTGAATTTTACAAAATATTTATAACAGGGCTTTAAAAAATGCACCCACGGCCACAGACGACAATAAAATTTATAACCTTTTGAAAGGTTGACATCAACCGTTTTTTCATAGCGAGTAAATGCGGTAACAACACCAATTATTTGGTCGTCACGAACGTCAAATTCCTTTTCCCATTGGTTGTCACCACGGCAGGTGTAATTGCCGTTTTTTTGCAGCTTTATTACACGGTGCAAAATAAAGCTTCCGTCATCACGGCGGTAAAAAGGAATGTCGTATTTTTTAAGTTTTCCGTTATGCTTTCTAATGGTAACCGTATCACGACGGTTGAAAACCATTGGTTGCATACTTATTCCCGAAACCGTAAAGGTAACCTCGCCACCATCAGCTATTTTCTCCGCCATTACGGGATAAAGCTCCTCCATAGGAATATGCTTTTTATTCAATGCAACCTTCCTCTTTCATTGCTTTTAAAAAGCCTTCAACAGCTGTGTTTGCGGTTGCTTCGTCTATATCGTATTGTTTTATTAAAGCTAACGCTAGGTCCTGCTCAGTAAAATCGCCGTTTGCAGCTTCCCACATAAATTTTGCTGTTTCATTTAAGGTTATAACACCATTAAAATTAATTGCAGTATCACCAAGCGGCACTAAAACGTAACTGCCCATTAATTCTTTAACTACATAATTTTCGTTGCGCTTCATAGATTATTCTCCTTTAGTCATGGCTTCAACCGCTACCCTTGCGGCGTTAAGAGTTGGAGTACATTCCATTTTATAAATTGGTACTGTCGCCGCAATTTTTTGTAAAAGCTCTAATTCTTTGTCAAGCTGCTGTTCATCAAGCCTGCGAAGTGAAGCATGATACATTTTAAATATAGCCTCTTTACCATCCATAATGGAAACCTTGTCTTCACTACCACGGCTAATAAAACAAATTCCGCCAAGCTTAACGGTTTTGGGCGCGCTTATATCGTGCTTACCGCTAAATGGTGTGCCATAAGCATAAATACCATCCTTCAAAACACGAACTGCGGGCTTATCGTCATTTAAAATATATGCTTTATCACCTAGTAATTCAAGCCAAAGAGAAGTGTGAGTTGACTTTCCAGTACCACAAGGCGCTGAAAATAAATACGCCTTATCTTCATATACCACAGCCGAGGCGTGAAAATACACACCGTCAAAATTTAAAAGCTGGCGATAAAAAATGCCCGCTTCAATCATATAAGCTGAAATTTCTTCACTTGCGTTATTGCGTGCGATATAGTCATCAATCGCCGACTTTTGAGGAGCAACGGTAATATCGGCTTTTTCAAAATCTTCCAAGCTTAAATATTTTTCGGCTTGACGGGAGGTGATCTCCCCCGCATCCATTAAAACATTTAAGTCACAAATAGAATATTTTTTCATTCCAATCTCACTTTAACTGTCAAATTATCATCTTCAAAAAATGCTCGGTATTTCTACCGAGCATCCTTTTTTAAATTATTTCACTACTAGGGTTCTCAACCCACTCATAATCAAGACCCGGCAAATCTATAGTAAGAGCAACCGCTTCCCTTGCTTCAAAGGAAATTTTATTAACTTTAGGGAATTCAAACTTCAACGCAAAAACCTCCTAACGTTTATTAACGCCTTAAATTACCACAAATATGCAACTTATTATAATTCAAATACATTATACAATACATTTTCCAAGTTGTCAACCATATATTTAAAAAAATGCTCGGTATTTCTACCGAGCATTTTTGTTTTAAAATGGTTCGTCACTTGGTGTGAAATCAATATCAGGATCATCAACCATATAAGCGACAGCTTCCTTTGCTTCGAAGGAAATTTTATTAATTTCGGGGAATTCAAACTTCATTATAAAAACCTCCTAAATCACAAAGCTTACTTACTGTTCATATAACTTGCAAGTGCATTTGCAACCGTATTATCGGAAGCGGCATCAATTGCAGCCGCAAAGTCACAGGTTATCGCTGTGCTTTCAATAGGTTGAGCATTTGCATCAGTGTAAGTAACTACTATCTTGGCAGAAATTTGGCCAAACATTTGTGAGTAAGACAAGCCGCTAATAGTAAATGTTGCGCTGGTATAAAGCTTATCCGTAGGCACGGGATATTCTACACCGCCAATTGTTAATACATACTTAGCAGTACGTCCTGCATCATAATCGGCGTTTGCCTTTACTTTGTTCTTCAATTCCTCAGTAACTGCTACCGAAATAATTGCTTTGCCTTCTTTAATGTTAACTTCGGCTTTATTTATCCTGTAATCACTGTTAGACGGACGATCAGCAACAACCTTTGCAGCTTCAGATTCTGCAGCGGCGATTTCATTCTTTAATGTGTTAAATGAGTTAACCAAATCAGCATTATCGCTTGCTATATAGTTTGAAGGTACAAAGGTAAATACTTCGTATGCATCGGTCCAACGCCACGAGCCGTCTTCCTTCTTAACGTAAGAAACCCAAGTGCCTGTACCGTCATCCTTACCGTCCCAAGCCATATGGAACGAAATGGTAAAGGTTTCATCCAACGTGCTGGAATTAAAGCCGTTGAATTCGATTGTATGGCCTATATATTCGGTTGGGTCAATCGTAACATTCTTAACCTTTTCACCAATTTTGTATTTAAGGGTAAATGTGGGACCAAGCTCCTGTTCTACTGATGCATCATAGTCTCTCATAAGACCTTCACTATAATAAACTTTAAATGAGAATTTATCAGTTGCGGGGTCGTACTTAACTGAATTTTCATCTAAAGTAACAGCCGGTTCAGCGTTGATAACAGGTGCATCGGTGTAGGTGTTTCCACACAAGGTACATGTACCGTTACGTTTGCCGGGGATATAATGTGTACCTGCGGTTACTACAACGTTTTCATCATGTTCGTGAGTATAAGCAACCTCTAAATCAACTGACACAGGTGTACGTGCTGCAACAGCTATATTATTTGAAAAGCTAACAGATATTACATCACCCTTAACTACATCAAGCTCGATCACTGGGAAGCTGAACTTTTCACCCTGATTAACACGATTATCTTCACCATTAAGCGGCCAAACAAGCACATCATTTTTGTAAACGTTTACATCAACAAATGCATTCGCATTTGCCCAACACCAATAAGGATTCTGGTTAGGAAGCGTAATGAATTTTCCGTCGGTATCATACAAGGCAATTGTACCATCGGCTGTAACATTATAATTCACCCTCATGTCACGAGCCTCTTCCCAAGAGTTGCCAGGGTTAATTACCATACCGTAGGTGGGGTCGAAAGCGATACCGCCCTGAACATAATCATACCATCTTTTGTCCTTTGTAAAGCTCAGCTGCGGAACGGCATTTGCACTTGAACCGTTACTGGTAGTATAAGCAGCATTGGTATAAGTAGTTGTACTACGTTTATAAACTGCACGCCATGCCGAATTATCAAAGCTAATTATCGGTGCACTTTCGAAAGCAGAATTGTCTGCGGGATAAGCAATAGGAGATTTTCCTGCAACTAAACCGCAAAAAGCATCATAAGCATTGCTTACAGTTTCACTTTCAACTGTAATACGTTCATTACCAATAATCTTATCTTCAACATCAAATCTTCCATCAAAAACATATGCCATTGTTGGATTACAGCGAACTGCTACACGAACATTATTTGCATTAGCAGTAAATACGAATGAAAAATAATCGCCCTTATTAACATTTAAAGCGCCTAAATCCGGAAAACTAACAGAAGTATTATTTAACCCAACTGTTTGTTCGCCATCAGCCTCTGAAGGCCAAATCTTATTACCGTTATGATAAATTTCCAATTGGGTATTTTTACTTTCGCTTTGGTTAGCCCACCACGGACTACTATTAAATCCGGAAGCATCGAACTTATTTGTAGTATCAAACAAAACGACTTTACCGTCATGCTCAGCATATACATTTAACCTTATCTGAGAACTGTCAGTTTCTGAAGAAGTGCTATCGTAAGCCGAAACAACTATATTTTTGTTAGTGTCATCTAATGAAACAGACGAGCAATACCAACCACCACTGTTGGCTGTGCCTCCCATAATTCGATTACATGCGCCGTGACTGTTAACCCTGTACGACGGAGTTTTTACATATTCGGTTAATGTAACACTCGTAGAATGTGTACAATCAAAAGGAACTGTTAATCTTCCGCGAGATGACATATCCCAAGCACCGGTAAAGGAAACAGGTGAATTGTCTGCCGCATTCAAACCCGATACATAGGATTTAAAGGTAGAATATGCATCATACTTTCGGTCGGCATCAATAATATATTTGTTGCCTGTCGAAGAAGTTACAACTTCCTTTGTTTGTTCACCCACTTCAGCATCGGGTGCAACGTATGCAACTGCGGGCATAGTGTAAATGCCATGTCTAAAACCTGTGGTTTTAAATTCAATAGAGATGGTCTGACCCGCCTCAATAGCAATTATACCAGCATCGGGGAAGGCAACCATGGCGCCAATTGTAGAAACACTATTAACATCGTTTTCATCAACCGGCCAAATTTTAGTATTGTTAACATAAATAGCCCACTCGGTAGTATGACCTTCAGCAGACCAGCTATAAAAAGGAACAACATCCTTAGTTGTGCTTGAAATTGCTTCAGTCAAATCATAAAGCAAAACATTACCAGCCTTTGGGGCAGTAAATGTTAACGAAACTGAAGATTTGTGTGTTTCCGAATTAGTTGCACTATGCCACGAAGGGTCAACATATATACGTCCCTGAACCAAAGATGCAGAAAAAATACCGGAAGTAAACACTTCGCCCTGAGCACCAAGTGATATTTGCTTATAAGCGGGAGACCATGAGTTGCCGGCATTAACATATAACTTTGCAACGCCTTCAGTACCGTCTGGCTTTGTGCCTTCTACCTTCCAAGCACCTGAAAATGTCATTTCGGGTGCCTCGGCATAGGTTTCACCGGCAGTTGCATTTGCAATATCTGCGGCAAGTGAATCATAAGCGCTGTATTTTGAATCGCTTAAAATTTTGTAAGACTTACCGTCAACTACAATATGTTCGGTCTTTACCGCTGTATCATTTGCTGAAACGGTTGGCATACCGAGCATAACAAATGTGCTTGCCAAAAGTGCAATTGTAAGCACTATTGCAAGTACCTGAGAGATGCGTTTTTTCATTATAAAACCACCTTTAAAATTTAATTTGGAGAACACTATCCCCTATATTGATACATAATATTTTTAACATATTTTTCAAAGCATTACAATTAATTTGGTGCATATTGTATAAAATTTGCAATTAGTTAAAAATTTTAATATAACACTTTTTGACAAAAGATGAGGTTATGACAAATAAGTGGTCTTTTTGATAGAATTGCGTCCCAAAATTCGACAGTTTAAGAATTCGCAAAAAATTAAAAATTATTTTCTTATGTACCAAAAATATCCCTTGTAACCTTATATAATAAATACAACAAAAAAATAAAAAAACGCTTGACAAAGCACAAAAAACAGGTTATAATACAAATAACGAACAAATGTTCGGGAGGAATTAGAAATGACATTTTTTGATATTTTAAGCACAGTTTTTGATTTTTCGCTTGTTGGCACACTTGTTTGGTGCATTTTTAACGAGCATCGCCTTGTTGCGTTTGAACGCAAAATAAAGGCATACTTCCGCCGCAAAGCATTTAAGGTTGTTAAAAGCAAGCGCAAGGTTTTAAATTAAAATAGCGCCCCTTGTGTAAAGGGGAGAGGGCCACATGTATGTGGCGAGGGGATTGTTAAATCTTATTATGGACAGAAAACACAACAAAAGCGTTGTTCCATTTGCAAAAAAATTACGTAAAAACATGGCAAAAGAAGAATGTCACTTATGGTATGATTTTCTTTGCACATATCCTATAAAATTTTTGAAACAAAAAATCATTGGTAGATATATTGTTGATTTTTATTGCGCCAAGGCAAATTTGGTTATTGAATTAGACGGTTCTCAGCATTTCGAAAACATTTACATTGATAAAGACAATGAACGAACACTATACCTACAAAAATTCGGTATAACCGTTATGCGAATACCTAATAATGAAATTTGGAACAATTTTAGTGGCGTTTGTGAATATATAGACGAATTTGTTAAACAATCCCTCCACCGCTAAAGCGGTCCCCCGCCCTTTACACAAGGGCGGCTTTTTTCTTTAGAATAATAAACAAGCACCCTTTCATATCCTTTTATGAAAGGGTGCATTTTTATGAAATTTTTTATTATTAAAAAGCAACACATTATGCTTGCGCTGTGCGTTATTATCACAACAGCGCTAATCGTTACAGGCTCGGTAAGCATTTTTGCAAATCAAAACCGCAAGCTGCCGATTTATTGTGTCAAAACCGACAAGAAGCAGGTGGCCATAAGCTTTGACGCTGCTTGGGGTAACGACGACACCCAAACACTTATTGACATTTTAAAGGAATATGACGTCCCCGCCACCTTTTTTGTTGTCGGCGCTTGGGTGGATAAATATCCCGAATCGGTAAAAGCATTACACGATGCAGGCCACCGCATTGAAAACCATTCTAACACCCACCCACACATGCCACAGCTTTCTACCGAGCAAATGAAAAACGAGCTGGAAAGCTGCAACAACAAAATTAAGGCCATAACAGGCCGCTGCCCTACCCTTTTACGTGTGCCTTACGGCGATTATGACAACGCTGTGCTTGAAACCACCGAAGCGCTTGGTATGTATACGATACAGTGGGACGTTGACTCACTTGACTGGAAAGACCACGCCACCGCCGACAGCATTTGCAAACGGGTAACAAGCAAAGTCAAAAACGGCTCGATAGTGTTATTCCATAATGATGCAGAGCATACACCCGAAGCATTGCCAAACATACTCAAATGCCTTAAAGACGATGGGTATGAATTTGTATTTATTGAGGATTTGATTTATAAAGAAAATTACGAAATAATACACGATGGAACACAATGTAAAATTGAAAATAATTGACGTTTTATAATATCAAATGATATAATTAACAAAAAACCTCCCTTGTGTAAAGGGAGGTGTCGAGGAACGAGACGGAGGGATTGTCATAGAATACAAACACAACAAATCGCTTATTGGCGTTGGTAGAATGTTGCGCAAAAATATGACACCCGAAGAACGACATTTATGGTATGATTTTTTAAGGGCATATCCAATAAGATTTAATCGGCAAAAAATTATAGGTCGCTATATTGTTGATTTTTACTGTGCTAAAGCGAAACTAATAATAGAACTTGACGGTTCACAGCATTACGAAGACGCTGGAGTTGAAAAAGACTTGGAACGCACACAATTTCTTGAGCAATATGGATTGAACGTAATTCGAATACCTAACAATGAAATCAAACAAAACTTTAAAGGTGTTTGTGAATACATAGATTTGTGCGTGAAGCAATCGCTTAACGAAAATGAACCATTTTAATTAAAGGCTCCCTTGTGTAAAGGGAGCTGTTATTTTGCAAAAATAACTGAGGGATTGTTAAAAGGTTAAATTCTCGAAATCTATTTGCTTTTTTCATATAAACCAAACAATCCTTCCACCGCTAAAGCGGTCCCCCTCCCTTTACACAAGGGAGGCAAAGAGAAAGACGGCGATTATTCGCCGTCTTTTTATTATTTTTTCAATTCCCAAAAAGCAACTGCCGCGGCGGCGGCAACGTTAAGGGAATCAACCTCGTGGTGCATTGGTATTTTTACAGTGCAATCACAAGCGTTTATTGTTTCCTCGCTTAAACCGTCACCCTCGGCCCCCAAAAACAACGCAAGCTTGTCGGTGTTTTTTAAAATGTAGTCGTCAATACTCACTGTATCATTCCTTAAGGCCAATGCGGCGGTTGTAAAACCGTTTTGTTTTAAAAATTCAACCGCATTTTTTGGTGTGGGAAAATCTTCCTTTTCAAAAAATGCCCATGGCACCAAGAAAACGCTACCCATACTAACCCTGACAGTTCGGCGGTTAAGCGGCTCGCTGCAATTGTTAAAAAGCAGTACAGCATCCAAACCCAATGCGGCGGCGCTTCTGAAAATTGCGCCAACGTTTACCGCATCACTTAACCTTTCAAGCACAGCCACACGCTTGGCGTTTTTAAGCACGTTTTCAAGGCTGTCACTTTGGGGGCGCTTCATTGCGCAAAGCACGCCACGGGTTAGTTCAAACCCCGTAAGTTTTGACAATACTTCACGCGGTGCTGTATAAACAGACACGTTTGGGCATCTTTCAATTAACTCTTTGCCAATGCCCTCAATTTGCCGTTCTTCCATTAAAAAGCTGACGGGCTCTATCCCCTTTTGAAGCGCAACCTTTATAACCTTTACACTTTCGGCAACAAAAACGCCTTCATCCTTTTTAAGCTGCGCCTCGGTAAGCCGAGCGTATACATTAAGCTCGGGTGCGTTTATATCTTTAATAGCAATTATGTTTGACATTTAACTTGCCTCGTTATTTCTTCTTTGTAAGCATTATAATAAGCAGCACTATGCCAACACCAAGCCCTGCAACCACAGCAAGACCCAATAATACCGCCAAAATTATTAAAAGTAAAATCAAAATAGACATTTTACATCACCTTTCAAATTATAGTTTATCGGGGAGTTAAATTAATTGCATTTTTGGCTCCCTCTGGGAGGGAGCTGGATTTTTGCGTAGCAAAAAGACTGAGGGAGAGCGCATATAAACGCATTCTCCTTCCGTCAAAACCTTCGGTTTTGCCACCTTCCTCCCGGAGGAAGGCTTACGGGCGATTCGTGAATCGCCCCTACGAAATATACAATTAATTTTTCTATAATTCCGAATTACGCATTCCGAATTACGCATTTCGCGTAAGCGCTAAACCCCAATTTACTTAACTCTCAAACCTTTAGGATAATGATTTTTGGCGCGGCCGTTTGACACCTTAACGCCGCCAACAGCACAGCCGTCAACCATTACAACCGCCCAGCCGTTTGGGCAGTCGATATCAAATTCCTCACCGTGAAGATACTTTGAAAGCTCGTCACTTTCAACCGATAAATTTATTTTGCGTTTAAATTTATCACCAAGCGTCATAAAAAATTGATGATGCGGCAAAATATAATTTTTTCTAATTTCACCAATTGTCACACCACAGCAAAAAGCGGTGCGATCGGCAATTGGCAAACGGTTGTTGTAATAAATCGGGTTGCCGTTATAAACACCGACAAAATCGGGGTTATAATCGGTTAAAGTGTCGTTTAAAAAGTCAGTTACAATTTTATCTGCCTTTTTATTTTGGTAAGGATGGAAATTATTGCACGCTTTTTTACCTTTGTGGTGTAAAACCGCCATAAACTGACCTTCGCCTTTCGCAATATGCGGGTAAAAACGGCGGGCAAGATGAATATTTTCACACTTACAGCCGTCAAATTTTATGCCGTCAGCAGTATATTTCTCAACCTTTTCATTAACCGGAACAATTTCAAATTCGGGATGCTTTTGCAAAAACGCATCTACTGTCATTTCGTTTTCTTCTAAAGAAAAGGTGCAGGTTGCATACACAATAAAGCCACCACTTTTAAGGGCTTTGACGGCATTCTCTAAAATTTCCGCCTGACGCTTTGCGCACATTAAAACGTTTTCGTTAGTCCATTCGTCAATGGCAATTTCTTCTTTTCTGAACATACCCTCGCCTGAGCAGGGAGCATCGACCATAACCAAATCAAAGGTGTTTTCAAAACGTGAGGCAAGCTTTTCGGTATCCATACAAGTAACAACGGTGTTTTGAAACCCCAAGCGCTCAATATTGCCTGTTAATATTTTACAGCGTGAAGAAATAATTTCATTTGAAACAAGAACGCCGTTTTCACCCAGTTTGTTTTTAAGCTGAGTGCTTTTTCCACCGGGGGCGGCGCACATATCAAGAATAAACCAGTCTTTTTCAACCCGAACACATTCGGCAGGCGCCATTGCGGCAGGCTCTTGCACGTAAATAAGTCCTGCATGGTGGTAAGGGTGGTTGCCAACCTTTTCGTAATTTAAGTAATAGCCATTTTCAACGTAAGGAATTATTTCGTTCCCAAAAGGGTTGATTTTTTCGAAATCCTCTATGCTTATTTTATCGGTATTAACCCTGAATGCTTTAACAGGCGGATTTTGAAGCTCGGTTAAATATTTTTCATAATCCGTACCCAAAAGCCTTTTCATTCGATTTTCATAATCAAGTGGCAGTTTTTTCATTCAATATTACCCTTTTCAATTTCAAGCATACACATTGAAACGGCTGTGATTGCGGCAGTTTCTGTGCGCAAAATTCTTTTGCCAAGCGATATAATCTTAGCATTAGACGAAAGTGTTTTTTCAATTTCTTTTTCTTCAAAGCCACCCTCTGGCCCGATAAAAATGCCAACGCTTTTAGCGGTTTTAAGACTGCCAAGTGCATCAACCGTGGCCTGCATACCATTCTTATTTTCATAAGGCACCATTATTAAATCAAGGCTTTTTGCAAATTCAAGCGCCTTTGTAAAACTGCAAACCGACATAATTTCGGGTATAATATTTCGTTTGCTTTGTTTGGCGGCACTCTCACTAATGCTTTGCCAACGTGCTTGCTTCGATTTTGCCTTTTTATCATCAAGCTTTACAACGCAATGCTTCATTTCAACGGGAACAACCGCAAAAACACCAAGCTCAACACATTTTTGAATAATATACTCCATTTTATCGCCCTTAGGAAGTCCTTGGAATAAATAAATTTTAACGGGAAGCTCGGTATCGTTATAGTTTTCTTCAATTACGCTAAGGCAAACGGCGTCCTCATAAAAAGCGATAATTTCACACAAATCGCTTTTACCACCACAGCTAATAAGGCAGGTGTCACCAATATTCATACGAAGCACGTTTTTAATATGGTTGTAATCCGCCCCGTTTATTATGTATTGTGAATTTTGTTTTGCGTTTTCATCAGCAAAGAAATTAAACATTGCAATAAAGCCTTTCAATTTAAGTTTAAATAAATTTTATCATATACTAAGGCTTTATTCAATATTTTCCTTAAGAAAAACAAAAACCGTGAGTTTTAAAACTCACGGTTTTATTTAATTCATAAAGAATTAGTCGTTGATAGCAGTAACAACGCCTGAACCAACAGTACGGCCACCTTCACGGATAGCGAAACGGAGACCTTCTTCGATAGCGATAGGAGTGATAAGTTCAACGTCCATTTCTACGTTATCGCCAGGCATGCACATTTCAGTACCAGCAGGAAGACCTACAACACCGGTAACGTCGGTAGTTCTGAAGTAGAACTGAGGACGATAGTTGTTGAAGAAAGGAGTATGACGACCGCCTTCATCCTTGCTTAATACGTAAACTTGACCATGGAACTTGGTGTGGGGCTTGATTGAACCGGGCTTTGCAAGAACTTGGCCACGTTCAACTTCGTCACGGCTTACGCCACGGAGAAGCGCACCAACGTTGTCACCAGCTTCGCAGTAGTCAAGAGTCTTACGGAACATTTCCATAGAGGTTACAACAACCTTGCGGAGTTCATCAGTAAGACCAACGATTTCAACTTCATCACCAGCATTTAACTGACCACGTTCAACACGGCCGGTAACAACAGTACCACGACCGGAAATTGTCATAACGTCTTCAACAGGCATTAAGAAAGCCATGTCAGCCTTACGGTCAGGAGTGGGGATGTAGCTGTCAACAGCATCCATAAGTTCAGCAATAGGAGCATAAACTGCATCTGAAGGATCAGTAGAAGCAGAATCGAGAGCCTGGAAAGCAGAACCCTTGATGATAGGTGTATCATCGCCGGGGAATTCATACTTGTCGAGGGTTTCACGAATTTCCATTTCAACGAGTTCAAGAAGTTCTTCGTCATCAACAAGGTCAGTCTTGTTCATGAATACAACGATGTAAGGAACGCCTACCTGACGAGCAAGGAGAAGGTGTTCTTTAGTCTGAGCCATAGGACCGTCAGTAGAAGCGATAACAAGGATAGCACCGTCCATCTGAGCAGCACCGGTGATCATGTTCTTAACATAGTCAGCGTGGCCAGGGCAGTCAACGTGAGCATAGTGACGGTTGTCAGTTTCATACTCAACGTGAGCAGTGTTAATTGTGATACCACGTTCTCTTTCTTCAGGAGCCTTATCGATGTTTGCATAGTCTTCGAAAGAAGCCTGACCCTTAAGAGAAAGATACTTAGTGATAGCTGCGGTAAGAGTGGTTTTACCATGGTCAACGTGGCCGATGGTACCAATGTTTACGTGGGGCTTATTACGTTCAAATTTTGCCTTTGCCATTATTAATTTCCTCCTTAGAAATTAAAAGTTAATTTTTAATTATAGTTTATCAAATATACACTTAAATTGCAAGTGTTAATTAGTCTTTCTTTGCACGAGAAGAAATAATCTTTTCTGCAATAGACTTCGGAACTTCTTTATAACCGTCTGGTTCCATTACATACTGACCACGGCCCTGTGTCTTAGAACGAAGATCGGTTGCGTAACCGAACATATCGCCAAGAGGAACACGTGAGTTAATTTGCTTAACACCCAAACGATCTTCAAAGCCCTGAATTTCACCACGACGTGAGTTTAAGTCACCGATAACGTCGCCCATATATTCTTCAGGAACGATAACGGTTACCTTCATAATAGGTTCAAGAAGAACGGGATTTGCCTTGCGGCAAGCTTCCTTAAATGCCATAGAACCGGCAATCTTAAACGCCATTTCTGAAGAGTCAACTTCGTGGTAAGAACCGTCATAAAGGGTTACCTTAACGTCAACAACAGGGTATCCTGCAAGAACACCTGCTTGGAGAGAGCCCTTAATACCGGTGTCAACAGCAGGGATGTATTCCTTAGGAATGCTACCGCCGGTAACAGCGTTAATAAATTCATAACCCTTACCGGTTTCGTTAGGTTCAAGCTTAATCTTAACGTGACCGTACTGACCTGAACCACCGGACTGACGCTTGTACTTGGTTTCGTGATCAACGAAGTCCCTAATGCTTTCTTTATAAGCAACCTGCGGAGCACCAACGTTAGCTTCAACCTTAAATTCACGAAGCAAACGGTCTACGATAATTTCAAGATGTAATTCACCCATACCTGCAATGATGGTCTGACCGGTTTCCTCATCGGTGTAAGCCTTGAAGGTGGGATCTTCTTCAGCAAGCTTTGCTAAAGCAAGGCCCATCTTTTCCTGACCAGCCTTGGTCTTAGGTTCGATAGCTACACGGATAACAGGTTCCGGGAAGTTCATTGATTCAAGAATAATGGGGTGCTTTTCATCACAAAGTGTATCACCTGTGGTGGTATTCTTAAGACCAACAGCCGCTGCAATATCACCAGCATAGCAGGTTTCAATATCTTCACGGTGGTTAGCGTGCATCTGAAGAATACGGCCCATACGTTCCTTATTGCGCTTAACCGAGTTATATACGCCCGAGCCTGCATCAACAGAACCGGAATAAACACGGAAGAAGCAAATTTTACCTACAAAGGGGTCGGTAGCAATCTTGAATGCGAGAGCCGAGAATGGTTCGTTATCAGAAGAATGTCTAACTTCCTCTTCTTCAGTGTCAGGGTTAACGCCCTTGATAGCTTCGATGTCGGTAGGAGCCGGCATATAGTCAACAACAGCGTCAAGTAAGGGTTGTACACCCTTGTTGCGATAAGAAGTACCGCAGCAAATAGGAACCATTTCGTTAGCGATAGTAGCCTTACGGATAATCTTCTTCATCTCTTCAAGAGAGGGTTCTTCACCTTCGAAGTATTTTTCCATAAGCTCTTCGTCCTGCTCAACGATGTTTTCGATGAGGTTGGTACGATACTTAGCAGCAAGTTCCTTCATATCTTCAGGGATTTCTTCTTCTCTTACATCTTTACCAAGGTCATCATAATAAACGATAGCCTTCATGTTAAGAAGGTCAATAATTCCCTTAAATGTGTCTTCTGAACCGATAGGCAACTGAATCGGAACTGCGTTGCAGTTGAAGCGTTCCTTAATCATGTCGAGAACACGGTAGAAATCGGCACCCATAATGTCCATCTTGTTAACATAGATCATACGGGGAACACGATATTCGTCAGCCTGACGCCAAACGGTTTCAGACTGAGGTTCAACACCGCCCTTTGCGCACAATACAGTTACAGAACCGTCAAGTACACGAAGTGAACGCTGAACTTCAACAGTAAAGTCAACGTGGCCGGGGGTGTCAATAATATTGATACGATGGTCTTTCCAGAAGCAAGTTGTTGCAGCAGAGGTAATAGTAATGCCGCGTTCCTGTTCTTGTTCCATCCAGTCCATAGTGGCGCCGCCATCATGAGTTTCACCCATCTTACGGTTAATACCGGTGTAGAAAAGGATACGTTCGGTGGTGGTGGTTTTACCAGCGTCGATATGGGCCATAATACCAATATTTCTTGTCATTTCAAGAGATACTTTTCTTGGCATATAAACCTCCAATTCGCATTAGCGAAAACAATAAAATCGTATTTACTAAATTACCATCTGTAATGAGCAAACGCTTTGTTTGCTTCGGCCATCTTGTGTGTATCTTCACGCTTCTTAGCAGCGCCGCCGATACCGTTAACTGCATCCAAAATTTCAGCAGCAAGACGTTCCTTCATAGTTCTTTCAGAACGCTTACGGCTGTAAGCAGTTAACCAACGAAGACCTAAAGTTTGTTTTCTTTCAGGACGAACCTCAAAAGGTACCTGGTAGGTTGCACCGCCCTTACGTACTGCCTTAACTTCGAGTTGGGGCATTACGTTTTCCATAGCAGCGTCGAACACTTCAAGCGGGTCCTTTCCTGTCTTTTCAGAAATGATGTCAAATGCGCCGTAAACAATCTTCTGGGCAACACCCTTCTTACCGTCAAGCATAACGTTGTTGATAAGACGTGTTACAACCTTTGAATTGTACATAGGATCCGGCAATACATCACGTTTAGCAATAAAGCCTCTTCTTGGCACTTTGCTTCCCTCCTTCATAATAATGATATCATAGGTACTCGAGTGACTATCCCGTGGCACCAAGCAGGGCTTACATATATAATATATAAACTGCTCGGAATTTCAGCAGAGATTAAGTCTACTTTTTAATTATTTAGCACCTTTTTTCGGACGTTTTGCACCGTATTTTGAACGGCTCTGCATTCTGTTAGCAACGCCCTGTGTGTCAAGACTGCCACGTACGATATGGTAACGTACACCAGGTAAGTCCTTTACACGTCCGCCACGGATAAGAACAACACTGTGTTCCTGCAGGTTGTGGCCAATACCGGGAATGTAAGCTGAAACTTCAATTCCGTTAGAAAGACGAACTCTCGCAATTTTACGGAGTGCAGAGTTAGGCTTCTTAGGTGTAGAGGTCTTAACTGCTGTGCAAACACCGCGCTTTTGGGGAGAATCGTTGTCTGTAAGGCTGCGCTTCATTGAGTTGTAACCCTTTAAAAGAGCAGGAGCCTTAGCTTTCTTTTCGATTGTCTCACGACCGCTGCGAACCAATTGGTTAAAGGTAGGCACTGATCAATCTCTCCTTTCTGAAAAACTGTGAATTTAGCGATAAAGCCATAATACCGCATAATATTTCACGCTAAAATATTTTAGCACACAAATGTCAATATGTCAAACAATTTTTAACTAAATTTTACCCATTTTTTAAGGTGTTTAAACAGGCACAATATGTTGTGTTTGTGTGAGAATTGTAGGCACAATTTTTGTGGAAATTATAAATTCGTAATGCGTAATTCGTAATTATTATATAAAGTAAAATTACGCAACAAAAAAGACGGCTTTCGCCGCCTTTACTTCTATCTGCCAAACAAATAATCTAAAGAAACATCTAAAATTTTAGATATTGCATCAATTTCTATATCGGTAACAGCTCGCTTACCGTTTTCTATTCGTGAAATTGAGCCACGACAGGTATAAACCGCCATAAGCTCCATCTTTTCAGAAAGCTGTTTTTGGCTGTAACCCTTTTTCTCTCTTGCCTCTTTAACCTTTGCACCGATAATATTCAGTTGTTCGCCATCAATAATTCTTTTCATATTTTCATCCCTTTTGTCTTGATTTAGGACAAAAATAGTTTATACTATATTTAAGTTAATTATGTCCTATTGGTAGGACAAGGGGTGTAAAATGTGAAAACAGCAGTATTTATTGGACACAGCGAATGTTATGGTTTATCAGATGAGCAATTAACAAATACCATAATAAAATGTATAAATGAAGGAGTTACCGTTTTCTTAAATGGTGGGCAAGGCGGTTTTGACCGTAAATGTGCATTAGCTGTTTTTAAGCTTAAAAACATATTTCCGCAAATAAAGAACGTTTTAGTCATTCCCTACCTTACTTTTAACGTGTTTGATAAAGATATTTTCGATGAGATAATTTTTCCCGAAAACTTTGAAAATTACCATTTTAAAGCTGCCATTCCTAAGCGTAATAAATATATGGTTAATCATTCTGATATAGCAATTTGTTGCATAAATCACGGTTGGGGCAACGCTGTTAAAACCTATGAATATGCACAAAACAAAAATTTGAAAATAATTAATCTTTCAAATTATAGTTTATCGGGCTTACGCCCAAAAGAATAGATAATAAAGAAGAAATAAGAAAAAATGTGTGCCTACGGCACGATATATAAATTTGTCGGCAAAGCCGACACCGATTTTATTCTTTATTCTTTCTTATTTATTATTTCATCGCCTAAGCGATAAACCTCAATTTATATCCTTTTTACCTAAAACAAAAACCACCTCGTTTGAGGTGGTTTTTAGTTTAATTATTCTTCAACAGAAGCAGTTACCATATCGGCATCAACTTCTTCAGCGAGTTCTTCAACTTCCTCTGCATCGTAAACAGCGGGGTTAATTTCTTCGCACTTCATACCTGTACCTGCAGGTACAAGCTTACCGATAATAACGTTTTCCTTAAGACCAAACAAGGGGTCAACCTTACCCTTAATAGCAGCTTCGGTAAGAACACGTGTGGTTTCCTGGAAGGAAGCGGCTGATAAGAAGGATTCGGTTGCCAAGGATGCCTTTGTAATACCCAAAAGGGTTGCTTTGAAGGTAGCCTTTGAAAGACCTTCTTCACCGGCATCAATTCTTGCCTGAATTTCAGCGTTTGCGGCCTCAATTTCCTTATATTCGTAGGTTGAATTTTGAATAAGCTGGGTTGAGCCTGCATCTTCAATGCGAAGCTTCTTCATCATTTGACGGATAATAATTTCAATGTGCTTATCGTTGATGTCAACACCTTGTGTACGGTAAGCGTTTTGAATTTCAGCAATGATATATTCCTGAACAGCCTCAGGACCCTGAGCCTCCAAAATATCCTGCGGGTACTTAGCACCGGGAATTAAAAGGTCGCCTGCCTTAACGTAGTCGCCGTCGTTAACGAGCGGATGCACACCGTAAGGAATTGTAACCTTTTCTTCAGTTTTAAGGTCATCGTTAGTGATAACGATAACGTTACTGCGCTTTTCTTCAACAAGACGAACCTGACCGTCAATCTTAGCGATAAGACCGCAAGCCTTAGGTCTGCGTGCTTCGAAAAGCTCTTCAACACGGGGAAGACCCTGTGTAACGTCGGCAACGCCTGCAACACCACCAGTATGGAAGGTACGCATGGTAAGCTGTGTACCAGGTTCACCGATAGACTGAGCAGCAACAATACCAACTGCTTCGCCCGTAGTAACTTCCTTAGCGGTTGCAAGGTTACGGCCATAGCACTTTTTACATACACCGTGGTGGCTGTGGCAAGTGAGTACGGAACGGATTTTAGCGCTGGTTATACCTGCATCAACAATAGCCTTTGCACCGTCAGCAGTAACAAGAGCATCGGTACCCCAAATAACCTCACCGGTTTCGGGATGAACAGCAGGTTCCATAAGGTAGCGGCCCTCAAGACGTTCTTGAAGTGTTTCAAGCACGTGGTTGCCGTCCTTAATGTCGGTAATTACAAGTCCTTCATCGGTGCCGCAGTCGTCCTCACGAACGATAACGTCCTGAGCAACGTCAACAAGACGACGGGTAAGATAACCCGAGTCAGCAGTACGAAGCGCAGTATCGGCAAGACCTTTACGAGCACCACGGGAAGAAATGAAGTATTCAAGTACGTTAAGACCTTCACGGTAGTTAGCACGAATCGGAACCTCGATAACCTTACCTGCGGTATTTGCGATAAGACCACGCATACCTGCAAGCTGACGAATCTGGCTCATAGAACCACGGGCGCCTGAGTCAGCCATCATAAAGATGGGGTTGAATTCATCAAGGTTGCCCTTAAGTGCGTCACCAACGTCTTCAGTAGCCTTGTTCCAAATTTCAATAATGTGGCGGCTACGTTCGTCTTCATTAATAAGACCACGACGATAGTTCTTTGTAACCTTATCGATTTGTTCTTCAGCAGCAGCAAGAATTTCCTTCTTAGCGGGCGGAATTACAGCATCGATAACGGCAACGGTGATAGCACCCTTTGTAGAATACTTAAAGCCTGTTGCCTTAATGTTATCAAGAACAATTGCAGATTCACTTGTACCGTGAATTTCAATGCACTTATCAATAATTTTACCTAATTGCTTTTTGCCAACCTTATTTTGAATAATGTCGTCATTGCTTTCGATAAACTTCTTGTCGGGATCCTTAAGCTTAAAGGACCATTCAAGATTAAATGCCGTATCAGGATTTGTTCTGTCAACAAAGCCTAAATCCTGCGGGATAGATTCGTTAAAGATAATAAGACCAACAGTACACCAAACAAGCTTGTGTTCACCCTTGTCGTTAGTCATACGAACACGGATAGGTGCGTGAAGACCAACAATACCGTCGTTATAAGCCATAATAGCTTCGTCTTTATCCCTGAATACCTTGTTAGCGCCGATTTCGTCAGCCTTAACAAGTGTTAAATAGTATGAGCCGAGAACCATGTCCTGTGTAGGAACGGTTACGGGCTTACCGTCAGACGGCTTCAAAAGGTTGTTAGCAGCAAGCATCAAGAAGCGTGCTTCAGCCTGTGCTTCAGCCGAAAGCGGTACGTGAACAGCCATTTGGTCACCGTCGAAGTCGGCGTTGTATGCAGTACATACAAGTGGGTGAAGCTTAAGTGCTTTACCTTCAACCAAAACGGGTTCAAATGCCTGAATACCAAGGCGGTGAAGTGTAGGCGCACGGTTAAGAAGAACGGGATGTTCTTTAATAACCAATTCCAAAGCGTCCCAAACCTCTGCAGAAGCACGGTCAACCATCTTTCTTGCAGTCTTAATGCTGGTAACAGCCTTAATTTCAACAAGGCGCTTCATTACGAAAGGCTTAAAGAGCTCAAGTGCCATTTCCTTAGGAAGACCGCACTGATACATTTTAAGCTCAGGACCAACAACGATAACCGAACGACCCGAATAGTCAACACGCTTACCGAGAAGGTTTTGACGGAAACGACCCTGCTTACCCTTAAGCATATCAGAAAGTGACTTAAGTGCACGGTTGTTGGGGCCTGTTACAGGCTTGCCGCGACGGCCGTTATCAATAAGAGCGTCAACAGCTTCCTGAAGCATTCTCTTTTCGTTACGAACGATAATGTCGGGTGCGTGGAGTTCCAAAAGTCTCTTAAGACGGTTGTTACGGTTGATAACACGTCTGTAAAGGTCGTTAAGGTCACTTGTTGCAAAGCGGCCACCGTCAAGCTGTACCATAGGACGAAGATCGGGCGGAATTACGGGAATAACGTCCATAATCATCCATTCGGGGCGGTTGCCAGACTGCTTGAAGGCTTCTAAAACCTCAAGACGCTTTAAAATGCGGGTGCGCTTTTGACCGTTAGCATCCTCAAGCTCAGCGCGAAGCTCAGCACAGGTCTTTTCAAGGTCAATTTCCTGAAGAAGCTCTTTAATAGCTTCAGCACCCATACCTGCGCGGAAGTCATTTTCATACTTTTCGCGCATATCGGTATACTGCTTTTCAGTAAGAAGTTGTTTCTTTTCAAGGGGAGTTGAGCCCGGATCAATAACAATGTACTTTGAGAAATAAAGCACCTGTTCAAGATCCTTTTGGCCGATTTCCAAAACAGCGCCCATACGGGAAGGAATAGTTTTAAAATACCAAATGTGTGAAACGGGGGCGGCAAGCTCAATAGAGCCCATACGCTCACGGCGTACTTTCGCCTTGGTTACTTCAACGCCGCAGCGTTCGCAAACCTTGCCCTTATAACGAATACGCTTGTATTTTCCGCAGTGGCATTCCCAGTCCTTTTGTGGTCCAAAAATGCGTTCGCAGAAAAGACCGCCCTGCTCGGGCTTTAAAGTGCGGTAGTTAATGGTTTCGGGTTTGGTAACCTCACCGTATGACCAGCTTCTGATTTGTTCGGGAGACGCAAGTCCTATTTTTATGGATTCAAATTCAATATCTGCCATTATATTGCCCCTCCTTAAATTTCGTCAGATTCGTCAGAATCTGCAATTGCTTCGCCGTTTTCGTCTTCAAGACCGTAGCCGGCGTCGCCTAAGCCTTCGGCAACGTATTTTTCCTCAAACTCAAAGTTTTCGGGAATTGCCGGTGTTCCAAGACCGATTTCCTCATCCTCTTCAAAGGTTTGTTTCAAGTCGATCTCTTCATTATATTTATCAAGCACCTTAACATCAAGACCAAGTGACTGAAGTTCCTTAATAAGAACACGGAACGATTCAGGCACACCGGGTTTCGGAATGTTTTGGCCCTTAACGATTGATTCATAGGTCTTAACACGGCCAACAACGTCGTCCGACTTAACTGTTAAGATTTCCTGAAGTGTATAAGCTGCACCGTAAGCTTCAAGTGCCCAAACTTCCATTTCACCGAAACGCTGGCCACCAAACTGGGCTTTACCGCCAAGAGGCTGCTGGGTTACGAGTGAGTACGGACCTGTTGAACGAGCGTGAATCTTATCGTCAACGAGGTGGTGAAGCTTAAGATAATACATATAACCAACGGTTACAGGGTTATCAAAGGGTTCGCCTGTACGACCGTCATAAAGCTGAGTTTTTGCATCCTGTGTTAAGGGGATACGAGAGAAGTCAAGTGCGGCAGTATCCTTATACTGATATTCGCCGTTCTTGGTTGCATCCTCAGCAAGCTGGAAGCAGTTGCGAATGTCTTGCTCGTGTGCACCGTCAAATACAGGTGTGCAAATGTGCCAGCCAAGTGCCTTTGCAGCATAGCCGAGGTGAACCTCAAGCACCTGACCGATATTCATACGTGAAGGAACGCCCAACGGGTTGAGCACGATATCCAAAGGAGTACCGTCCGGTAAGAAAGGCATATCTTCACTAGGTAAAATGCGAGAAACAACACCCTTGTTACCATGGCGACCTGCCATCTTATCGCCGACAGAAATCTTACGCTTCTGTGCGATGTAGCAGCGAACTACAAGGTTAACACCGGGGCTGAGTTCGGATGAATTGCTGCGGTCAAATACCTTAACGTCAACAATTGTACCGTATTCACCGTGAGGTACACGGAGAGAGGTGTCACGAACTTCACGCGCCTTTTCACCAAAGATAGCACGTAAAAGTCTTTCTTCAGCGGTAAGCTCGGTTTCACCCTTAGGTGTAACCTTACCTACAAGAATGTCACCTGAGGTAACCTCGGCACCAATGCGGATAATACCACGCTCGTCAAGGTCCTTAAGGGCATCCTCACCAACGTTGGGGATATCACGGGTAATTTCTTCCGGTCCAAGCTTGGTGTCACGGCATTCAATTTCATATTCTTCAATATGAATTGAGGTGTAAATATCCTCACGAACCAAACGCTCGTTAATTAAAACAGCGTCTTCATAGTTATAGCCTTCCCAGGTCATAAAGCCGATAAGGGCATTACGGCCAAGAGAAATTTCACCGTTAGAGGTTGCAGGACCGTCAGCAATAACCTGTTTTTCAACAATTTCTTCACCAACAGCAACAACAGGCTTTTGGTTAATACATGTGCCATGGTTTGAACGAAGGAACTTAATAAGCTCGTATTCGTCAATTTCGCCATTCTTTGCACGAATCTTAATAACGTCAGCATCAACGTAAGTAACAACGCCTGCGCGCTTTGCAAGAACAACTACACCCGAGTCAACCGCTGCCTTATATTCCATACCTGTAGCAACAAAGGGGTTTTCGGGCTTAAGAAGCGGAACAGCCTGCTTCTGCATGTTTGAACCCATAAGCGCACGGTTGGTATCGTCGTTTTCAAGGAAGGGTATCATAGCGGTTGCAACAGAAACAACCATCTTAGGCGAAACGTCCATAAAGTCAGCGCGGCTCGATTCAACTTCCTGGAAGCCGTCACGGTAACGAGCGTTAACCTTCTTGTTAACAAAGCAACCGTTTTCATCTAAGGGCTCGTTTGCCTGTGCTACTACGTAATCGTCCTCTTCGTCAGCAGTCATATACTGAACTTCGTCCAATACCTTGCCGTCCTTAACCTTGCGGAAAGGAGTTTCAATAAAGCCATACTTATTAATCTTAGCAAAGGTTGCAAGATAAGAAATAAGACCAATGTTAGGACCTTCAGGAGTTTCGATAGGACACATACGGCCATAGTGGGTGTAGTGAACGTCACGAACTTCAAAGGATGCACGGTCACGAGAAAGACCGCCGGGGCCGAGCGCTGACAAACGACGCTTGTGTGTAAGCTCGGAAAGTGGGTTTGTTTGGTCCATAAACTGTGAAAGCGGTGAGGAACCAAAGAATTCCTTAATAGCTGCCACAACGGGACGAATGTTAATTAAAGATTGAGGGGTAATAGCATCGGGTTCACCTGACTGAAGTGTCATCTTATCACGAACAACACGTTCCATACGGGAAATACCAATGCGGAATTGGTTCTGTAAAAGTTCACCGACTGAACGAATACGACGGTTGCCAAGGTGGTCAATATCGTCAACAGAACCAACGTTATGGGGAAGACCGAGGAAGTAGCTGACTGACGCAAAAATATCATCAAGGCAAATGGATTTCGGAATAAGGTCATCAGCATTTGCAAGAATAGCTTCCTTCAAGGCTTCCTTATCTTCATTAGCTTCAATAAGCTTTTTAAGAACTTCAAAGGATACCTGCTCATTAATACCCTGCTCATCAAGCTCTGAAAGCTCGTCTGCAGTAAAGTCCACAAAATCAGCAAGGTTTACCATGCCGTTTGAAAGCACCTTAACAACGCTCTTGTTGCCTTCATAGTCAATAACGTCAATATAAGCAGCATTTACACCCTTACGTTCAATGGTTTCGGCCAATTCCTTAGAAACAACGGTTTCGGCTTCGGCCAAAATTTCACCTGTTAAGGGGTCAACAACAGGCTGAGCCAACACAGCACCCTTAAGACGAGCGCCTATGCTGAGCTTTTTATTATACTTATAACGGCCCACACGGGAAATATCATAACGGTGGGGATCAAAGAACAACTGGTTAATATAGCTTTGAGCGCCTTCAATTGTTACAGGCTCGCTGGGGCGAAGTTTTTTGTAAACTTCAACCAAAGCTTCCTCTACCGACTTAGTATCGTCAGCAGCAAGGGTTGCTTCTAAACGAGCATCGTCACCGAAAAGCTCACGAATTTGTTCGTTGGTGCCAAGACCTAACGAACGGATAAAGGTTGTGATGGGGAGCTTGCGGTTTTTGTCAATACGAACATAAAGCACATCATTAACAGCGGTTTCATACTCGAGCCATGCACCACGGTTAGGGATGATGGTGGAGGAATATAGTCGCTTACCGGTTTTTTCTTCTATCTTTTCGGCATAGTAAGCGCCGGGGGAACGAACAAGCTGTGAAACAATAGCGCGTTCAGCACCGTTGATAACAAAGGTGCCCGATTCGGTCATAATCGGGAAATCACCCATTGAAACTTCGCTTTCCTTAATTTCGCCGGTTTCATGGTTGATAAGACGTGCAGTTACACGCAAGGGTGCTGCGTATGTTGCATCTCTTACCTTGCATTCGGTCACATCATACTTCGGTTTTTCGTCAAGACGGTAGTCAACAAAGCTGAGTTCAAGGTTGCCGCTGTAGTCAGTAATAGCAGACATATCCCTGAAAACTTCCTTAAGACCCTCTTCAACGAACCACTTATACGAATCCTTCTGGATTTCGATAAGGTTAGGCATATCGATGACTTCATTGATTTTTGAAAAAGTCATTCTTTCGTTTTTGCCCAGCTTGGTGGGTTTAACCATTGAAGTTGAATTCATAGGTTTGTAATCACTCCTCCATATATTTTACGACCACATTTAGTGCCGTAAATGCCTTTAAAATGGTACATCTTGTGGAAAAAATAAAATACACCGATTTTGTAAAAAATTTACATTTTTTCTAAATCGGCGCACATTCCCCCATCTTCATTAGTAATTTACAATTATAATACAAAATTTCCCATAAGTCAAGCGTAATTTTTTAAATTTTTTTAAAAAAGAATAAAGAATAAATAAGAAAGAATAAAATCGGTGTTTCGCATTGCGAAACGTGATTAAAAATTTACATCCGTCGCAAAGCGACCATTTTAACTCATAATGCGGCGAAGCCGTTCATAACCCATAACTTGCCGAAGGCAATCATAACTAAAAAACCACCTCCGCAGAGGTGGTTTTTGTCATTTATCATTCGGTATATGCTCAATAATATCCGAAATAGGACATCCCAGTAATTCACACAAATCATCTAATGTATTAGTTGATACCGACATATTTCTACGCAAGCGCTGAACTGTGCTTCCGCTTATATTAAATTTTACCCTTAATGTATAGGTTGACATTCCCTTTTTCTTCAATGTATCCCACAATGGCGTATATACAATCATAATATACCTCCAAAATATCTTGCATATTTTTATTATGCTCGATATAATGGTCATATAAAATGCTCTAATATTGGGCATATAAGGAGAATTGTTTTGACCTGTACATTCTTTGGCCACCGAGATGCGCCCGCAAAAATTAAGCCAATATTAAAAAATGTAATAGTTGATTTAATAGAAAATAAAAATGTGAATTTTTTCTATATTGGAAGCAACGGTGCTTTCGACAGAATGGCAAGAGAACTTTTAAAGGAATTAAAAAATACCTACAAAATAAATTACTGCGTTGCACTTGCCTACATTCCAAAAAGGCAAATGGGTGACGACTACACTGATACAATATATTATGACGAGTTAAATACTGTACCGTATAGATTGAGAATTATTGAACGAAACAAGTTAATGCTTGAAAAATCTGATATAGTCGTTACTTATGTGGCAAAAATTATAGGGAATGCAGCCAATTTTAAGGCATTAGCCGAAAGAAAAGGTAAAACGGTTATTAACATTTCATTAAATATGTAATTTTTATATCCGTCGCAAAGCGACACCTTACCTAATCACTATTCACTATTCACTATTCACTAAAACAAGAAATCCACCCGTTTGGGTGGATTTCTTGTTTTATTAGTAAGCCTTGCCCCAATAGAGCATGTGCTTTGCAGGTTTGCCGCAGCAAACACACTTGTCGCTGATTTCTTCCTGATCAAAAGGAATACAACGTGAGGTTACGCCTGTAAGTTCCTTTAGCTTGTCTTCGCATTCACGGTCACCGCACCACATTGCACGGATAAAGCCGTCCTTATTCTTTGCAATATCAACCATTTCATTAAGGTTGTGTGCATCAAAGGTAGCTTTACTTCTGTGTGCGAGCGCTTTATTATAAAGACCATCCTGTACAGCCTTTAAAAGCTCAGGTATTTTGGTTTCTAATTCGTCAAGTGAAACGGTAACCTTTTCACCATTGTCACGACGGGCAATTACACAGCAATTGTTTTCAATATCACGAGGGCCAAGCTCTAAACGAAGGGGTACGCCCTTCATTTCATATTCAGCAAACTTCCAGCCGGGTGACTGCTCACTGTCGTCAAGCTTAACACGGCAAATATTCTTAAGAGCTTCACAAACCTCGCGTGACTTATCAAGCACACCCTCTTTATGAGATGCGATAGGCACAATGACAACCTGAATGGGCGCAATTGCAGGTGGTAACACAAGTCCGCTATCGTCACCGTGGGTCATAATAACCGCACCAATTAAACGGGTTGTTGTACCCCATGAGGTTTGGAACGGGTGAACCATTTTGTTTTCCTTATCGGTAAAGGTAACGTCAAACGCTTTTGAGAAACCGTCGCCAAAGTAATGCGAGGTACCGCTTTGAAGCGCCTTGCCGTCGTGCATCAAAGCTTCAATTGTATAGGTTGCTTCCGCACCTGCAAAACGTTCCTTTTCGGTTTTCTTACCCATAACAACCGGCATTGCCAAAACCTCTTCAGCAAAGTCGGCATAAATCTTATGCATTCTTTCGGTTTCAGCCTTTGCTTCCTCAGCGGTAGCGTGAAGGGTGTGACCCTCTTGCCACAAAAATTCACGTGAACGAAGGAAAGGACGTGTTGTTTTTTCCCATCTTACAACACTGCACCACTGGTTATATAACTTAGGTAAATCACGGTAAGAATGAACTATATTTTTAAAATGGTCACAAAAAAGGGTTTCGGACGTAGGACGAACACAAAGTCGTTCCTCTAATTCCTCACTGCCGCCGTGGGTTACCCATGCAACCTCAGGCGCAAAGCCTTCAACGTGGTCCTTTTCCTTTTGTAAAAGACTTTCGGGAATAAAAAGCGGCATATAAACGTTTTCGTGACCCGTAGCCTTAAAGCGAGCATCCATTTGACTTTGGATAAGCTCCCAAATAGCGTAGCCATATGGGCGAATAATCATACAACCCTTAACAGAAGCATAATCAATAAGCTCAGCCTTAATGCAAACGTCGGTATACCATTTTGCAAAATCCTCATCCATAGAGGTAATAGATTTTACTAATTTTTCTTTAGCCATAAAAACAGGTACCGCAGTACCTATTCCCACCTTTCATACGAAATAACACAGTTTTTTCATTTTATCTTATTTATTATAAAGTATTATACATATTTTTGCAACTGTTTTTATACATATAAAATAAAGAAAAAAGTATTGACAAATTAGAAAATACGAAATATATTTGTAATAGTACTTGTCGTTTTACGACAAATTTTTCAGGAGGCTTACCCTTATGACAATTGATAAAATTAAGCAAATTTTGGCAGATACACTTGACGTAAACGAAGACGAGCTTTCAGCCGACACCAACATCGCAACTGATTTGGGTGCTGACAGTTTAGACGTAGTTGAAATTTTAATGAGCATTGAAGATGAATTCGATATTGAAATTCCCGATAGCGAAATTGAAAACATTCGCACTATTGGTGAATTGGTTGAATACATCGAAACAAATATGTAATTAAGCGCAACACGGCGGGACAAAAAGTTCCGCCGTGTTTTTTATTCTATTTTTTTAAAAAACACTTGCATTTTATTTTTAAAAGGCTATACTGAAAGTGAAATCAATCGAAAGAGCTGATATTATGAATACCGCACATAAACCTCTTCGACCAATAAATATGACCGATGGACCGATTTTTTCGTCCATTGTTCGTTATACGCTGCCTATAATGCTAAGCTCGATTTTACAGCTTTTATTTAACGCTGCCGACCTTATCGTTGTGGGCCGTTTTTGTAATGATTTATGTGTAGGCGCTGTTGGGGCAACGGGGTCACTAGTCACCCTTATAACCAACCTTTTTATTGGGTGCGGCGCCGGTGTTGCGGTTTGCACGGCAAATTCCATTGGCAGCGGCAATAAGGAATTAACCGAAAGAATTGTTCACACCGCTATTCCCTTAGCTTTGATTTTGGGCGCAGGTATGTCGATTATAGGGCTTGTATTCAGCGGACCGATGCTTAAAATGATGAGCACCCCTGCCGATATTTTGCCTCTTTCATCCCTTTACCTTAAAATTTACTTTTTGGGTGCCATTCCAAACTTTTTGTTTGAATTTGGCGCCGCAATTTTGCGTGCTTCGGGCGACACCAAAAGCCCAATGAAATTTTTAATAATTTCGGGCGCAACAAATCTTGTGCTAAACATTATATTTGTAACCCTTTTAGGAATGGACGTTGACGGTGTTGCAACCGCTACCGTTGTGGCACAAACACTTTCTGCAACGCTTATGATAATTACCCTTTTAAACCGCCGTGATGAATGCCGTCTGGTTTTAAGGAAAATAAAAATAAGGTGGTCAATTCTTAAAAGGGTAGCTAAAATCGGTTTGCCTGCAGGTCTTAACGGTTCGATTTTTTCAATTTCCAATATTATTGTTCAGGCGTCAATTAATTCATTTGATGACCCCGCAATTGTTTCGGGTAATGCCGCCGCCGCAAGTATTGAAGGCTTTGTTTACATAGCGATGAACGCCTTTTATCAAACCAGCCTTAACTTTACGGGGCAAAATATGGGTGCGGGTAACTTTAAGCGTGTGTCCCGCGTGCTTCGCCGCAATTTACTTTGTGTTACAGTTGTTGGTGTGTTAGGCGGTCTTGCAATAAACCTTTTTGCGCCACAGCTTTTATCTCTTTACGTGCCCGACAACACCGTTGCAATTAAAACCGGCATAACCCGAATGTCTTACATTGGTATGTTTTACTTTATGTGCGGTGTTATGGAGGTTTTCACCGGTGCCGTACGCGGTATGGGGGCATCACTCACAACTCTATTTATTTCGGTTTCAGCTGTTTGCGGTATTCGAATTATGTGGATATTTACCGTATTCCAAATGGAACAGTTCCACACACTTGACAGCCTTTACATTTCATATATTTTGTCTTGGATTGGTTGCATATTAGCATTATTTGTTGCGTACAACATTATTAATAAACACAAAAAGCGAGTATACGAGCAACGTACTAAAGAGCGACCCATGAAATATGAAAAATAGAAAAAACCGACCCGTTTGGGTCGGTTTTCTTTTTACTTGCAAAAGCATTCAATATAATGCTCAATAGCTTCTTTAATAATCTTCACAGCTACTTCCCTGCCCTGAACCTCATCAACGGCAGTTTCTTTGTTTTCAAGGTTTTTGTAAACCTTAAAGAAATGGCGCATTTCATCAAAAATATGCATTGGAAGCTGTTCAATATCAGTATAGTGGTTATATGTCGGGTCATTACAGGGAATTGCAATAATCTTTTCGTCGTTATGCCCGTTATCTATCATAGTAATAACACCAATTGGGTACGCTTTAACAAGTGTCAACGGGTCCAACGTTTGAGCGCACAAAAGCAAAACATCAAGCGGGTCGCCGTCATCACCAAAGGTGCGGGGAATAAAACCGTAATTTGCAGGATAGTGGGTTGAAGTATATAAAATTCTGTCAAGCATTAAAAATCCGGTTTCTTTGTCAAGCTCGTACTTCTTTTTACTGCCCTTGGGAATTTCAACAACGCAAACAAATTCTTCAGGTGTTATGCGTTTGGGTGAAATATCGTGCCATATGTTTGACATTTTTAACGCTCCTTTAAACTAAAATTCAAAAAGCTCGGTGCTGAAATATCTTTCACCTGTGTCTGGTAAAACCGTAACAACCGTTTTACCTTCGCCTAAAAGCTTTGCCATTCTTAATGCGGCGGCAACATTTGTGCCGCTTGAAATTCCGCATAAAATACCCTCTTCACGAATAAGGCGTTTCGAGGTTTGAATTGCTTCATCATCAGTTACAATTGCAGTATCACTAAAAATGTTAAGGTTCAGGTTTTCGGGAATAATACCGTCGCCAATGCCCATTTGCAAATGTGTACCAATGCTTCCGCCCGATAAAATTGCGGCATTTTCAGGCTCTACCGCCCAAATCTTTATATTGGGGTTATTTTCTTTAAGCACTTCGCCGATACCCGTCAAGGTGCCGCCTGTGCCCACGCCCGAACAGAAACCATCAATTTGACAGCCCGCCTGCTCAATTATTTCAACCGCAGTAGTGTTGCGATGAATTTTGGGGTTGTCAGGGTTAATAAACTGCTGAGGCACCCATACGTTTTTATCCTCTTCTGACATTTTAATAGCGGTATTAAGACATTCCTCAATACACTTACCAATGTCGCCATCATCGTGTATTAAAATAAGCTCGGCGCCATAAGCCTTAACAAGCTTGCGGCGTTCTTCACTAACCGAATCGGGCATAACAATAACAACCTTATACCCTTTAACCGCACCTATAAGCGACAGACCAATACCCTGATTACCGCTTGTGGGCTCGACAATAATTGTATCCTTATTTATTATACCCTTTTTCTCGGCCTCATTAATCATGCTTAATGCGGTACGTGTTTTAATCGAGCCGCCGATATTAACGCCCTCATATTTAACTAAAACCTGCGCACTGCCCTTTGGCACGATGCGCTGAAGCTTAATAAGCGGGGTGTTGCCTATTGCTTCCAAAACGTTATTATAAAACAAACAAAATCCCCCAAATAAAATATGTAACTAATATTTTAACATATAATGGTTACTTTTGCAATTAAAGAATAAAAAATGTGTTTAACCTTACAATACATATTTGTCGCAAAGCGACACCGACTTTCTTATTTATTCTTTATTATTTCTTCTTTAACAATTTATGTTTTTAAAACATAAATTGTTAAAACACGGTGTTCCAAACAAGTGCAAATAAAGTAAGCACAGCTAAAAAGCCAAAGTTAAAAAGCGAAAACGTAACTATGTAATGCTTAAATTTAGTTGGGTTGTGCTTTGCATATTCACGGAAGGTTATAAGACTTGCTAACGACGCAATAAGCGTACCTGCGCCGCCAATGTTTACACCGACAAGCAAATCTGCATAGTTGTTTGTAAACTGCGAAAGCAGTACGGCCGACGGCACGTTACTTATAACCTGACAGGAAAGTACAGAAACAACCAAGGTGTTTTTTGAAAGCAAATACGAAAAGAATTCACGCACAACGTCAATTCGTGCCATATTTCCGGCAAAAACAAAAAAGAAAACAAAGGTTAAAAGCAACGGATAATCCACCGCCTTTAAAGCGTCCCTGTCCATAAAAAGCAAAAACAACGGTATAACAATAAGGCCTGTCCAGTAAGGTATGCCCCTAAAAACAATTAAAATTGAATAGGCAAACAGCAGTAAATAAATTATTGTTTTTTGCGGCGGCAAATTGACCTTTTGCTTTTGCAAAACAACCCTTTCGGGCTTTATAAAAATCAAACAACAAAGCGTAATTAAAACTATAGCAACCACAAAACATGGTGCCATTATGCCCATAAATTCGAAATTATCAATTTCAAAAAAAGAATAAAGGTAAAGGTTTTGCGGATTGCCAAAAGGCGTCAACATTCCACCCAAATTTGCTGCAATGTTTTGCAAAATAAAGGTAACTTCCATATACTTTTCTTGCTTAGTGGTGGTAAGCACGTAATAGCCAAGCGGCAAAAAGGTTAAAAGCGCCATATCGTTTGCAATAAGCATTGAACCAATGAAGGTAATATAAACCAGCATCAAAACACAGGTGCGTATATTTCCGCAAACCTCAACAATTTTTCGGGCAAGTATGTAAAAAAAACGAATATTTTTTAAAGCGCAAACCACAGCCAGTACGCAAAAAAGACAGGTAAGCGTTTTAAAGTCAAAATAACCGATGTAGTTACTGTCAGGCGGAATTATACACGAGGTTACCACAGCCGCTAACAGCGCCACAGTCATTACAATATTGCTTTTAAAAAAATTATAAATTCCCTTAAAAAACAAAGCCATAAATTTATCTGTTTCTTTCTACCATTTCGGCAAAAGTTTCTCCCACACGGTGAAGCATTTTGAGTGTATCCTCTAAAAGACAGTCGGGTATATTATCAAGCGCCTTCATTTCAAAGGTGATATCACCCTTGTAACCGATTTTACCCAAAGCCGCCATAATTTCTTCCCAATTTTTTATGTTACCAAAAAACGGCATTGTGTGTAAATCGTTATCCCTTGCAACGTCGTGAATGTGAAGTCCCCAAATTCTATGACCCAAGGTGTTTATCATATTAACAGGGTCCTCTTTTACAAGATAAGCGTGACCAATATCAAGACAAGCGCCAAAGCGTTCGCTTTGCATCATATCAACATAATCACGGAATTCTTCAGGCGGTGCGCAAACGCTATGCACAATTGCATTGCTGCCTTTGTTTCTCCACATATTTTCGGTTAAAATGTTAATGCCCCAGTCTTTGCTTATATCCAAAAGCTTGCTGTAAAATTCAACATTTTGTTCTCTTAATATTTTGGCATTTTCGGGATATTCAAGATGCTGCTTAGGATGAACAACAATGTTTTTAACCCCAACGATAGCGGCAATTTCAATTGAGCGCTTTATAAGTTCAAAGGCCTGTTGGGTTTTGGCTTCATCAATATAGCTTGAATGCATTGGCGCGTGTGACTGGTTAAACAAAACGCCACAACCGTCAGCAACCCTTTTAAGCTCCTTGGCATATTCAACGTAATTTACCTGATTTTTAGGGCAATTTTCATCCCACATTTCAAGCATACCAAGGTCCAAAGTATCAAATCCACATTTTGCAAAATATTTTACTGCCTCTATTTCCGACATTCTGGAATATAAAATTTTAGAATTTGTTGCAATACGCATTTAAAGCGCCCCTTTCATCCTATATATTTTAAAAAATATAATTTGCTTTTGCAATAGGTTTTTAAAAAAATCTTGTAAAATACTTACTTTTCATATATAATTTAAGTAAATCCTTTAGGGAGGTTAAATTATGCCATCAAAAGACATTATGAAAATTAAAACCAACGTTGATAATTTATATCTTCGTGTCGCAAAGGGTCACTTTGCATCTCCCCATGCGCACAGTAATTATTACATTGATGTTGCGGCGCAAAAATCACGCCTTACTGAAGCTAAAGCTGTTGCACAAAAGCTTTGCGGAGGTTATAGCTATTCTAACACTATTGTTGACACCGTGCTTTGCCTTGACGGCACCGAGGTTGTGGGCACTTGCCTTGCAAACGAGCTTACAAAACACAGCTTTATGAACATTAACTCACACCAAACAATTTATATTGTAACACCCGAAACTGCAAACGGTTCACAGCTTATTTTCCGTGATAATATTTTGCCTATGATTAAAGGCAAGCACGTGCTTGTTTTGGCGGTGTCGGTTGCTTCGGGCGAAACCGTAACCAACGCAATTGAAGCCATTAAATATTATGGTGGTACCCCCGTTGGTGTTGCTGCAATGTTCTCCACCAAAGAAGTATGCGACGGCTTTAAGGTTAATTCAGTATTTAACCCAACCGATTTACCCGACTATTTCTCGGTTCCTGCACACGAATGCCCTCTTTGTAAGGAAGGTAAAAAGCTTGATGCGCTTATCAACAGCTACGGCTTTTCAAAGCTTTAATAAATATAAATTTAAGCCTCGGTTAAACCGAGGCTTTTTTATTTTTTTAATTTTCAAATTATAGTTTATCGGGCTGACGCCCAAAAGAATAGATAATAAAGAAGAAATAAGAAAAAATGTGTGCCTACGGCACGATATATAAATCTGTCGGCAAAGCCGACACCGATTTTATTCTTTATTCTTTCTTATTTATTAT